>CBINPE010000081.1:0-22016 GCA_966252435.1 uncultured Burkholderiales bacterium | reverse complement strand
CTGCGTCGCCAAGGCCTACGACATGGTGCTCAACGGCTGGGAGCTGGGCGGCGGCTCGGTGCGGATCCACCGCGCCGAGGTGCAGAGCAAGGTGTTCAGCGCCCTCAAGATCAGTCCTGAGGAGGCTCAGCTCAAGTTCGGCTTCCTGTTGGAGGCCCTGCAGTACGGGGCCCCGCCGCACGGCGGCCTGGCCTTCGGCCTGGACCGCCTGGTCACGCTCATGACCAAGGCCGAGAGCATCCGCGACGTGATCGCCTTCCCCAAGACGCAGCGGGCCCAGTGCCTGCTGACCCACGCGCCCAGCCCGGTGGATGAGAAGCAGCTGAAGGAGCTGCACATCCGCCTCAGGAAAACGGCGGCCCAGTGACCGGGGGCAGGGGATGAGCGCGGCCGCGCGGCCGCCCAAGATCCCGCGCTCCGTGCTGGTCGTGATCCACACGGCCGGCCGCGAGGTGCTGCTGCTGGAGCGCGCGGACCAGCCCGGTTTCTGGCAGAGCGTGACGGGCTCGCTCGACCGCCCCGACGAGCCCCTGCGCGAGGCGGCCCGGCGCGAGGTGGCCGAGGAGACCGGCATCGTCCTTGGAACTCCCGGGGTGCCGCCCTCGGCCCTGCGCGATTGGGGGCTGCGCAATGTCTATGAGATCTATCCCGTGTGGCGGCACCGCTATGCGCCCGGCGTGACGCACAACACCGAGCATGTCTTCGGCCTGCAGGTGCCGAGGGACGTTCAAATTTCTCTGGCCCCCCGCGAGCACTTGCAGTACCGTTGGCTCCCCTGGACCGAGGCTGCCGACGCCTGCTTTTCGCCGTCCAACGCCGAGGCCGTGCTGCAACTTCCGCGCTTCACCGTCGATCCTCCATGACCCTGTTCCAGACCACGCGTTCATCCTCGACCTTGGGCGACGAGGTCCTGCGCGTGGCCACCTACAACATCCACAAGGGTGTGCGCGGCCTGGGCCCCCGCAAGCGGCTCGAGATCCACAACCTCGGCCTGGGTGTCGAGGCGCTGGATTCAGACCTGGTGTTCCTGCAGGAAGTCCACAGCTTCCATCACGGCCACGCGCACCATTTCAAGCGCACCTGGTTCGGCTGGCCTGAGCAGGGGCAGGCCGACTTCCTGGCACCCGAGGGCTACGAGGTGGCCTACCGGACGAACGCCGTGACCCGCGACGGCGAGCACGGCAATGCGCTGCTGTCGCGCTGGCCGCTCGGTGACATCGGCCACCATGACGTCTCCGACCACCGCTTCGAGCAGCGGGGGTTGCTGCATGTGCCGGTGCACTGGGGGGGCGGGCTGGTGCATGCGATCGTGGTCCACCTGGGGCTGATGCATGCCAGCCGCGTGCGCCAGATCGAACGCCTGGCGCGCTTCATCCACCAGCACGTCCCGCCTGCGGACCGGCTGCTCGTGGCCGGCGACTTCAACGATTGGGGCGAGAAGCTGGATGGCCCGATGCGCGCCATGGGCCTGGCGCGCGCCGAGCGTCCGGACCAGCCGATGATGCGCACCTTCCCTTCCCGCGTGCCGCTGTTCTCGCTGGACCGCATCTACACCCGGGGATTCCGCTGCATCAACGGCTTTGTGCCGAGCGGCAGCGCCTGGGCCCGCATGTCGGACCACCTGCCGCTGGTGGTCGAGCTGGAAGCCGATTGAGATCGGCTCAAGGCACCAGTCGCTTGAACAGGACGAAGGCGTCGACGTCGCCCTGCTGCGGATGGTGGAAGGCACCGGGCAGGCGGCCCACCACCCCGAACCCCAGGCGCTGCCACAACCGCAGCGCGCCGGTGTTGGTGGACACGACCAGGTTGAATTGCATGGCGCGGTAGCCCAGGCGCACCGCCTCGGCCTGGGAATGCTCGCACAGGGCCGCCGCCACGCCCTGGCCGCGCGCTCCGGGCGCCACCACGTACCCGGCGTTGCAGACGTGGCTGCCTTGCCCCGGCTGGTTGGGCTTGAGGTAGCAGGTGCCCAGCAACCGGCCCTCCCGCTCCGCGACCCAGCAGGCCTGCGTGGCACCGATCCAGCAGGCGTGGGCCTGCCTCTCGTCCATGTCGCGCGGATAGGCGTAGGTGTCACCGGCGCGGAAGGTCGGCTCGAGGAAGGACCACAGGGCAGGCCAGTCGGCCTCGACGTAGGGGCGGATCTGCATGGGCGGGATTTCGGAGCAAGGGCCCGCATTGTCGCGGTCCCTGGTTGGCTGGGACGGCATTCCCGGGCATGATGCGCGCACCGCATGGTGATTCGCTCGCTTTCTTCCCGCTGGAGACCTTGACGCATGATGTTCGACAAGCGCCTTGTCGGCCTTCCTCGCCACCCGTCGACGGGTGAAGGTGCCGATCTTCCATGAAGCCCATCCTGGTTCTGCAGCACCGCCATGATGATGGGCCGGCCTTCCTGGCCACGTGGTTGCGCGCCCAGGGCCTGCCCTTCGAGCTGTTCAACACCGAAGCCGGCCAGGACTTCCCGCAGACCATGGGGCCTTACGCCGCCCTGGCCATCCTTGGCGGCGAGATGGGCGCCAACGACGATCTGCCTTCTTTGCGCCAGGCCGAGCGCCTGGTCCTCGAAGCCATGATGCAGCAGCGCCCCGTGATCGGGCATTGCCTGGGCGGACAGCTCATGGCCCGCGCTCTCGGCGGGCGCGTGCAGCGGGCGCCGGCAGAGGAGATCGGCTGGCACGCCATCACACCGACCGCGGCCGGCGCGGTGTGGTTCGATGACCTGGCGCCGCAGACCGTGTTCCAGTGGCACCGCGACTGTTTCGAGTTGCCGATGGGGGCGGAATGCCTGGCCACGAGCGCCCTGGGCATCCACCAGGCTTTCGCCGTGGGCCCGCACCTGGCCATGCAGTTCCATGTGGAGCTGGACGAGCCCAAGATGCGCGAGTGGGCCACCCAGCTGGAGACCACCGAGGCGCGTGCGCCGGGGGCCGCCTGGGTGCAAAGTGCTTCAGAGATCCTCTCCCAGGGGCGCACCGCCTTGCCGGTCCAGCAACGCCTGGCCCACCGCCTGTACCTGCGGTGGCTGAGTACGGTGATGGACACCACCGCCCTGGCGTGAAGTGCGCGTCGGCGGCTGCCGGCGCCGGTTTTTTCAGTATCGGCAGCATGCTTTCGCATCATGGGAGAAGCGTTTGCTGCGCCGCCGCAATTTCTTTCATTGCGGGAAACCTTTTCCCGTATGGTGGTGTTTGTTGTCTAAGTCGTTGTTTTTGAAGGATAGTAAATTTGGTCATCTATAAGACATAAGTCTGTTCAGTTGCGCGCATGTTGGCTATGCTGCAGACAGCCGTTGTGACCAATTCCCACCCTCTTTTCACCTCACAGGAGCCAACATGAACCGCTTGACCCGCGACCAACAAGCCGCCGCCCTCGCCAAGGACTGGGCCGAGAATCCCCGCTGGAAAGGCATTCAGCGCACCTACACGGCGGCCGATGTGGTGCGTCTGCGGGGTTCGGTCCAGGTGGAGCACACGCTGGCGCGGCGCGGCGCCGACAAGCTCTGGACCTTGCTGCAGAGCGAGCCTTTCATCAACGCCCTCGGCGCCCTGACCGGCAACCAGGCGATGCAACAGGTCAAGGCCGGCCTGAAGGCGATCTACCTGAGTGGGTGGCAGGTGGCGGGGGATGCCAACGTGGCCGGCGAGATGTACCCGGACCAGTCGCTGTACCCGGCCAATTCGGTGCCATCGGTGGTGCGCCGCATCAACAACACCTTCACGCGCGCCGACCAGATCCAGTGGTCGGAGGGCAGTGACGAGATCGATTTCTTCGCGCCCATCGTGGCGGACGCGGAGGCCGGCTTCGGGGGCGTGCTGAATGCTTTCGAGCTGATGAAGGCGATGATCGACGCGGGCGCGGCAGGGGTGCACTTCGAGGACCAGCTGGCCTCGGTCAAGAAGTGTGGCCACATGGGCGGCAAGGTGCTGGTGCCCACGCGCGAGGCAGTGTCGAAGCTGGTGGCGGCGCGCCTGGCGGCCGACGTGATGGGGGTGCCGACGGTGCTGGTGGCCCGCACCGATGCCGAGGCAGCCGACCTGATCACCAGCGACGTGGATGAGAACGACCGTCCCTTCACCACCGGCCAGCGCACCGTCGAGGGCTTCTACCGCACGCGCAACGGGCTGGAGCAGGCCATCAGCCGCGGCCTGGCGTATGCCCCCTACGCCGACCTGGTGTGGTGCGAGACCGGCAAGCCCGACCTGGCTTTCGCGAAGTCGTTCGCCGAGGCCATCCGCAGCAAGTTCCCCGGCAAGATGCTGGCCTACAACTGCTCGCCGAGCTTCAACTGGAAGAAGAACCTTGACGACGCCACCATCGCCAAGTTCCAGCGCGAACTGGGCGCCATGGGCTACAAGTTCCAGTTCATCACGCTGGCGGGCTTCCACAGCCTGAACTACGGCATGTTCGACCTTGCCTACGGCTATGCGCGCCACAACATGTCGGCCTTCGTTGAATTGCAGGAGCGCGAGTTCGCGGCGGCACAGAAGGGTTTCACAGCCGTCAAGCACCAGCGTGAGGTGGGCACGGGGTATTTCGATGCGGTGACCACCACGATCGAGCGCGAGGCTTCCACGGCGGCCCTGGTGGGGTCGACCGAGAACGAGCAGTTCTTCGACAAGCACTGAGCGAGCCCCTGGGTGGCGGGCTGGTGTGCGCCTTGCATGGGCGCACACCGGCTCTGCCGCGAATGCGTGGCGCATGCAGGAGAAGTGCCGGTGACGTTCAAGCGGGGAGATCTGGTGGAGTACGACGGCCTGCTGGCCGCGGTGGTGGGAACGCCCGAGGACGGCTCCGCCCCCGAGGAGCACCTCGCGCTGTGGTTCGGTACGCCCCAGGGAACGCGGCTGTCCCAGGGCGGTCCGGGCAAGCTGCAGCCGGAGGTCTGGACCGTGCCTGCCGAATACTGCCGGCTGGCTCGTGAGGCCCGCATCTCGCACTGAAACGGATGTCCTGGGCATCACAGGCATCATGGGCAGCTGTGCAATGACCGCATTTGCTTCTGCATGAACCCCAGCAAGGTGATCCGGGAACAGGTCCGTCAACTGACGGACCTTCCCAACATGGGCCCCGCCGGCGCGGCGGATCTGGCGCTGCTCGGCATCACGACGCCCTTCCAGCTCGTCGGCAGGTGTCCTTACAAGCTGTACGAGGACCTCTGCACCAGGACAGGCGTGGTGCACGATCCATGTGTCCTGGACGTCTTCATCGCGGCCATCCGCTTCATGGATGGCGAGCCACCGCGGCCCTGGTGGCACTTCACGCAGGAGCGCAAGCGCCGGCTTGATCGTTCCGGCGCGACGCCCTCCGGCCTCGAGGCTTGAGGCGGGTGGGGTGCGCTCAACCAGAGTCGTCGTTCCGCCTCAGGTGGATGGCTTGCTCGGGACAGACTCGCACGCACAACCCGCAGCCCTGGCACGCCTGCGGATCGAGGACGAAGGCCCGCTTGTGGCCGTGGACGAACGACTTCAGGCGCTGCCATGGGGCAAGGCTCGCCTTCTCTTCGCGGTCCAGGCGCCGGATCGACAGGACGTTGAGCGGGCATGCGGACACGCACGGTCCCTTGGCCTCGCAACGGGTCGGATCAATGACCGGGACCAGGAAGCCCGGCGGAAACTTGCAGGGTGAAGCGCCTTCGTCGGCTTGCGGCATGTCGGTCAAGGTCGGGTGGGTCGGCATCGTCTCAGCGCAGCTTCATCGACAGTTCGACGTCCTGGCCGAACGGGACGGACAGGTAGCCCGCTTGGGGCGAGCGCACGATCGCCAGGTAGTCCGGGCTGTGGTCGGCGTTGTCAGCGACGATGAGGGCCCCGGGCCGCAAGCGGCCCTCGACGAGGCCCAGGACTTCGGGGTAGAGCCCCTTGGCGCCATCGAGCAGCAGGAGGTCGACCTGATCGGGAAGACCGCTGCGCAAGGTCTGCAGTGCGTCCCCTTGCCGCACTTCCACCAGGTCGGCAAGCCCGGCGGCTGCCAGATGCTCCTGGGCCTGGGCCACCTTGGAGGGCTCGAACTCGGTGGTGATGAGCTGGCCGCCGCCGTTGTCGCGCAGGGCCGCGGCAAGGTGCAAGGTCGAGATGCCGAAGGACATGCCGAACTCGATGATCGCCTGGGCACGGCAGCTTCGCGCCAGCATGTACAGCAACGCGCCGGTCTGCCTTGATACCGGCAGCCAGACGTCCTTCAGCCGGCCGTAGAAATCCCGGTACTCGGTCTTGCTTTGCATCAGGCGCGAGAGTTCTCCGCGGGTGAGCCCGCGGGACAGTTCGGCCAGGACAGGAGCCGTGGCATCGGCCTGCTTGAAGAGCCGGTCGAGCAAAGGCCCCAGCGGGGCGTCGAGGAGGGTGGTGGTGGTCACAGGGTGCTCCGGTTGTGGAATGAGAAGTGAAAAGCGATGGATCCGTCGCGTTTTTTAGAATATGACGAACACGTCACATTTCCTATTCGCATTCGATCTCAAGCCGAGCCACCACCATGACCCAACGCCCGAACCCCCGGCTTTCCTCGCGAAAGCAGCCACAACAGGCCCGCTCGACGGAACTCGTCGCGGCCATCCTCGAAGCCGCTGTTCAGGTTTTGGCCAAGGAAGGCGCGCGGCGGTTCACCACGGCACGCGTGGCGGAGCGGGCCGGCGTCAGTGTCGGATCGGTGTACCAGTACTTCCCGAACAAGGCGGCCATCCTGTTCCGCTTGCAAAGCGATGAGTGGCGGGAGACCACGGCCATGCTCTGCGGCATCCTGGAGGACACCCGCCATCCCCCGCTTGACCGCCTGCGCAGGCTGGTCCACGCCTTCGTCCGCTCTGAGTGCGACGAGGCCGAGATACGGGTGGCGCTGAGCGACGCGGCACCGCTCTACCGCGACGAGCCCGAGGTGAAGCAGGTCCGGGCCGCGGGCGACAAGGTCGTCGAGACGTTCATGCGGGAGGTGCTTCCCAAGGCGTCGAAGAAGACCCGCGGCGTGGCGGGCGACCTGATCAGGACGACGCTCAGTACCGTCGGCAAGCAGTTTTCCGAGACACCGAGAACGCCCGCGGAGATCAAGTCCTTCGCGGCAGCGATGGCTGACATGTTTTGCGCCTACCTGCAGGCACTGCAGGGCCCCCCGGCAGGACCTAAGATCGCGGCGTGACAGATTCCCCCCTGACCCCCCGCATGGCCGGCATCCTGGCGCGCATGCAGCGCGCCCGCCGGGCTGACATCCACAGCCTGAGCGTCGCGCAGGCCCGCCATTTCTACGAGCAGGGCGCGGAGGTGCTTGACCTGCCGCGCGCGCCACTGGCCCGCGTCGAGGACCTGCGTCTTCCCCTGCCAGCGGCCGAGGTGCCGGTGCGTCTCTACGCGGCAGGTACGCAGGCGGGTCCCGTGCCGGTGCTGATCTACTTCCATGGCGGCGGTTTCACCGTGGGCAGTCTGGAGACGCACGACAGCCTGTGCCGCCAGCTGGCCCTGCACGGCCAGCTGGCGGTGCTGGCCGTGGATTACCGCCTGGCGCCGGAGCACCCGTTTCCGGCTGCGGTCGAGGACGCGTGGGGGGCGTTGGCCTGGGTGCGCCGGCACGGACACACGCTGGGCCTGGATGGCGATCGCCTCATGGTTGGCGGCGACAGCGCCGGTGCCGCGCTGGCGGCCGTGACGGCGCTGCATGCGCGGGACCAGGGCTGGCCCTTGCGCGGCCAGGTGCTTATCACACCGCACACGGCCGATGAGGCCACGCCGTCTCGCCACCGCTTCGGGCAGGGCTTCCTGCTGGACGAGGCCACCATGCGCTGGTTCTTCGACCACTACCTGGACGCTTCCCGGCGTACCGACTGGCGCTTCGCACCGCTGTGCGCCGACGAGGTCGAGGGCGTGGCCCCGGCGTGCGTCGTGCTGGCGGAATGCGATCCCCTGGTGGACGAGGGCCAGGCCTATGCCGACCGCCTGCGCATGGCCGGCGTGCCCGTGGACCTCGAGGTGGTCCGCGGCGTCACCCACGAGTTCATCAAGATGGGCCGCGCCTTGCCAGAGGCGGTCGCGGCGCAGCGCCACATCGCCCAGGCGCTGCAGCGCTGGTGCGCCTGAGGCCGGCGTGCTTCAGACGATCTTCTCGCCCGGGTGGGTGATCTTGCGCATCGGCTCGTAGCGGCCGGAGGGCACGCACAGGGGCGTGGCGGTGCTGCCGCCGTCGCCGGGCCAATGTGGGTCGTCGATCGACTCGAACACCTGCCGCAGCTTCTGCCCCCAGGTGCCGCGGATCATCTGGAAATAGGGGTTGTGCTCGTCGATGCAGACGATCTGCTGGGTCTCCAGCCGGTTGGCCTCGTAGACCAGCAGGTCCAGCGGCAGGCCCACCGAGAGGTTGGACTTGAGCGTCGAGTCCATCGACACCAGCGCGCACTTGGCCGCCTGGTCCAGCGGCGTGGAGGGGGTGAGCATGCGGTCCAGCACCGGCTTGCCGTACTTCGATTCACCGATCTGGAAATAGCATGTCTCGCGCGTGGCCTCGATGAAGTTGCCCGCCGAGTACACCAGGAACAGGCGCATCGCCTCGCCGCCGATCTGCCCGCCGAAGATCATGGTGCTGTTGAAGTCGACCCCCGCGCTCTTCAGCGCTGGGCCGTCCTGTTCGTAGACCCGCCGCACCGCGCTGCCCAGCACCCGCGTCGCGTCGAACATGCTGCGCGCGTTCCAGATGGTCAGGTGCGGCTCGGGGCCGTTGTCGAGTTTCTCGACCTGCAGGATCTCGCGCACCGACTGGCTGATCGACAGGTTGCCCGCCGACAGCAGCACCATGAAGCGGTCTCCCGGCTTCTCGTAGACCATCATCTTGCGGTAGGTGCTGATCTGGTCCAGGCCGGCATTGGTGCGGGAGTCGGACAGGAAGACCAGGCCTTCGTCCAGCCGGATCCCTACGCAATACGTCATGTTGTGGCCCTCCGCCGGGTGGGTTGTTCGTCCGTCACGCCTGCTGTCGGCCCCTCAGTCATCCGAGCGGGCGAGTGACTTGAGCCGGTACAGCGCGTCCAGGGCTTCCTTGGGCGAGAGCATATCGGGATTCAGCGCCGCCAGGGCCTCCTGCAGCGGGCTCGGGCCCTGGGGCGCTGCCTGCAGCGGCTCGGGGGGCGGGGCGAACAGGTCGATCTGCGCCTGCGCGGCCTGCTTCTGGCTCTCCAGCGCCTCCAGCGTGGCGCGCGCCTGGCGCACCAGGCTGGCCGGCATGCCCGCCAGGCGCGCCACCTGCACGCCATAGCTGCGGCTGGCCGGGCCGCTCTGGATCTCGTGCAGGAACACGATGTCCTCGCCCTGCTCGACGGCCGAGACGTGCACGTTCAGCGCGCGCGGGTGCTTGGCGGGGAAGTCGGTCAGCTCGAAGTAGTGCGTGGCGAACAGGGTGAAGGCGCGGTTGCGCTCGTGCAGGTGGGTGGCGATGGCGCCAGCCAGCGCCAGGCCGTCGAAGGTCGAGGTGCCGCGGCCGATCTCGTCCATCAGCACCAGGGAGTGCTCGGTGGCGCCGTGCAGGATGGCCGCCGCCTCGGTCATCTCGAGCATGAAGGTGGACTGGGCGTTGGCCAGGTCGTCCGCCGCGCCGATGCGGGTGTGGATGGCATCGATGGGGCCGAGCCGGCAGGCCTGCGCTGGCACGAACGAGCCCATGCTGGCCAGCAGCGCGATCAGCGCCACCTGGCGCATGAAGGTGCTCTTGCCGCCCATGTTGGGGCCGGTGATGATCAGCATCTTGCGCTGCGCGTCGAGCCGGCAGTCGTTGGCCATGAAGGGGCCCGCGCCGGTCTCCTGCAGGCGGGCCTGCACCACGGGGTGGCGCCCCGCCTCGATCTCCAGGCAGGGGACGCGCACGAACTGCGGACGGCACCAGCCCAGGGTCTGGGCGCGCTCGGTGAGGGCGGCCAGGGCGTCCAGGGCAGCCATCGCGCGGCCCACGGCGGTGAGCACCGCGAGGTGGGTCTGCAGCTGGTCGATCAGCTGCTCGAACAGCTGTTTCTCGCGGGCCAGGGCGCGCTCCTGGGCCGACAGGGCCTTGTCCTCGAAGGCCTTGAGCTCGGGCGTGATGAAGCGCTCGGCGTTCTTCAGGGTCTGGCGGCGCTGGTAGTCGGCCGGGACCTTGTCGAGCTGGCCCTGGGTGACCTCGATGAAGAAGCCGTGCACCTTGTTGAACTGCACGCGCAGGTTGGCGATGCCGGTGCGGGTGCGCTCGCGGGTCTCCATCTCGAGCAGGAAGGCGTCGCAGTTCTGGCCGATGGCGCGCAGCTCGTCCAGGTCGGGGTCGAAGCCGGAAGCGATCACGCCGCCGTCGCGGATCAGCGCCGCCGGCTCGCCGGCCAGCGCGGCGTGCAGCAGCTTGCCGATCTCGGCTGGCGGGTGCAGCGCCTCGCCGAACTGGTCGAGCAGGGCGGTCTGGCGCGGCACCAGGTCGCGCAGGGCCGGCAGGCTGTCGAGGGTGTGGCGCAGGCCCTGCAGCTCGCGCGGGCGCACCTGGCGCAGCGCGATGCGGGCGGTAATGCGCTCGACATCGCTCATGCCGCGCAGCGCCTGGCGCAGCGGCTCCACGCCGGCCTGGGCCAGGGCCTCGATCGCGTCATGCCGGGCGATGGCCACGCTGCGATCGCGCAGCGGATGCGTCAGCCAGTGGCGCAGCGCCCGGCTGCCCATGCCGGTGCGGCAGGTGTCCAGCACCGACAGCAGGGTAGGGGCGTCCTCGCCCCGCAGGGTCTGCGTCAGCTCGAGGTTGCGGTGCGTGCTGGGCGGCAGGTCCAGCAGCTCGTTGGCGCGCGCCACGCTCAGGCTGCGCACGTGGGCCAGGGCGCGGCCCTGGGTGTGCTCGGCGTAGCTCAGCAGGGCGCTGGCTGCGGCGTGCGCGGTGGGCAGGTCCTGGGCGTTGAAGCCTGCCAGGCTGGCCACGCGGAGCTGCTCGCACAGCTTGCGCTGGCCCAGGGCGCCGTCGAACTGCCAGCTCGGCCGCCCGGTGACGGGTGCGCTCTGCGCCCCCAGCACCGCCGCGGCCGGGCCGCTGCCGGATTGCTCGCGGTCGATCAGGATCTCGTTCGGGTTCAGCCGCGCCAGCCAGGCGCCCAGTGAGGGCAGGTCGCATTCGGTCAGCCCGATTTCGCCCTGCGTCAGGCTGAGCCAGGCCAGGCCGACGGTGCAGCTGCTGCGCTGGCTGCTGCAGCTCAGGGCCACCAGCACGGCGTCCGACTTGTCGGACAGCAGCTCGCTGTCGGTCACGGTCCCCGGGGTGATGACGCGCACCACCTTGCGCTCGACCGGGCCCTTGGCGGTGGCCACGTCGCCGACCTGCTCGCACAGGGCCACGGCCTCGCCGAGCTTGATCAGCTTGGCCAGGTAGGCCTCCACCGAGTGCACCGGCACGCCCGCCATCACGACCGGCTCGCCGGCGCTCTGGCCGCGCGTTGTCAGGGTGATGTCCAGCAGCTGGTTGCCGCGCCGCGCGTCGTCGTAGAACAGCTCGTAGAAGTCGCCCATGCGGTAGAAGACGAGCGTGTCGGGGTGCTCGGCCTTGATGCGCAGGTACTGCTGCATCATCGGCGTGTGGGCGCTGAGATCGATGTCGGCCATGGCGGGTGGGGGAAAGCAGGGGCGTGGACGGGCGGCGCGGAAGCTGGCTCAGAACGGCGCGCCGTTCTTGTCGATGTCGGCCTTGCGGATGCGCACGGCTTTCTTGGGCGCGGGGGCCGGTGCAGGCGCGGGTTCGGGTTCCGAGGCGCTCTGGGTCAGGGCCTGCTCGGGGGTGAGGGCCTCCGGTTGGGTCAAACCGCTGTAGGCGGCGGAGGCCACGCCGGGCTGGCTGGGCTTGACGCTCGTGTAGGGCGCCAGCACCTGCACCAGCTGGCCGTAGATGCGCGGGTTGCCGGCAATCACTTCGCGCTGGTGCAGGAAGTCGGCCTCGCCGCTGAAGTTGCCCACCAGGCCACCTGCCTCGGTGATGATCAGCGAACCCGCCGCCACGTCCCAGGGGCTGAGGCCGGTCTCGAAGAAGCCGTCGCAGTAGCCGGCGGCCACATAGCACAGGTCCAGCGCCGCAGCGCCCGGGCGGCGCAGGCCCGCGCAGCTCTGCGAGAGCGTGGCGAACATCTCCATGTAGCGCTTGAAGTTGTCGCCGCGGCGGAAGGGAAAGCCGGTGCCGATCAGGGAGTCGGCCAGCCGGGTGCGCCGCGACACGCGCAGGCGGCGGTCGTTGAGGTAGGCGCCGCGGCCCTTGGAGGCGTAGAAGAGGTCGTTGTGCACCGGGTCGTAGACGACGGCCTGCTGGATCTGGTCCTTCACGCTCAGGGCGATCGACACGGCATAGAAGGGGTAGCCGTGGATGAAGTTGGTGGTGCCGTCCAGCGGGTCGATGATCCAAACGAAGTGGCTGTCCTTGGCGCCGTGCCGCGTGCCCGATTCCTCCGCCAGGATGCCGTGCCCGGGATAGGCGCCGAGCAGGGTCTCGATCACGACGCGTTCGGCCGCCTGGTCGACCTCGGTCACGAAGTCGTTGGGGGCCTTGGTCTCCACCCGCAGCAGGTCGAGGTCCCGGGAGGCCTGGTTGATCAGCGCACCGGCACTGCGGGCCGCCTTGATGGCGATGTTGAGCATGGGGTGGAGCGCGGCTTGGGACATGGGTCGACCTTGTGTTCGGAAAGAGGGGGCTGGCAGATGAAAAGAGCAGGACGGATGGCCCCTGGTCTGGAGACGCGGGAGGCATCCCCAGGCCAGGGGCCGGGCACGTGCGGATAATCCCGGATTCTACCCAGCCCACCTTGGCTTGCCCGCATGACCGACCCTGCTCCCGCCGCCGCCACGCCGTCCTGGCCGCGTGCCGATACCCGTTTCATCCTGCTGGACGTCAGCCACCCCGCGAACGTGGGCGCCACCGCCCGCGCGATGCGGGTGATGGGCTTCTCGGACCTGGTGCTGGTCGCACCGCGCCGGCCCGACGTGCTGGCACATCCCCAGGCGCTGGCGATGGCCAGCGGCGCCGTCGAGGTGCTCGAGGCGGCCCGCGTGGTGGCCACGCTGGACGAGGCGCTCGACGGCGTGACCTTCGTGTGCGCCACCGCCATGACGCCACGCGACTTCGGGCCGCCCACCCAACCGCCGCGGGCCTGCTTCGAGGCGCTGGCGCGCACCGACCATCGCCTGGGCCTGGTGTTCGGGGGCGAGCGGCACGGCATGCGCAACGAGGACGTGTACCGCTGCCATGTGGCCCTGAGCATCCCCACGGATCCGGCGTACGGCTCGCTGAACCTGGCTCAGGCGGTGCAGCTGCTGGCCTACGAGTGGCGCCAGGCCTGCGGCGGCTTCCAGGTGCAGGCGCGCACGCCTGCGCCGCGCTGGGCGGACGCCCAGGCCGTCGGCGGCCTGCTGGCGCACTGGGAGCAGGCCTTGCTGCAGATCGGCTTCCTGCAACCGCAGGCCCCAGGCAAGCTGATGCCGCGCCTGAACCAGTGCCTGAACCGGGCGGTGCTGACACAGGAGGAGGTGCACATCCTGCGCGGCATCGCGCGCGCGGTGCTGCGCTCGAGCACGCCGCAGCCTGAGGAGGGCGGGGCCGGTTGAGGCGCGCCCGGTGGGCGCCGGCGCGGGATCAGGCCCGTGCGGGGCCCACGGGCCAGCCGACCCGGGCCACCAGGCCGCCGCCCGGGCGAGGCAGCAGCTCGAAGCGGGCGCCATGGTCGCGGGCGATGCGCTCCACGATGGACAGGCCCAGCCCCGCGCCGGCCGGACCGCCGCGTGCCCCGTCGCCGCGCACGAAGGGCTGCTTCAGCGCCTCGGCGCGTTCCGGCGCAATGCCGGGGCCGCGGTCCCACACCTCGAGCCACACCCATCCTTCCGAACCCTGGGTGACCACCTCGACAGGGGGCGCGCCATGGCGCCGTGCATTGACCACCAGGTTGAGGATCAGCCGGCGCACGGCCTGGGCCCGCAGCATCACCAGCGGGATGGCGCCGGCCTGCACCACCAGGTGGGGGTCTGCCTCCGGACTGTCGGGGGTGCACAGGGCCAGCGCTTCGCGCACCAGGGCGTTCAGGTCGGCAGGCGCCAGGGGCTCCTGGTCCCAGCTGCCGTTCAGGCTGGCACGCGTGAAGTCGAGGAACTGCGTCAGCAGGTGGTCCATCGCCTCGATGTTGCGGTTCAGGCTGACCAGCAGCTCCGCGTCGCCCCGGCCGCTCAGCATCTCGGTGGCCAGGCGCATCTTGGCCAGGGGCGTGCGCAGGTCGTGGGACAGGCCGGCCAGCATCAGCGTGCGCTCGCGCTCGTGGTGCGCCAGGCTGGCGACCATCTCGTTGAAGCCGTGCGCGACCGTGGCGATCTCGCTCGGGCCCGCGACCTGCAGGGCGGGCGGGCGCTCGCCCCGGCCCAGGGCCTGGGCCGCGCGCACCAGCGCGTTCAGCGGCCGGTTCAGGCGACGCTGGATCAGCCAGGCGCCCAGCCCCGCCAGGAGGCAGGTCACCGCGCTGCCGACGCTCCAGGTCCAGGGGAATTCACGCGCGGGCAGGGGGCTGGGCTGGTTCAGCCGGTAGCGCTGGCCGTCCAGCACGAGGGTGAGGGTGCGCGAATGGTCGGCGTCGCGCTGCCAGGTGATCCGGCTGCCGCGTGCCGCCAGGCGCTCCGACACCAGCTGCAGGTAGGTGCGCTCGAACCGCGTGAGGCGGGTGCCGGTGCTGCTCGGGGCCGAGGCGTCGGCGTGCGCGTTGAAGTGATCGACGAACTGCTGGCGCTGGGCGGGCGCCAGGCTCTGCAGGCCCGCCTCCAGCGCCTCGAAGTTGCGCACGGCGGCATCCGCGGTCAGCTGCAGCCGGGGGCGCATCACCAGTTCGCGGAACAGCCAGGCGCTGACGAGCTGTCCCACCAGGATCAGCACGCCCATCAGCAGCAGGTTGCGGCTGAACAGGGTGCGGGGCCACAGGCTCATAGAAAGGAGCCGTTCGGATCGGGCACGAACACATAGCCCACGCCCCAGACGGTGCGCAGGTGCCGGGGTTGCGCCGGGTCGTCCTCGATCAGCCTGCGCAGCCGCATCACCTGCACGTCGATGCTGCGATCGGTGGCGGCGTGGTCGCGGCCGCGTGTCAGCTCGATCAGGCGGTCGCGGCCCAGCGGCCGGTTGGGGTGCTGGGCCAGCGCGAGCAGCAGGCTGAACTCGGCGCTGCTCAGGGGGACCTCCTGGCCGTCCTTGTCGAGGCGGCGCTGCGCGGCGTACAAGGTGTGGCGGCCGAACGAGAGCGGCTCTTCGCTCACGGGCACGCCGTGCACGCCGAGCATGCGCTGGCGCCGCACCATGGCCTGCAGGCGGGCCAGCAGCTCGCGCGGGTTGAAAGGCTTGGGCAGGTAGTCGTCCGCCCCCATTTCCAGGCCGACCACGCGATCGATCGGATCGCCGCGCGCCGTGAGCATCAGGATGGGCACCGTCTCGCCCCGGGCGCGCAGCCGGGCGCACAGCGACAGCCCGTCCTCCCCCGGCATCATGACGTCGAGCACCAGCACGTCGAAGCGCTCGCGCGAGAGCAGCTTGTCGGCGCCCGCGGCGTTGGGCACCGTGCGCACGGTCAGGCCCTGCTCGGTGAGATAGCGCTGTAGCAGGCCGCGCAGTTCGGCTTCGTCATCGGCAATCAGGATGCGGGCGGGGTCAGGCATGGGTGTGTCGCGTCGGCTGGGGCGATGTTAGCCCCAAGCCCCGCCCCGGTGGCGGCCCTGATTCATGACAAACGATGACAAGACGGCCCGCTTGTCATCGTTTGCAACGCATGAGAGGCCTGCGGCAATCGGCCGCGGCGCAGCGCCTGGGGAGAATCGAGCACACCTTTGCAGTCCACCCAGGAGCACACCCCATGAACCTCTTGCAACCCGCCTTCGACCGTCCCAGCGGTGAGTGCGACACATCTTCCTCCTCCCGTGCGGCACGCGGGCTGCGCCCCTGGCTCGCCGGGCTGGCCTGCCTCGCAGCCCTGGCAGGGTGCGGCGGCGGGGGCAGTGAGACCAGCGCCAGCGACCCCAGCGGCACCGAGACGCCTGCGGCGCCGGTCGAGGCCTCCTCGCAGAACCTCGCGGCGCCTGAGCTGCTGCCTGCCGACACCGTGCGCACGCGCTTCGGCCGCGTGCAAGGCAACCTCTACGACGGTGGCCTGGAGTTCCTGGGCATTCCGTTTGCGCAGCCGCCTGTCGGCGCGCTGCGCTGGCGCCCGCCGGTCGATCCCACGCCCTGGGCCTCGGTGCTGCAGGCGCAGGCCTTCCGCCCGGCCTGCCCCCAGAAGCGCTTCTCGCGAGGGCAGGACGAGGCCACGCTCGAAGGCGACGAGGACTGCCTGCAGCTCAATGTGTGGACGCCTGCCACGCGCTCGTCCGGCCTGCCCGTGCTGGTGTTCATCCACGGCGGTGGCCAGCAGCAGGGTTCGGCGGGCGAGATCCAGGCCGGCACGCAGATCTACAACGGGCGCAACCTGGCCGCGCGTGGCCAGGCGGTCGTGGTGACGATCCAGTACCGGCTCGGGCCGCTGGGCTACCTCGTGCACCCTGGGCTGGAGCCGGAAGCCGGCGGGACCTCGGGCAACTACGGCGTGATGGACCAGATCCAGGCGCTCAAATGGGTGCATGACAACATCGGCGCCTTTGGTGGTGACCCCAGCCGGGTGATGGTGTTCGGCCAGAGTGCTGGCGGCGTCAACGTGGGCAACCTGTTGACCGCACCGGCCGCCAAGGGCCTGTTCCAGCGCGCCGGCATCGAGAGCGCCGGACCGGTCCTCAGCCCCTACGCCGCGGCACGGGCCAAGGGCGTCGAGTTCGTCGATGGCCTCGTGACGCGGGGCACCGACGTGCAGAAGATCGCGGCCCTGCGCGCCCGGGACTGGCGCTTCCTCATCGACAGCGAGACCCAGCCGGTGGACAACGGCATGGTGCAGATGAACTGGCAACCCGTGATCGACGGCGTGATCTTCAAGACCGATCCGGCGACGGCGTTTGCTTCAGGGCAGTTCAACCGCGTTCCCTTGCTGATCGGCTCGACGGCAGACGAGATGAGCCTGTCGGCTCCACCGGTGGTGCTGCCGGCCACGGTCGATGCGCTGCTCACCGCCCTGGTGCCCGCGCCCTACCGTGCCCAGGCGCTGGAGTTCTACCCGCCGGGCAGCACCCAGGACGAAGCGAAGAAGTCCTATGTCCAGATCCTGACCGATTCGCAGTTCACCAGCCTGACGCGGCGCACCGCCCGGGCGGTCGCCCCGCAGCAGACAGACCCCGTGTGGCGCTACTTCTTCTCCCAGCAGCAATCCGGTGCGTTGAAGAGCGCGGGCGCCTACCATGGGATCGAGCTGTTCTACGTGTTCAACACCATGGAGAACACGACCTATGCCAAGGCCGGGGCCTTCACGCCCGAGGACGCCGCGGTGCAGGCGCAGACCTTGCAGTACTGGGTCAACTTCGCGCGTACCGGCAATCCCAATGGCACAAGCCTCGTGAGCTGGCCGCGCTTCGAGGCCGCCGCCGACTGCTACCTCGAGATCGCCGCCACCCCCAATGGCAGCCAGTGCGGTCTGCGCACGCAGAAGAGCGATCTGTGGGACCAGGCCCGTGCGCCGGCGCGCTGAAGGCGCCAGACGCGGTCCGGTGGGTGAGGCCTGGGGCACTGGGAATCAGGCCTGCTCGAGCAGGCCCATGACGAGGCGCATAAACTACGTCGGTTTTCGTCTATCGCGCCCGTTCCTCCCTGGAGCCGAGCGGCCCCGCGCGACCACCCACTCGGATTTTTCATGTTCCAGCGCCTCCGTGAAGACATCGCCTGCATCCTGGAGCGGGACCCTGCCGCCCGCTCGCGCTGGGAGGTTCTGACCTGTTACCCCGGCCTGCATGCCCTGGTGATGCACCGCTGGGCGCACCGGTTCTGGAAGGCGGGCTGGCATGGCCTGGGGCGCTGGGTGTCCAACCTGGCGCGCTTCCTGACGGGCATCGAGATCCACCCCGGTGCCCACATCGGCCGCCGTGTGTTCATCGACCACGGCATGGGGGTGGTGATCGGCGAGATGGCCGAGGTGGGCGACAACTGCACCATCTACCAGGGCGTGACGCTGGGCGGAACCTCGCTGGTCAAGGGGGCCAAGCGCCATCCCACCCTGGAGGCGGGCGTGATCGTCGGTGCCAATGCCTGCGTGCTCGGCGGCTTCACGGTGGGTGCGGGGGCGCGCGTCGGCTCGGGGGCGGTGGTGACGCGGCCGGTGCCGGCCGGCGCCACGGCCGTGGGCAACCCGGCCCGCATCATCGAGGCCGCCGCGGAGGCCGCGCGCGAGGAAGCCTCGTCCCGCATGGGCTTTTCCGCCTATGGCGTGACCCAGGGGGACGATCCTGTGGCGCTGGCCATGAAGGGCCTGATCGACAACGCGGCCAGCACCTCGCACCAGGTGGCCCTGCTGTGGGCCGCCATCGAGAAGCTCTCGCACGCCCCCCGGGGCGCCGACACGGACTGCATGCCCACCGACGCGCAGACCACCGAGACCTTCGACGCGGCGGGCCTGAACAAGCTGGTCAAGTAGGCACAGCGCTGAGGGAGCCCCTCAGCGCTGTGCCGCCGACTTCGGCCGGAATGCCTTGCACACGGCCTCGTTGGTTTCGATGAAGGGCCCACCCAGCAGGTCGACGCAGTAGGGCACCGCGGCGAAGATGCCGTGCACCGGCGGCTGCGCCTGCGGCAGGCCCTGCAAGGTTTCCTTGATCGACTTCGGCTGGCCCGGCAGGTTGATGATCAGGCACTCCCCCCGGATCACGGCCACCTGGCGCGACAGGATCGCGGTGGGCACGAAGTTCAGGCTGATCTGGCGCATCTGCTCGCCGAAGCCCGGCATCACCTTGTCCGCCACGGCCAGGGTGGCCTCCGGTGTCACGTCGCGCCGTGCCGGGCCGGTGCCCCCGGTGGTCAGCACCAGGTGGCACTTCGCCTCGTCGACCAGCTCGCGCAGGGTGCGGCTGATGAGTTCCTGCTCGTCGGGGATCAGGCGGGCCTCCCAGTGGATGGGATTGCGCACCGCCTGGCCGAGCCAGTCCTGCAGGGCCGGGGTGCCGCGGTCGTCGTACACGCCGCTGGAGGCGCGATCGCTCACCGACACGAGGCCGATGCGCACGGTGGGGCGCTCGGCCCTCTCAGCGTTCGTCGTCATGGTCGAAGCCTTCTTCCTCGGGGGCGCCGGTGTCGGCCGGTCGCTGTTGTTGTTGCTGCTGCGCCTGTTTGACCCACTGGAACAGCTCGCGGAAGGCCTTGCCGCTGCGTTGCTCGGGTGCCGCGGCAGCGTCCTTGCGGGCTGCGCGGATCAGGGTGCGCAGGGCGGGAACGTCGGTGTCGGGATGCTGGGCGATCCACTCGGTGAGGGCGCCGTCGCGGGCGATCAGCTCGCTGCGCCAGCGCTCGGCTTCGTGCAGCTCGAGCGAGGCCTTGGCCGGGCCCAGCTGGGCTCGGGCCACGGCCTCTTCCAGAGGGCCCGCGTCGGCCCGGCGCATCAGCTTGCCCACGTACTGCATGTGGCGCCGCTTGCCCTCGTGCGAGCGGATGGTCTTGGCGGCCATCAGCGCCTCGCGCAGGTCCTCGTCGAGCGGCAGGGCCTGCAGGCGGGCGTCCGACAGGGCCGCCAGCGCCAGGCCGAGCTTCTGCAGGTCGTGGGAGGCCTTCTTGCGCTGCGTCTTGCTGGGGCGGGCCGCCGCAGGGGCGTCGTCGGGGGTGGAGGGGGGGAGATCCGGGTCATTCATGAGGCTCATGGGCGTGAGTATGATGGACGCACGATCATCCGCAGGCCACTTCCTTCCCCCATTCGTCTTCGCCCACCATCTATGACCTCATCGACCCCGAGCGCTTCCTCCACACCCGAACCGGGCTTCTCCTATTCGCGTGCGCAGTTCCAGCAGTTGGTCGACGACGCCTTGGCGGTCGCCCGCTCGCTGGGGGCCACCGATGCGGGGGTCGAGGTCTCCGAGGGAGCGGGCCTGTCGGTCTCGGTGCGCAAGGGCGAGCTGGAGCACGTGGAGCGCAACCGCGACAAGTCGCTGGGCGTGTCGGTGTTCATCGGGCAGCGGCGCGGCAATGCCAGCACCTCCGACTTCTCCCAGGCCGCCGTGGCGCAGACCGTGCGCGCGGCCTATGACATCGCCCGCTTCACGGCCGAGGACCCCGCCGCCGGGCTGCCGGACGAGCAGGACCTGGCTTTCGGCGAGGCCGCCACGCGGGACCTGGACCTCTTCCATCCCTGGGACCTCGATGCCGAGGAGGCCACCCAGCTGGCCCTGCGCTGCGAGGCCGCAGCACTCTCCACCGACCCCCACATCACCAATTCCGAGGGCGCGGGCGTGTCCGCCCAGCAGTCCCACTTCTTCGCTGGCAACTCGCGCGGGTTCCGCGGCGGCTTCGCCAGTTCGCGCCACTCCCTGTCGGTGGCGCCCATCGCCTCCGTGCCGGGCCGCGGCGGTGAAGACATGCAGCGCGACGCCTGGTACACCTCGATGCGCCGCGCCGAAGACCTCGCCGCGCCCGAGGCCGTAGGCCGCTATGCCGCCGAGCGGGCGCTGTCGCGGCTCCATGGCCGCAAGATCAAGACCTGTGAGGTGCCGGTGCTGTTCGAGTCCACCATGGCCGTGGGCCTGCTGGGGGCCTATGTCCAGGCCACCAGCGGTGGGGCGCTGTACCGCCAGTCGTCCTTCCTGCTCGACTCGCTGGGCAAGGAGGTGCTGGCCCCGCACATCGACATCCATGAAGACCCCCACGAGCTGCGCGGCAAGGGCAGCGCCCCCTTCGACGACGAGGGCGTGGTCACGCGGCCGCGCGACGTGGTCAAGGGCGGGGTGGTGCAGGGCTACTTCCTGTCGACCTATTCGGCACGCAAGCTCGGCCTGCGCACGACCGGCCATGCCGGGGGCTCGCAGAACCTGCACCTGCGCAGCCGCCTCACGCAAGCCGGTGACGACCTTGACGCCATGCTGCGCAAGCTCCACCGGGGCCTGTTCGTGATCGAGCTGCTGGGCCAGGGCGTCAACTACGTGACGGGCGACTACTCGCGCGGTGCGGCCGGGTTCTGGGTGGAGAACGGGCGCATCGCCTACCCGGTCCACGAGATCACCATCGCCGGCAACCTGAAGGACATGTTCCGGCAGATCGTGGCGGTGGGCGCCGACGCCTACACCGTGGGCAGCAAGACCCTGGGCTCGGTGCTGATCGAGCGCATGAAGGTGGCCGGCAGCTGAGGGCCGGTCGGTGAAAGCACCGATACCCAGCGTGTCGGGGCATTGGTAGGAAGTGTCCCTCCGCACCCCTTGTACCCCTCTGGAACGCTTGCAAATGCTGACAGTCCAGCGGGCTTTGCTCAGGGGTAAATCCCGGGAGGTGTTCGAGGTCCGCGCCATAAACTCTGGCGGTTGATTCATCCACTTCAGGAGTCTCGCAAATGGAACGTCGTTCCTTCATCCGCAGCACCGGCCTGGCCGGTGTGCTGGCCGCCGGCGCCGCGCCGGCCATCGTCCACGCGCAAGCCACCGTGCGTTGGCGCCTGGCCTCCAGCTTCCCCAAGTCGCTCGACACGATCTATGGCGGTGCCGAGGTGTTCGCCAAGCGGGTGGGCGAGATGACGGGCGGCAAGTTCCAGGTCTCGGTGCATGCCGCTGGCGAGTTGATGCCCGCCTTCGGCGTGGTCGACGGCCTGCAGAGCGGCACGGTCGAGGCTGGCCACACCTGTCCGTACTACTTCTTCGGCAAGGACGACTGCTTCGCGATCGGCTGCGCCATCCCCTTCGGCCTGAACTCGCGCCAGATGTCGTCCTGGATGTTCGAGGGCAACGGCCTGAAGCTGATGCGCGAGTTCTACGCGAAGTTCAACATCATCAACTTCCCCTGCGGCAACACGGGCGCGCAGATGGGCGGCTGGTTCCGCAAGGAAGTGAAGTCGCTTGAAGACCTCAAGGGCCTGAAGTTCCGCATCGGTGGCTTCAGCGGCAAGGTGATGTCGCGCCTGGGCGTGGTGCCGCAGAACATCCCCGGCGGCGAGATCTACCAGTCGC
>CBINPE010000080.1:0-22204 GCA_966252435.1 uncultured Burkholderiales bacterium | reverse complement strand
ATTCGTTCTCTGCAAGATGCGGGAACCTGTACTCGGGACGTTCCGAGGTCGCGCTGCGGAACAGCTCGCCTGCGTGCCTGCCATCGACATAGACCTCAAGCATCGCGATGTTCCTTTCGCAACTGCTGCAGCGTGGGTCGCCGCTGCTTGGCTTGCACGACGACTTCCAGACCCAGCGATGCGCACAAGGCCAGGACCTTGCGCAGACCGATCTCTTCGATCGTCCCGTTTTCAATGCCGGAAATGGTGGAGCGGCTCATGCCCAGGGCTTTCCCCAGCTTTTCCTGGCTGAGGCCGTCTTGGCTTTTGCGCTGGGCCCGGATGACTTGGCCAATCTCGAAGAGGTCCATGATTTGCACGGTATGTAATGCATTTCATGAAAACACAATGCAATTGCATCGCATGCAATGCATTTTTTTAGGTCGATCTCACCCTCTCGCGATCTGCCCCAGCAGCCGCAACGCCTGTTCGGCCTGCTCGTCGCAGGGTGCGGCGCAGTTCATGCGCAGGAAATGGCCGAAGCGGTCCGAGTTCGAGAACAAGGGCCCCGGCGCCACGCGGATGCCGTGCGGCAGCGCGCGTTCGAACACCTGCTGCGCGTCGCAGTCGGGGGGAAGCTCCACCCACAGCATCACGCTGCCCTGGGGCACGCTCAGCCGTGTGCCGGCGGGGAAGTGCGTGGCAATGGCCTCGGCCATCTGCGTGCGTCGCGTCTTGAGCAGGCGGCGCAGGCGCGAGAGGTGGCGGTCGTAGGCGCTGGTGGCCATGAACTCCGCCGTGCTGAGCTGCATCAGGGCTTCGTTGGCGCGGCTCTGCGCGTACTTGAGCATCTCCACGCGTGCGTGCCAGCGCCCGCCGCTGATCCAGCCCAGGCGCATGCCCGGCGCCAGGATCTTGCGCAGCGAGGCGCAGTAGATGACGTCGCCACCGCGGTCCCAGGCCTTCACCACCTTCAGCGGGATGTCGTCGTCGGTCAGGGCGCCATAGGTGTCGTCCTCGATCACCGGCAGCTTGAAGCGGGCGCACAGCGCGACCAGGCGGGCCTTGTGTGCATCCGGCATCACGCAGCCCAGCGGGTTCTGGAAGTTGGGCACCACCGCGACGGCCTTGATGCGGGGATGGGTCTGCAAGGCCAGCTCCAGCGCCTCGAGCGACAGGCCGGTGACGGGGCTGGTCGGGATCTCCAGCGCCTGCAGGCCCAGGCTCTCCAGGATCTGCAGCAGGCCGTAGTAGGTGGGCGACTCCACTGCGATCGTGTCGCCGGGCTGCGCCACCGCCCGCAGCGCGATGTTCAAGGCCTCGATGCAGCCCTGGGTGATCACGATGTCGTCGGCGGTCAGGCTCATGCCGGCCTCCAGGGCACGGCGCGCCAGCGCCGTGCGCAGCGCCGGGGCGCCCGGGGCTGCCATCGGGCTGACCAGCAGCTCGGGCTGGCGCCGCAGGGCGCGGATGGTGGCGTTCTTCAGCGCCTCGGCGGGATAGCCGTCGGCCGAGGCGTACGCCACCGCGAAGTCGGTGTGCACGGCATGGCGCGCGCTGTGGGCCAGGAAGGCCGAGACGCGTTCGTGCATGCCAACGTACTGCGCCGCCAGGGTCTGCAGGGTGTCGGGCTCGGTCGCCGGGGGCATGCTGGCGCGCCGCGGCAGGCGCACGAAGTAGCCGGAGCGCGGGCGCGCCTCCAGCAGGCCCTCGTCCTCCAGGCTGCGGCAGGCCTGCAGGGCCGTGGACAGGCTCACCTGGTGCAGCCGCGTGAGGGTGCGAACGGAGGGCATGCGCTGTCCCGGCGTCAGCACCCCGGTGCGGATGGCGCCGCGGTAGTGGTGCGCCACACGCAGGTAGAGCGGCGGCTGCGACGGCGAAGGCTGGGTGTCCATAGGACGGACATCATGCCGCCGCCCGGCGGCGCCCGGTGCACACAGTTCGAGACAAAGTGCGCCATAACAGCCGGCTCGGCGTCCCGCTGTTGCGGTGCAGATGGCCCGCGCCTGTGCCTGTTCGACGGGGTGGTGCGCGGCCTAAGCTGGGGCCCCAGAAACGACGGACTGTCCCAGGAGCCGACCATGCCATCCTTCCCTGCACCCTCGCCGAGATCCACTCCCGGCACCTCTTCTGCCGCTGCACCGGCGCGGCTGGCACTGGCACGCGGCGATCACCGGCGCCTGCAGGTGGCGCGCGGCATGCGTTTCCTGAGCCTGGGCGGTCCGGTGCTGGTGGCGCCGGTGGTCGGTGACGACGCGGGCCTGCCCGGCCTGGGCGCCCAGCGCCTGGAGGACGGCGAGACCCTGGTGATCGAGCGCCCAGCATGGCTCACCCTGACCGCCTGGGCCGATGCCGAGCTGATGTGCCTGCCGCCGTCGCCGCGCCGCACCGGCTGGCGGCGCGTGCTGGACGCCTGGCCCTTCGCCCCCGCGTCCGATGCCGCCTCTGCCTCTTCTTCCACTTGCTGACTGCCCGAAAGGTACCCACGATGACCACCCTCGAGACCCTCTGTCCTGCCGGCCTGTTCGAGCCCATCGGGCCCTACAGCCACGTCGCCAAGGCAGGCCCCCATGTCTTCATCTCTGGCACGCCCGGGGTCGACCCGGCCACGGGCCAGCTGGCCGGGCCCGGCGCCTACGAGCAGGCGCGCCAGACGCTGGCCAACCTGCAGGCGATGCTGGCCTCGGTGGGCTGCGGGCTGGGCGACGTGCTGCACGTCCACGTCTTCCTGAAGCGGGTGACGGATTTCGCCGAGATGAACCGCGCCTTTGCCGAGGCCTTCGGCGCGCACCGGCCGGCACGCACCGTCATTGCCGTGGCCGACCTGCCCAAGCCCGGCGCCCTGCTGACCATGAACCTGAACGCGATCGACCTGCGCGCCCTGGGCGCGTGAGGCTCCCGATGCAAGAAGTCCCGAAAGGAAGAACCATGTCTGACGAACCTGAAACCCGCGTCCAGACCCTACGCCGCCTGGCGGCGCCGCACGGGCTGGACATCGATGCGCCGCTGCAGATCGGCGGCCACTATGCGTCGAGCACCGAGCACGCCGGCCTGGTGCATGTCAGCGGCCAGGTACCGCGCGTCGGCGCCAGCCTGGTGTGCACCGGCCGCGTGGGCGATGGCGTGTCCCTGGCACAGGCCCGCGAGGCCGCCGCCGTGTGCGTGCTGCGCGTGCTGACCGTGCTGCACCAGGCCCATGGCCTGGATCGCGTGCGGCGTGTGCTGAAGTTGAACGTCTTCGTGCACAGCGCCGACGATTTCACCCAGCACAGCGAGGTGGCCGACGGGGCCTCCGAGCTGCTGGTGGCGGTGCTCGGCCCCGACGGGCTGGGCGCGCGCACGTCGCTGGGGGTGCGGCAGCTGCCGAAGAACGCGCCGGTCGAGGTCGACGCCACCGTGGCGCTGTGAGCCTTCAGCGCAGCGAGCGCACGTACCTCGTCGGAGGTGGCGGTGCGTCGGTCCCGGCGGTGGCCAGCGCCGGCTCAGCGAGACGTGCGGCCTCGCGGGAGGGCGGCGCGACGCGTGCACCCAGCACGCGCAGGCGCTCCTGCAGCAGCGCGGCGCAGGTCTTGAGCCGCTCGCTGCGTGCGGTGCCGGCCAGCTGCAGCATGTGGTCGGCATAGGCGGGATCGGAGAACAGCTGATGAGGGTCCAGCCGGACCTGGAACTCGCGCATCAGCAAAGGCATCACCTGGATCACCAGGTTGGTCGCGATCGAGTCAAAGCTCTTCATCATGGTCGTGGATCAGGTTGCGAGGGATTCGCCGTGTTGTCCCAGGTCGAGCCCCGCGGCTTCGACCCCCGGTTGCACGCGCAGGCCCAGGCTGGCGCGGATCAGCCAGGCGATGAGCCAGGTGGCCAGCGCGACGTACAGGGCCACCGCGGCCGCGCCGAGCAGCTGCACCGCGGCCTGGCCGGGCAGGTCGGGATTGCGCGTCTGGAACAGCCCGGTGAGCACGGTGCCCAGCAGGCCCGCGACGCCGTGCAGGCCGAACACGTCGAGTGAGTCGTCATAGCCGAGCCGGGCCTTCACGGCCGTGACGCAGAAGAAGCAGAACACGCTGCCCGCCAGGCCGATCACGAGCGCCGCGACAGCGCCCACGAAGCCCGAGGCCGGCGTGATGCAGATCAGTCCCGCCAGCAGGCCGCTGGCCAGCCCGAGCAGCGTGACCTGGCCGCGCGTCACCCACTCGCAGGCGATCCAGCCGACAACGCCGCTGGCGGCAGCCAGCTGGGTGGCCAGGACCGCCATGCAGGCTTCCTCCGAGGCCTGCAGGGCCGAGCCACCGTTGAAGCCGAACCAGCCCACCCACAGCATGCCCGCGCCCGCGATGGTGAGCAGCAGGTTGTGCGGCGGCATGGCCTCGCGGCCGTAGCCGTGCCGCGTGCCGGTCATGCCGGCCAGCACCAGGCCGGCCACGCCGCTGGCCAGGTGGACCACCGTGCCGCCCGCATAGTCCATGTGGCCCAGGGCATGCAGCCAGCCGGTGGGATGCCACACCCAGTGCGCCACCGGCGCATACACGCCCAGCGTCCACAGCACGGAGAAAGCCATGGCCGCGCGGAACGCGATGCGCTCGACCACCGCCCCGAAGATCAGGGCCACCGTGACCATGGCGAAGGCCAGCTGGAACAGCACGAAGACGGCCTCCGGCACGGTGGGCGCCAGCACATGCCCCACACCGGGCTTCAGGCGCGCCAGCAGTGCCTGCGACACGGAACCCACCCAGCCGGTGTCGTCCGTGAAGGCCAGGCTGTACGCCAGCATCACCCAGGTCAGCGTGACGAAGGCAGCGCTGCCCAAGACCAGTGCACAGGTCGACAGGGCATTCTTGCGACGCACCAGTCCGGCGTAGAACAGGGCGATGCCGGGCACCACCATCAGCGTCACCAGCACCGTGGAGATCAGCATCCAGGCGGTGTCACCGCCGTTGATCGCCGCCGTCGGCGTGTCCGCCGCCCCCGCGTGCCCGGCCCACAGCCCCGTGGATGCCGCGAGGGTCCAGAGTGTCCAGCATGGCAGGGGCCTCGGGCGCGCGGGGAGGGAAGGGGGGGAGGAGGCCAGGCGTGTCATGGGGCGTTGGGCAGGAGAACCGATTGCAGGACCAGCGGCTTCCCGAAGCAATGGCTGTGCCATCCACCGCGGGGCAGGGCGCCCCATAATCCGCGCAGTCCCCGGCGCCTGGGGAGGCGAAAGGCGATCGTGTGAGCATGCCCATCATCGAGGTCCAGGACCTCAGCTTCGAGTATCCCGGCCACCGGGCGTTGTCGGGCGTGCGTCTGGCCATCGAGCCCGGCACCGTGACGGCCCTGGTCGGCCCCAACGGGGCGGGCAAGACCACCCTGATGCGCTGCATCGCCGCGCTCGACACGCCGCTGTCGGGCCGGGTGCGGGTGGATGGCCTGGATGTGCACGAACACCCGCGCGAGGCCCACCGCCTGATGGGGTACCTGTCCGACAACTTCGGCTTGTACGCGGAGCTGACCGTGGCCCAGAGCCTGCGTTATGCCGCACGCTCGCAAGGCCTGGCGCCGTCCGCCGTCGACCAGGCCATCCAGCGCACCGCCCAGCGCCTGGGCCTGGTCGACAAGCTGGCACAGGCGACGGGACGGCTGTCGCGCGGCCAGCGCCAGCGGGTGGCGATCGGCCAGGCGATCATCCATGCGCCGCGCGTGCTGCTGCTGGACGAGCCGGCCAGCGGGCTCGACCCGGAAGCGCGCAGCTCGCTGGCGGGTGTCTTCACCGAGCTGCAAGCCCAGGGCATGACGCTGCTGGTGTCGAGCCACATCCTGGCCGAGCTGGACGAGTACTCCACCCACATGCTGGCCCTCGACGCCGGCCGGGTGCTGGAGCATCGCGCCCTTCGCTCGGCACGGCAGCAGGGCCTTGCGGCCCAGGAGGGCGAACGCCGCCTGCGCCTGGTGTTCGTCGCAGGCCTGGCCGAGGCGCGGGCCTGGCTGGCCCGGCAGCCGGGGGTGCGGCAGGTCCACACCAGCGAGCCCGGGGCCCTGGACGAGAAGGAAGGCCGCGTCGAGATCACCTATGACGGCACGGCGGCGCAGCAGGCGGCGCTGGTGGCGGGCTGTGTGGCGGCAGGCCATCCGCTGATGGTCATCGCCCCCGTCCTGGAGAACCTGCAGCAGTCGTACCTGCAATCCCTGCAGGCGGGGCGCCTGGGGCGGCAGACGGGCAAGGACACGCCAGGAGGTGCCACGCCATGAATCCCGAATTCCAGCGCCAGCTGTGGCTGCAGTTTTCCGCGCCGCGGCTGATCCTGATGCCAGTGCTGCTGTTCGCCGGCGGCCTCGCGGTGGTGCTGACCAGCCGGCCCGACCTTTGGCCGAAAGAGCTGGCCCTGGCCGCGGTGATCGGTTTCATGCTGCTGGTGGGCGGCCTGGGCGTGCGCGCGGCCGGCACCAGCGTGCTCGACGAGCTCACTGAACGCACCTGGGACCAGCAGCGCATGAGCGCCATGCAGCCCTGGGCCATGACCTGGGGCAAGCTGGCCGGGGCCACGGCCTACAGCTGGTACGGCGGTGCGATCTGCCTGGCTGTTGCGGTGCCCTGCGCCTGGGCCCTCCACTATCCCCTGCTGGGTCTGAAGCTGGCGGCGCTGGTCCTTGCCGGCATCCTGCTGCAGGCGTTGATGCTGGCGGTCAACCTGCAGCTGGCCAAGCTCGACGGCCGGCTGGCCCGCCAGGGCCAGTGGCTCTGGGTGGCGTTCCTGCTGCCGCTGCCCCAGCTGTTCAGGATGGAGGACCAGCCGGTGCTGAGCTGGTGGGGGCAGTCCTGGTCCACGCCGGGGTTCCTGGTGGGATCGCTGCTGCTGTTCGTGCTGTGTGCCCTCGTGGCCGCCTGGCGCTCGATGGCCGAGAGCCTGGCGGTGCGGCAGCTGCCCTGGGGCTGGCCGGTGCTGGGGCTGGTGCTCACCCTCTACTTCAGCGGCTTTGACCTCAACGTGCGGCTGCACACGGTGGGCGTGGTGGGCGTGTGGGTGTGCGGCGCGCTCACCTACTTCGCCCTGGTCAGCGAGCCGCAGCCGCGGCCGATGTGGCAGCGCGTGGCTGCGCGGGTCGAGGCGGGGCGCTGGAGGGCCGCGCTGGAGCAACTGCCGCGCTGGCCGACCAGCCTGGCGGCAGCCCTGCTGTTCGGCCTGCTGTCGGGCCTGGGGGAGGACGTCCGCAGCGGCATGCTGCCCGGCACGGCGCTGGCCTGGGCGCTGCTGCTGGTGCGTGACTGCGCGCTGGCGCTGTTCTTCGCCTTCGCACCGCGTGCACGCCGGCCGCTCGGGGCTTTCCTGGTGGCGATGCTGGTGCTGCACGCGCTCATGCCCTGGCTGGCCCAGGCCCCGGCGCCGGCCTGGGTGCGCGGGTTGCTGTACCCGCCCGTCGATCACTTCCTCGCGGCCACGAGCCTGATCAACGGCATGGCGCTGCTGCATGCGGCGCTGGCCCTGGGCCTGCTGGCCTGGCGCTGGAAGGCCACACGGCCGGCGGCCTGAAGCAGTCCGTTCGAGACCTCGCCTGTGGGGACTTGCGCTTGCCCTGATCTGCCTCGACAGGGCGGAATCTGTGCCTGTTGCGGGAAGGGCGCGGAAGCTAGGCTCAGGCCTTCTTTTGTCTGGAGCTTTCCCGCATGCCTTTCGTCCGCACCGCCGTCCGCCACGGCACCTCGTCCGCGCAGAAACAAGCCATCGTCGCCGGCATTCACCAGGCCTTGGTGGATGGCATCGGCATGCCGGCCGACGAGCTGTTCAACCTCGTCAGCGACTACGAACCCGAGAACTTCTTCTACGACCGGCGCTTCAACGGTGTCGCCCGCTCGGACCACCTGGTGGTGGTGGAGATCACCCTGCGGCGCGGCCGCAGCGACGCCATGAAGCGCACGCTCTACGAACACATCGCGCGCAACCTGAGCCAGGGCGCGGGCGTGGCGCCGCAGGACGTCTTCATCTTCATGCACGAGAACGACTATTCCGACTGGTCGGTCGGCAACGGCCAGTTCGCGATGGCGCTGGTGCAGCAGCGTGGCGCGGACTAGGGCCTGTTCAGCCTGGCCTTCACGTCCAGCCCCACCTTCTTGTTGACGAACTCGAAGGTGGCCACCTGGTTGAGGTCCACCTCGCCCTCGCGGTACAGGCCGGCCTGCACCATCTGCTGGTAGAAGTCGCGGATGCGCTCGGGCTTCATCGCCCCGATGCCCAGTTGCAGCGTGTCGCCGGAGTCGACGATGCCCTGCTGCTTCATCAGGGCCACCGAGGCCTCCAGCTCGGCTTCGCTCATCTCGGGGTTGTCCTTCATCATCAGCGCGTTGGCGGCCTTGCGGTCGCCGTAGAGGTAGTTCACCCAGCCCAGGATGGAGGCATCCACGAAGCGCTGTACCAGGGCGGGCTGCTTCTTCACGGTGTCGGTCCGCGCCTCGATGACCGTCGAGTAGGTGGAGAAGCCATGGTCGGCCAGCAGATGCACCACGGGCTTGAACTTGCCCTGCGTCTCGACATAGATCGGCTCGGCCACCGAGTAGCCCTGCTGGATTGCCTTGGGGTTGGCCAGGAAGGGGCCGAGGTTGTAGTTGTAGGGCTTGAGCGCGCTGTCCTGGAAGCCGTGGCGCACCTTCAGCCACTGCCACCAGCTGAACTGGCCGTCCTTGGCGATGAGGGCCACCGGTGCCTTCTTCAAGGCCTCGAAGTCTTCGTAACCCTGGCCCGGGTGGGCCAGCAGGGCCTGCGGGTCCTTCTGGAACATGGCCGCCACCACCACGGTGGGCACGCCGTTCTTCACGTTGTCGAAGTTGTGCAGCAGGTTGCCCGTCATCAGGAAGTCGATGCGGCCCGCCGGCAGCAGCGGGCGGTTGTTGACCGAGGGGCCGCCCGGCTGGATCGTCACGTCCAGCCCGAAGCGCTGGTAGGTGCCGTCCGCCAAGGCCTGGTAGAAGCCGCCGTGCGCGGCCTGGGCCTTCCAGTTGGTGGCGAAGGTGATGTGATCGGCCGCCTGGGCGGCGGCAGGGAAGGTCAACAGCACAGGGCACAGCAACAGCGACGTCATCCAGGCGGTGAGGGCAGGGCGGTGGTGTGGCATGGCAGGTCGAAGGTGGTGAAGGGAGGGAAGGAGAAAGAAGAAGAAGGAAGGGGCGACAAGGTGCGTGCGGTCGGTCAAGGCGGGCGCCCGGAGGCATGCCAGCGCCCGATCAGCTTCTGCGAGACGGCCTGGGTCAACCAGTGCAGCATCACGCCGGTCAGCACCAGCAGGCTCAGGGCCGCGAACATCTTCGGGGTCTCGGTGCGGAAGCTGGCCTCGAGGATGCGCGAGGCCAGGCCCGTCTCGCGCCCGGCCGCGCCGGCCACCATCTCGGCCGTGACGGCGCCGATCAGGCTCAGGCCGGTGGCGATGTGCATCCCCGTCAGGAAGGCAGGCAGGGCCGAGGGCACCAGCAGGTGGCGCAGGCGCTGCCAGGGCGTGGCCCCGTAGAGGCGGAACAGCTCGCGCAGGTTCGGGTCGGCGCCGCGCAGGCCGGCCAGGGTGTTGGACAGCACCGGGAAGAAGGCCACGATCCAGGCGCACAGCAGCAGGGCCGCGGTGGTGCTGTCGATGTAGATCAGGATCAGGGGCGCGATGGCCACCACTGGCGTGACCTGCAGCACCACCGCCCAGGGCAGCAGGGCGCGCTCCAGCAGGGGCACCAGCGCGAACGCCGAGGCCAGCAGCACGCCCCCCAGGCAGGCCAGGCCCAGCGCGCCCAGGGTGATCTTCAGGGTGAACCACCAGCTCGGCGCCAGCGAGCCGAACTGCGCCACCAGGGTCTGCACCACCAGCGAGGGCGCAGGCAGGGTGTAGTGGGGGATGTGCGCCAGGCGCACCACCGCCTCCCAGGCCAGCAGCAGCCCGACCAGGGACAGCGCCCCGACGGCGCGCGCCAGCCAGGGCGCAGGCTGGCGCGGCCTCATGGCTGGTCTGCCGCCTGGGGCGGGCGGCAGGCAGCCTCCAGGGCCTGCGACACGGCGCGGCACTGCGCGGCGCACGCGGCCGAGGTGCGCCAGGTGGCGTCGCGCAGCGCGGGGGCCTCGATCTCGAACCCGGCCACCACCCGGCCTGGACGCGCCCCCATCACCAGCACGCGCTGGCTCAGGAACACCGCCTCCGCCACGCTGTGCGTGACGAACAGCGTGGTGATGGCGCCGGCCCGCTGCCAGCTCAGCAAGTCCGCGCCGAGCTGCTGGCGGGTGATCTCGTCCAGCGCGGCGAAGGGTTCGTCCATCAGCAGCAACTGCGGTGCGGTGACCAGGGCGCGGGCCATCGACACACGCATCCGCATGCCGCCCGACAGCTCGGCCGGCAGGGCTTGGGCAAAGGACCCCAGCCCGACCCGCGCCAGCACCGCGCTCACCTGCGCCTGTGCGGCGCTGCGCCCGACGCCGCGCAGGCGCAGCGGCAGCCAGACGTTGTCGTACACGCTGGCCCAGGGCATCAGGGTGGCGTCCTGGAACACGAAGGCGGTGGCGCCGGGGACGCCCTGGGCCGCGGCCTGCACGCGCCCCGCGCTGGGCTCGTCCAGCCCGGCCACCAGGCGCAGCACCGTGCTTTTGCCGCACCCCGAGGGTCCCAGCAGCGAGACGAACTCGCCCGGCGCGACGCGCAGCGAGACCTCCTCCAGCGCCGCCACCCCGCTCGGGAACACCTTGCTGACGCGCTCGAGGGCCAGCTCGGCAGGGAGGGCGGAAGGGGCATCGCACATCGCGCCATTGTGGCGGGATTCGGGCACCTCCTGGCCGTGCGGAGCCGTGCTGGGCCATGGTTCACCTTGCCAATGAGAATGGTTCGCATTAGAATTTGCGCCCATCAGGTCCCGCGGGGATCTTTCTTCGACCGACGAGGTGGTTTGTCATGGCGCGTTTCTCCGGATTTCTTCGTGGCTTGTCTTTCTTGGCGGCCGGGCTGTGCCTGGCTGTGTCGGCCTCGGCGGCCGATCTGGAGGTGACGCTGGTCATCAAGAACCACGAGTTCCAGCCGTCCGAGGTCAAGGTGCCCGCGGGCCAGCGCATCAAGCTGGTCGTGCACAACCAGGATGACACGGTCGAGGAGTTCGAGAGTCATTCGCTCAAGCGCGAGAAGCTGGTGCCCGCGGGCGCCAAGGTCATCGTGCTGATCGGTCCCCTGAAGGCGGGCCGCTATGACTTCTTCGGCGAGTTCCACGAGGCCACGGCCAAGGGCGTGGTGGTGGCCGAGTAAACAGGCCCGGGCCTGTCGTCGTTCACGTTGTCGCAGGAGATTTGTCACCATGCTGGGCGCTGCCATCATCGTCTTCCGTGAAACGCTCGAGGCCGCGCTGTTCGTCGGCATCATCGCGGCCGCCACGCGCGGCCTGGTGGGCCGGGGCCGCTGGCTGACGGCGGGGTGCGCGGTGGGCCTGTCCGGGGCGCTGCTGCTGGCCGCGGGGGCCGAGCGCATCAGCAACTGGGCCGACGGCATGGGCCACGACCTCATGAACGTGGCCATCCTGGCCACGGCCCTGGTGATGCTGGGCTGGCACCGCATCTGGGTGGCCAACCAGGGGGCGCAGATGGCCGCCGAGGCCAAGGCCCTGGGCCACTCCTACAAGACCGGTGAGAAGACGCCCTGGGCCCTGCTGGTGGTGGTGGCCCTGTCGGTGCTGCGCGAAGGGGCGGAGACCGTGCTCTTCGTCACCGGCTACGTCACGGGTGCCGGCGCAGCCGGGGCGGTGACGGGTGTGGTGCTGGGGCTGCTGAGCGGCGTGGCCGTGGGCCTGCTGATCTACTTTGGGCTGTCCCGCATTCCACTGCGCCACATGTTCGCGCTCACCAACGCCTTGATCCTGATGCTGGCCGCGGCCATGGCCAGCCAACTGGCGCGCGCGCTGTCGCAGGCCGGCCTGCTTGACCTCTGGACCGATCCCCTGTGGGACAGCTCCCACTGGCTGTCCATGAGTTCCCCCCTGGGCACGCTGGCCCACGCCCTGGTGGGCTACGACGCCCAACCCAGCGGCTTGCAGCTGGCCTTCTACCTGTCGGCCCTGCTGATGATCGGGCTGGCGGCGCGCCAGGTGCGGCGGTCGATGCGATCGCCCGGGCGCTGAGCCCCTGACACCGCTCCAAGGCGGTTTCGGCAGGCCCTGCCGCCGGGTGTGCGCTAGTCCACACAGGCGGCCGGGGCGCGTGCGGTCCAGGGGCCCGGGGCTCGAATGCGCCGGACGGCGCGCTCAAGTCGCCAGGTGATCGGCCGATACGAGAGCATCCACAACGGTGCCCTCGCGGGCCGAGGTCCATGGCGGATGGCAACTTCTCGCGTCACGGTGTTCGTCTCCTGAAGGGCGTGTGTGCCCTGGCACCCTTGCTGGCGGGCATGCACGCCGGTGCGGCGGAGTACCAGTTGTCCGGCTTTGCCTCCCTGGTGGGCGGGCGCACCGAAGGCCATTGCGTCACGAACACCATCGTCGCCGCGGCCTACCAGCCTTACTGCACCCGGTATGTGGCCGATTGGGCGCATGCCGGCGTGTACCACCCGGCCTTCAGCTGGAGCCCCGAGAGCAAGCTGGGCCTGCAGGGCACGGCCCAGCTGTCGGAGGTGTTCTCCGCCACCAGCCAGGTCGTGGGCCGCGCGCTCGACGACGGCTCCGCCAGCGTGGAATGGGCCTACTTCACCTACAAGCCCAGCCCGGCCTGGACCCTGCAATTCGGTCGCAAGCGCCTGCCCCTGAGCCATTTCTCCGACGTGCAGGACGTGGGCTACGCCTACCACTGGGTGCGCCCGCCGCCGGAGATCTACGGCTGGGACGCCGTGAACTACAACGGCGTCAATGCCACCTACCGCGGGGCCGTCGGCGCCTGGTCCTTGAAGTCGAATCTCTTCCTGGGTGACGAGACCAGCCGCAAGAACCAGTATTCGAAGCTGTTCTACAGCGAGCCCAAGGACGTCCAGTGGCAGCACATCGCGGGGGCGGACTTCGAGTTGACCCGCGACTGGTTCACGACGCGCTTGTTCTACGTGCGCTCCGACTACCGGCAGTTCGACCGCGACACCCGCTCGTTCGACCTGCTCTACTCCGGCCGCACGCAGGGCAAGCAGGCGTTCTACGGCGTGTCGGCCACCGCCGACCTGGATGCCTGGGTGGTGCGGGCCGAATACAGCCTGTTCGACCGCAACAAGTTCGCCTACAAGGCCGATTCGGCCATGGTGGCGCTGGGGTACCGCATCGGTGACTTCACGCCCATGGTGACCCTCAGCGGCTACCGCGAATCCACGAATTTCCCCGACCAGTACACCCCGATGCGCTGGTCCGGCCGCTCGTTCGTGCTGCGTTACGAGGCCACCAAGTCCAGCGCCCTCAAGGTACAGCTCGACGACGTGCACGACCTGAACCACGAGATTCCCTTCGCAGGCAGTGCGAAGGTGCTCTCCCTGTCCTATGACATCGTCTTCTGAAAGGTGGACAAGATGCTGAGGGCACGGAATTCCATCGCCGGCGCCAGACGGGCGTGGGGCCTCGTGCTCGCGGCCCTGGTGCTGGCCTGGGCCGGGCCAGGGGCGGTCCGCGCGCAGGTGCCGGGCCAGATCGTCGCCATCGTCCATGCCACCAACAACGAGACGCTGGACGACGACACGCTCATCAAGCTCTTCCTGGGCCAGGTCCGCACCTTCCCCAGCGGCAACGAGGCCGTTCCCGTGGACCAGAAGGAGGGTTCGCCCGCGCGCGAGGAGTTCGGCCTGCGGTTGCTGAAGCGCAATCCGTCACAGGTCAAGGCGTACTGGTCCCGGCAGATCTTCACCGGCGGCGCCACGCCGCCCCGCCAGCTCGAGGACGACGAGGCCGTGCTCAGGTTCATCGCCAACACGCCGGGGGCGATCGGCTACGTCGATGCGACGAAGGTCCGGCAGGGGGTGAAGGTGATCAAGCGGATCAGCCTGTCACCGCAGGACGCGGCCCGCGTGGCCGCCGCGGGCCCATGACCCTCCGTCCCGGGAAGCACACACCATGAAGCTGAAGTCCGAGGGCAAGAGGATCTGGGCCCTGCCCGCGCTGACGGCGTCGATCTTTCTGATCACGGTCGCCGTCGTCATCACGTTTTCCACCCGCACCTCCAACGCCATCTCCAACCTGGGCCTGGTCAGCTTTCCCTTCCTAGACGGCGTGACGCAGTTCTCCTCCCGGCTCGACACGCTGATCGGCGTGTTCCAGGGGGCCGTGGCCGAGGGCGACATCAAGCGGCTGGAGGAGGCCTCCCTGCAGATCGAGCACATGGACAAGCTGCTGGACAAGATGGCCGCCCTGCCGGGCAAGGAGCCGCAGGTCGAGTCGCTGCGCTTCGCCTTCACCCACTACCACCAGCTGGCCACCCAGACGGCACTGATCCTGCTGAACCGGGAGGCGGGGCAGCTGGAGGCAGCCGTGCCGGGGATGCAGCGGGCGCTGTCCAACCTGCAGTCCCACGTGCAGATGGTGCAGAACGACGCGCGCCAGGAGTTCGAGGACCGGCTCGAGTTCAGCCGGCGCGGCGTGCGCTCGGTGCTGGTGGCGATCCTGGTGAGCGCCTCGGCGGTGATCGCGGTGCTGCTGGTGGCGCGCCAGCTGCAGCGCGCGGTGCACCAGCTCAACGCCGAGATCGTCGAGCGCCAGGCGGTCGAGGAAAGCCTGCGCGAGGGCGAGGAGCGCTACCGGCTGCTGATCGAGATCTCTCCCGACGCCATCATCCTCGAGAGCGAGGGCGTGATCGGCTTCGTCAACCAGAGCGCCTTGCGGCTGTTTGGCGCCAGCGATCCCCGCCAGCTCATCGGCCGCCTGCTGATGGACCTGGTGGCCGAGCCCTGGCAGGAGCTGATCAAGAACCGCATGGACGCCTTCATGCACGAGCGCGGCGAGGCCCGCACCCTGGAAGCCCGCATCCTGCGCCTGGACGGGCGGGAGATCGACGTGGAGATCACCAACTCGATCTTCCAGTACAAGGGCATGCAGGCGGTGCAGACCATCATCCACGACATCAGCAAGCACAAGCACTACGAAGAGCAGCTGCGCCACCAGGCGCTGCACGACAGCCTCACCGGCCTGCCGAACCGCAACTTCCTGATGGAGTACCTGGAGCGCCGCATCGCGCAGGCGGAGCGGGTGCAGGAGTCGTTCTACGTCCTGTTCATCGACGTCGACCGCTTCAAGCTGATCAACGACAGCCTGGGCCACAACCTGGGCGACCAGCTGCTCAAGACGCTGGCCGAGCGCATGCTCAAGTGCATCCGCGCCACCGACGTGCTGGCCCGCCTGGGCGGCGACGAGTTCGTGGTGCTGCTGGGCAACGGCATGGCCGACGAGGCCCTGCCGCGGACGGTGGAGCGCATCCTCTCGGCCGTGACGCAGAAGATCGTCCTGAAGGACCACGCCCTGTCGGTCACCTGCAGCATCGGTTGCAGCGCCTTCCCGCAGGACGGCACGGATGCGATCACGCTGCTGCAGCATGCGGACACCGCGATGTACCAGGCCAAGGCCGAGGGCCGCAACAACATCCAGCACTATGTCTCCGACATGCACATCCGCGTGAACGAGCAGCTGGTGATGGAGGCGCGGCTGCGGCAGGGGCTGGAGCGCGAGGAGTTCATGCTGTACTACCAGCCCCAGATCAACCTGCACACGGGCGAGATCATCGGCGTGGAGGCGCTGCTGCGCTGGCGCAGCCCGGAGACGGGCTTCATCCTGCCCTTGAAGTTCATCCCCATGGCGGAGGAAACCGGGCTGATCATCCCGCTGGGCGAGTGGGCCTTGCGCGAAGCCTGCCGGCAGGCCAAGGCCTGGCTGGACGAAGGCCTGCCGCCGATCCGCATGTCGGTGAACCTGTCGGTCCAGCAGCTGCTGCAGCCGGCCTTCGCGGCGGAGGTGCAGCGGGTGCTGGACGCGTCGCAGCTGCCGCCGGAGTTCCTGGAGCTGGAGATCACCGAGACGGTGTCGATGAAGGACCCCGAGAAGATGATCGCCCTGCTGGCGCAGTTCAGGCAGATCGGCGTCAACCTGGCCATCGACGACTTCGGGACGGGGTACTCCAACCTGATCTACCTCAAGCGCTTCCCCATCCAGAAGCTCAAGCTGGACCGCGCCTTCCTGCTGGACCTCGTGGCCGGCAGCGTGGACCTGGCGATCGTCGAGGGCTTCATCCGCATCGCGCACAGCCTGCAGATCGAGGTGCTGGCTGAGGGGGTGGAGGAGCTGGGGCAGCTCCTGCTGCTGCAGCGCAGCGGCTGCGACGCCATGCAGGGCTACTTCTTCAGCCAGCCGCTGCCGGCCGATGAGTGCACGGCGATGCTGCGCCGGCGGGAACGGCTGCAGTTGCAGGTGGCGGCCTGAGGGCCGCCGGCGGGAGGGGGTGACCTTCCCTTGCGGCTGCCGGTCCCCCTCCGTTCGCCCTGAGGTATCGAAGGGTGCGAAGGCAGCGAGCTCGTTGACTGCGTCCCCTTCGATACCTCAGGGCGAACGGGAACGGGGCCCGATGACCTTGCACGCTTCCGCCGGGCGGAACCCGACCGCCTTGGCGTCCGGCAATCGGCCGAGCAGGTGTCGAGCTACCGAATCGAGAGGCTGGCGCCGCCTTCCGCAAAGCGCGTGCCCAGGATATCCTTGCCGCTTCTCTTGGAGCATACTGCTCGTCACGTATGAAACATGACGCTGCCAACGCATCCATGCGCAACCTGCTCTCCACCAGCGATGAGTTGGCGGACACCTTGTCATTCATCGACGAGGAGTCCCCCCAGAGCGACAACCTGGAGGCGTGGCGCGTATTGATCGTCGATGACGATGAAGACGTCCATCGGGCGACCGAGCTGGCGCTGCACCAGGCCATCATCGAAGGGCGGCCGCTCACCTTCCTCCACGCCTATTCGGCGGACGAAGCGTTCCAGATCCTTGCGGCCGATCCCTCCATTTCCACGCTCCTGCTCGATGTCGTGATGGAAACCCCGGATGCGGGTTTGCGATTGGTCCATGTGCTGCGGGAAGAGCTGGGACGCAAGGAGTTGCGCATCATTCTGCGCACGGGGCAGCCTGGTTATGCCCCTGAACTCGAGACCGTGCGCAATTACGAGATCAACGACTATTGCACCAAGGCCGAGATGACGAACATTCGTTTGTTCACCAGCCTGATGACGGCCATCCGCTCCTACCGGTTGATCACCGATCTGCAGCGCGAGCGCGACGAGTTGAAGTGCGTGAATGAGTCGCTGGTCAGCATGCGCGCCGCGGAGCGGTTGCAGGCCGAGCGGCTGCTGTCCACCGAGCAGGCCTTGCGGCTGGCGAACGAGACGATGGAGCAGTGCGTGATTCAGCGCACCCGCGAGCTGTCGGAGGCGGTGGGGGAGCTCGAATCCTTCAACCGCATGGTCTCGCATGACCTGCGCAGTCCGCTGGCGGGCATTGCCGGGATCTCAGGCTTGATCCAGGGAGAGCTGGACCGTGGTGACATGACGCGTGTGCGCAGCTGGCTGGAGATGCTCGAATCTCAGACCATGCGCCTCATGAAGCTGGTCAACGATCTGCTGAACCTTTCCCGCATGTCGAAGGGCACGCTGACCACCGCCCTGAAGCCGATGAACAAAGTGCTGGACGAGGCGCTGGCGGTGCTTTCCCTGTCCGTGCCCGCCGAGCGCCTGTCTGCCATTGCGGTGACTTCCCTGCCGGTGCTGCGGGTCGACGAGGGGCTGATGCAGCAGGTCTTTGTCAACTTGCTGGGCAACGCCTTGAAGTTCACGCGCGATGTCGAGCGGCCCGACATCCAGGTGGAGGCGCACCGCGAGGCAGACGGATGGGTCATCAGCGTGAACGACAACGGCACCGGCTTCGACAGCCAGCGCAGCGCCGAGCTTTTCACACCTTTCGGCCGTCTGCATGGCCGCGAATTCGAGGGCAGCGGCATTGGCCTGACGATCGTGCGTCGAATTGTCGAGTGGCATGGGGGGCGGGTCTGGGCCAGGAACCGTCCTGAAGGCGGGGCGAAGTTCTCGTTCCTGCTGCCCACCGCCGACGGCCAGGATGACACCTAGGGCCTGTCCACACGACGGGAGCCAGTGTGCCTGTCGTGTGGACAGGCCCTGGCGCCATGGGGCGTGACAATGGGCAGCCTGGTGTCGCGTGCCAAGTCGGCGTTGCGCTCGATGACCTTGGCGACACGTGCGGCGGTTCTCGTGGGGTGTGCCTTTGCGGTGAGCTTGTCGTTCATCTCCGGCCAAGTCCTTCAGCAGTTCGAGGCCCGCTATCTCGAGCTGGTCGGAAATCACCAGTTCCTGGTGCTGCGGGCGCTGGCCAGCAGGCTCGACGGCAACCTGCAGATGGCCCGGACCGTGCTGGCCGGCGTGGCCAAGGCATCAGACGCCCGGTTGCTCTCGGAACCGCAGGAGCTGCAGCATTCCCTCGATTCCCGCGTTTTCCTTCACCTGAGCTTCGATGGGGGTGTGCGCATCCTTGACCTGACGGGCCAGTTGATCGTCCAGAGTTCGCCGGGCCATCCCCCTCTGGTGGTTCCCGCCGACGAAGTGCACAGGCTGATGTCGGCAACGCTTGCCACGGGGCAAAGCCAGGTCTCCGTCCCCTTTCCTGCCTCGTCGACCGATCGTCAGCCCGCGCTGGCCATGTGCTCGCCCATCTTCGGGAAAGACGGGCACATGGTCGGCGTGATGCTGGCCAGTCTGTACCTGCTGAGCCCTTACTACGCCTCGGAGCTGAAGACTTACCGGGTGGGCCAAGGCGGCTATGTGTTCATGACGACCCATGACCGGGTGATGTTGATGCACCCCGACCCCGCCCGCCTGTTCAAGCTCGCCGCCAAGCCCGGCCAGAACCGTGGGTACGACCGGGCGATTGAAACGCGTTTTGAGGGGACGACCGAGACGGTCAACTCCACGGGCCTGCAGGCCTTGGCTTCCTTTGTGCGCGTGCCGTCGACAGACTGGGTTCTGGGCGCCAATTTCCCGCTCGACGAGGCCCGGCAACCCTTCCGTCAGACACTCAGCGCCATCCTGGGGTGGTTCATCGCTGTGGCGCTGGCGCTCACCCTGGGGGTCGGGCTGATGGTGCACCGGTTGATGCGCCCCATCCGCCAACTCACCCGGCATCTTCTTGACCTCGGCGAAGGCCGGGCCCGTCCCTTCCGGGCATCCACCTCCGGAGAAGTGCATGTGCTCTCGGATGCCTATAACCGGATGCTGGGCCAGTTGGAAGTCAGCGAGGAGGCGCGGCGTGAAGGTGAGCGTCTGATCCAGCAAGCCAACGAGGGGCTGGAGCGCCGGGTGCAGGAACGCACGCTGGCGCTGGAGAAGGCGCATGCCGAACTCGTCCGCTCCGAGAAGCTGGCGGCCCTCGGCCGGTTGATGGCCGGCCTGGCGCATGAGTTGAGCACGCCCCTGGGCAACGCCCTGGTCGTGTCGGGGGGCGTGCGCGAGTCGACCCATTCCCTGCAGGCCAAGGTGCAAGAGGGCGGCATCAAGCGAAGTGAACTGGAGGGCTATGCCGCTCACTGCGTGGAGGCACTGTCCCTGATCGAGCGCAACCTGGCGCGGGCCGCCAAGCTGGTCGCGGGCTTCAAGCAGGCTGCCGTTGATCAGGCGGCCGAGCGTCGGCGAGAGTTCGAGTTGAAGCAGACCATCGAGGAGGTGCTCGCCACCCTGGAGCACATGATCAGGCAGCGGCCCATCCGTCTCCATCTCGACCTGCCGGCCGACCTGCGGATGGACAGCTTTCCGGGGGCGCTCGGGCAGGTCGTGACCAACCTGTTCATCAATGCATTGACCCACGCGTTCTCGGCGCAGGACAAAGGGGATCTGTGGGTTTCATGCCGGGCCGAAGGCGACACCGAGGTGCGGCTTGAGATCCGGGACAACGGCCGCGGCATTCTTCCTGAGCATGCGGGAAAAGTGTTCGACCCGTTCTTCACCACCCGGTTGGGAAACGGGGGCAGTGGGCTGGGCCTCTACATCGTTCACAACGCGGTGACGGGTCCGCTGGGCGGGCGCATCGAGGTGCACAGCACCGTTGGGCAGGGCACCACCTTCGTCGTGACGCTTCCCCGCGTGGCCCCGGCGACGCCTGCGGGCTCTGGTGGGTAGCTGACCGCCCAGGCCGCGCCTTCGCATGGGCTCCTAGGTCAAGTAAACCGTCCAAGACACCAGCACCTGGCGTCGCACCGGCATGCGGCCGTACTCGCTCACCGGAGCGCCCTGCGAGCCGCCCCAGATCAGCCCCAGGCTGTGCCGGTCGTTGACGTGCCAGTGGGCGTCCAGCTGCCACAGACGGCTGTGGTCGCCGCTGTTGACGCGCACGAAGCCCGCGAGGTCCGTGTCGCGCAGGCCGAAGGGCTTGTCCCAGGCCAGGCGCGTGAACCAGCCGTCCGAAGTGCCCGGTGTGCTGGCTTGCTGGCGCTCCAGCGTGACGTTCCAGTTCCAGGGGCTGGTCCAGGTGGCGCCGGTGGCGAGTTCCTGGGTCCAGTGCGAGGAGGCGGGCGACGAGGGCGTGGCCGCCGCGCGCCCGCCCGCCCACTCGGCATACACGATCCAGGCTTCGCCCACGCTGCGCGTGAGGTTGGTGGCCCAGCGCACCGGCTCGCCGCTGCGGGCGTAGACCAGGCCCTCCGCCGTCCAGGTGTCGCCGGTGTTCGGCGCCCAGCGCAGCAGGGTCGCGCTGCGGCCGTTGGTGCGCTCCCAGCCGGGTGAGCGCGGGTTGGTGCTGGTGTGCGCTTCGCCGGACGAGGATGACGACAGCTGCGGCATCCAGCCCAGCTGCAAGGAGCCCGAGGGGCCCAGCCACTGCTGGCGCAGCATCACCGTGCCCAGGCGGTTCTCGCGCAGGGCCTGCGGGTTCTGGGTGCCCAGGTCGAGCACCGCGCCGCGCTTGAGGAAGTCGCTCGGGTTGAAGCCGTAGGCCACGCCGTTGCGCCACTGGATGCGGCCGGCATCGACATAGCGTCCAGGCGCCCACTGCGTGCTGGCATAGGCCTCACGCAGGGCGAAGCGCGTCTGCGCGCCTTCGCTGCCGCCCACCTGCTCCAGCCGGCCTGACCCGCCCAGTGTCCAGCGGCCTTCGCCGGGCGCGGGCTGCCACTCGCGCCGGAAATCCAGCACGGCGCGCTGCTGGTGCGTCGGCTGGCCGGGCACGTCGTGGCGCAGGTCGGCGGATTGCGTCCACCCTTCCAGCCGCAGGTTCGACGTCCCCCGCCCGGCCGGCGGCGCCTCGGGAGGCGCCTCGTCCTCGGGTTGCAGGCTCAGCGGGTCCACCGCCTGGGCCCAGGCTTGGCCCGCGATGCCCGCCAGCAGGGCCAGCAGGGCCAGGCTGCGACGCGGCCTCATCATTCCTTCCCCGCCGAGGCCGGCACGGCGGCCGCGGGCACCGGCTCGGGGTCGTCGAAGCGCGCCAGGTAGTCGCGCTGCAGCCACTGCGCGGGGATGTCGCGGGCGGTGGAGTGGGTGTTCTGCATCAGCGTCACCCAGTCGGGGTCCATGCCGTCGATGATGACCGTCTCGGTGGGGCGCTGCATGCCCAGCACCATCTGGAACTTGCGGAAGTAGGCGGTCTTGAGCAGGCGGTTCTCCGCCGTGTAGAAGCGGGCCATCACAGGGCGGCGGGTCTCAGGGTCGACCCAGTAGTCGACCAGCGGGTAGGTCACCTGCGGGCCGTTGGCGGTCAGGTGCAGGTGCACGCACGGGCGGTCCTCGCCCTGGCCGTCGCGGATGGTCTCGGTGCCGACACGCTGGGCCTGGTACTCGCGGGCCAGGTTGGTGCTCATCACGTCGCCGTTGCTGGCCTGGCCGAGCAGGCGCTGCTGCGGCGAGATGCGCACGCTGGCCTTGGTGGCCGGGTCGTAGAACCACAGGTCGTTGCCGTTGCGCAGCATCAGCTTGTTGGCGTCGCGCGCCGGCGTGAGGAAGCGCACCAGGTTGTTGTACTGACCACTGTCTGACATCGGCTTGGCGTACACCAGCAGCCCCGAGCGGTTGGTCTGGCGGCCCTTGCGGAACTCGGTCAGCGTGAGCTGCACCGAGAAGCCGCCCGGCGGGTTGCGTACGGCGTCGCTGGCCGCCAGCAGGGCCTGGGCGTCCTCGTCGGCCCCGGCGGCGCGGGCCGGGGCCATGCCCCCCAGCGTGGCCAGGCCCGCCATCGACATCCCGGCCAGGCCGGCCAGCCAGCGGGCGGCGCCGCGGCGGGTCATCGTCGGCACGCTGGGCGCCGGATTCGGTTGGGTGTGATCACGCA
>CBINPE010000079.1:0-22265 GCA_966252435.1 uncultured Burkholderiales bacterium | reverse complement strand
CTACAGCAGCTGGAACGCCAGGATCGCCACGATCGTCGGCCCCAGCGCCGCGAGGAACAGGCCAAGCGGGGCGATGCCCCCGTCGTCGAAACTGCCGCGCAGGATCGAGAACCCGGCGGGGTTGGGCGCATTGGCGATCACGGTCAGGCCGCCGCCCGTGACCGAGCCGGCCACCAGGGCGTACTTGAACGCCTCGTCCACGCCCGGCACCAGCGAGCCCAGGTAGGTCAGCGCGGCGTTGTCGGTGATGGCAGTCAGGGCGGTGGCGCCGAAATACAGCACGGTCGGGTGCATGCCCTTGAGCGCGGCCTCCAGCCACCAGCTCTGCTGCCCGCCCAGGGTCACGAGGCCGGCCAGGAAGAACGCCACCATCAGGCCCTCGCGCAGGATCAGCCGGTCCTGGTAGTGCTGGTAGGCATGCGCCACGCCCAGGAAGAACAGGAACAGCCCCAGGAAGACCACCGGGTGGTGCGAGTACACCACCACGCCCACCAGGAAGGCCAGGTGCACGGCGACCAGGGCCCAGGGCGTGTCCATGCCCCGCTTGGGCTGGGGGGCCGGCAGCTTGCGCAGTTCGCGGCCGAAGATCAGGGCGGCCAGGCTGGCGTTGAGGCTGACGGCCAGCGCGGACTTCCAGCCGAAGTGCTGGAACATGTGGGCCAAGTCCCAGTTCCACTTGCCCGCCACCATCAGCACGGGCGGCGCCGCATAAGGGGTGAGCACGCCGCCGATGGAGATGTTCACGAACAGCACCCCCAGCGTGGCGTACTTGAGCCGCGTGGAGATCGGCTGGCCGAAGATGTGCTCGCGCAGGATCAGGGCGGCCAGCGTCATGGCGGCCGGCTCCGTGATGAACGAGCCCAGCAGGGGGATCAGCGACAGCGCGACGAAGAAGAACGCCTGCGCGCCGGCCAGGGGCAGCAGGCGCGCCACCGCCTGCGCCAGCGAGCTGGCCAGGTCCAGGATGGGCTTGCTGGCGGCGATGACCATCACCACGAACACGAACAGCGGCTCGCTGTAGTTGAGCCCCTCCAGGTACTGGATGGCCTGCGGCATCCCGCGCTGGCTGGCCAGGAAGGCGATGAAGGCGAAGGCCCACACGCCGAACACCGCCTCCACCTCGCCCAGCATGTGCCACATCCCCGCATGGGCCGGATGCAGCCGGGCCAGCCGTTCGAAATGCTTGACCAGGAAGGTGTGTGCGACCGCGATGGCGAACAGCGCGGTGGCGACGATTTCAATGGCGTGGGGAGACATCGGCGGATCCTGTGGGAACTGGACGGGCAAAGTCGGCCATCATTCCAGCAAAGCCGGCAGGCTGTAAACCCGGATCGGCCCGCCGGTGTTACCCGCAGGCCGCACCCCTGTGCAATCGCGGTTTCTGACGGCGGGGTCCCCAGGGTGCGGCCGCTCATCTAAGATGCACGCCATCTCGCCAACTGCCCCCTTTCGCGATGACCACGCCCCTGACCAGCCAGCACTGCACGCCTCTTGAGGACGTGCCCCCCTTGAGCGAAGCCCAGGTGCTGATGCGCCTGGCCCAGTCTCCCGAACTGCTGGGCTGGCAATGGGCCGACAACGCGCTGGAGCGCCGCTTCGAGTTCAAGAACTACCACGAGACCCTGGCCTTCGTGAACGCGCTGGCCTGGATCTGCCATCGCGAAGACCACCACCCCACCCTGACGGTCACCTATGACCGCTGCGTGGTGCGCTTCGACACCCACACGGTCGGCGGCGTGTCAGAAAACGACTTCATCTGCGCCGCCAAGGCCAACGCCCTGCTGGTCTGAGACCATGAGCAGCTTCCACCCCCTGGACGAAGGACTGGTCGTGGCGGGCTTCGGCCGCCATTACCTGGTGGAGACCCCGGAAGGCCGGCGCCTGACCTGCCACCCGCGCGGCAAGAAGAGCGACTGCGTGGTGGGCGACCGGGTGCGCTGGCTGGCCACCGACAGCCAGGGGAGCGAAGGCGTGATCGAGCACGTGGAGCCGCGGCGCAATTTGCTGTTCCGGCAGGATGAGTTCAAGACCAAGGCCTTCGCCGCCAACCTCGACCAGATCCTGGTGATGGTGGCCAGCGTGCCGGTGTTCAGCGAGTCGCAGCTGGCGCGGGCCCTGATCGCCGCCGAGCACGCGCAGATCACCGCCCACATCGTGCTCAACAAGGCCGACCTGCCCGAGATCGACGCGGCCCGCACCCGCCTGGCGCCCTACGTGGCCATGGGCTACCACGTGCTGCAGGTGGCCCTGAAGACCGACCCCGAAGCCGCGCGGGCCCTGCTGGAGGCACGCCTGGCTGGCCGCGCCAGCCTGGTGCTGGGCCCCAGCGGCGTCGGCAAGAGCACCCTCATCAACCTGATGGCGCCGCAGGCGCGCGCCCAGGTGGGCGAGATCTCCAAGGCCTTGCAGGCCGGCCGCCACACCACCACGCACACGCAGTGGCATTGGCTCGACGACCAGCGCCGGACCGCCCTGCTCGACTCGCCTGGCTTCCAGGAATTCGGCCTGCGCCAGATCAAGCCCGAGCAGCTGGCCGGCCTGATGCCCGACCTGGCGCCGCACACCGAGCACTGCAAGTTCTACAACTGCACCCACCAGCACGAGCCGGCCTGCGGCGTGCGCGCCGCGCTGGAGCGCGGTGAGATCTCGCCCTCGCGCTACCGCATCTACGGCGAGCTGCGCGAGGAACTCACCGCCACGCGCTGGTGAGGGCGAGCATGCCACCCCGTTCGTCCAGGACGAACGGGAGGTATGTCAACGGAATTCGGACGCTCAGGGCAGGCGGGTGGCTCTGTATTGGCCGCCCCACTCCCCGTTCGCGCTGAGCTCCGGCTCAGAACTCGATGTCATCCCCCACATTGCCACCCTGCGCCGCAGCGAACTGCGCCTTGTACTTGGCGTTGTAGGTGTCCATCAGATCGCTGTAGGCGCGCATCAGGCCCATGTCGTCCTGCATCTGCTGGCTCCAGTGCATGCCGATGGCGCTGGTGTCCATGAGGCTCAGGCCCCAGGTGTCCTTGACGTACTGGGCCCCGTCCATGCCGAACTGGTAGGCCGTGCTCTGGGCGCAGAAGATCTCCGTGTACAGCTCGAGGCTGTCCATCGCGGCGGTCTTGGCCGCACTGTCCGGCGCCACCGCCAGGCCCGAGTTGGCGAAGCGCCCGATGTTGCTGTCGGTGAAGGCCGCGGCGTAGGCGGTGGTGATGCTGAAGGTGGCGTCGGCGCTCATGCGTGCCATCCAGGTCGCCGAGGCCTCGTCCCACTGCGGCTTCTCGACGCCCAGCACGCGCAGCAGGTCCTCCAGCGCGGTGCCGCTGACGATCTTGGCATTGGCCCCGGCCCAGTCCTCCAGCGTGATGCCGTGCACCGGGTCCATCAGGCCTGAGCCACCGGCCTGGATCTCCTGGACCGTCTGGTGGCCTCTCATCTTCATGTGCAGCTCGCGGCTGAACGTCAGGGCGGGCGAATCCTCGAATGTCAGGTCGTTCCATTCGCAGAACACGTCGCGCGCCACGTTCCAGAAGAGGTTGTCGACGTCCTCGGGCGGCATGTCCTCCTCGTAGAGGGCCTCGCTGCGCGCCTGGACCTCGGCATTGAACTGGGCTTCGGTGTAGCCGTCGCCATGGAGATGTGCCACACCGGGCACGGAGAACTGGGGCATGGTCATGGTGGGGGCTTCCTCTGCGGTGACATGGAGAAAAAATCCTGGGCATCCAGGGGGACACGAGACGGGCTGAATGAAGTCTTCCCTCCCTTCAGGGCCGGAGGGTGTTCCTCATTTCCTGGATGCGGCTGGTGCGGACCAGGTCGTTCTGCGCCTTCAGCTCGGGCACGATGCTGTCGATGACGTCGAACTTGGCGTTGATGTAGTCGACGTAGCAGGCGATCTCGTGGGCCTTCTGTTCGCGCCAGCGGACCGCGGTGTCTGCCGACCAGACCGGCAGGGCCCGGGTCGCCTCCTCCCAGCGCGCGCGCAGGGCCCGCACCCGGCCTTCGGCGAGGTTCTCCGCCACCGAGGGCAGCGCACGGGCCGCATCGCTGGGCTGGAACGTGTTCTTGGCCTGGCAGTAGCTGCAGTCGACGTAGGTGGCCATGCAGAACACGCGGGCCACGTGCAGCTGCGCGCCGCAGCTGCAGCAGGTGAAGCGGTCCTGGGTGCGTTCGTGTGCCTGCTGCAGTTGCTGGTAGGCCGCCTCGGCGTCCTCGGCGGCATGCGCCTCGGACGGCCGCGTGCTGCCCTTGTCCAGCAGGTAGGCGTCGAGCTCGTTGCGCTCGCGGCGCAGCTCGTTCAGCAGCGCCTGCGCGGGCCCCTCGAAGTCGTACCGCCCCCAGGTGGGCCGGTAGATGCCGACCTTCTCTTCGAACACACCCTCCACGCTCTTCTCGAACGTGGCATTGAGCTTGTCGCGCAGGCTGCCGATCTGCCCGGCGATGCCGCTCCAGAAGATGTAGGCCTCGTTGTCATTGGTGCTGCGCGCCTGGGCCTGCAGGCGGCGGGTCTCTTCCCAGCCCTGCGCGTGCAGCTCGTCGGCGCGCGCCTTGATCTTGGCGGCGAAGCCACGCCAGCGCTGCACGGTCTCGTCGAGCATCGAGAGATCGGCCATGGCGGTACTCCTGGAATGCGAGGAAAAGGCCGCAGGCGGCTCAGCCCGCGGCCGCATCTGCATCCCGCAGGAAGGGATGCCGGCAGTAGGCGCAAAGGCGGATGTCGCTGTGGCCGGCCCGCGCGGCGCCGCAGTTCGGGCAGCTGACCACGCTCACGGACGCGTCCTGCGGCGTGTGGCCCTGCGTGAGGTAGTTGCGGTTGTGGGCGCGCGCCTTGTGCTTGAGCTTGTCAAGAATGCCGAGCGTGCGGCCGCTGGGCGGCGGCCCGGCATCTTCTGGCAAAGCATCTGGCATGGAACAACCCCCGTACAGCCTACATCGATGGAGGCGGATTCTAGGATCGGGTGCCGAAGCGCGCTGTGTCAAAGTTGTCGATCACCGCGCCCGCCCACCCCCTGGTCCGGGGGCCGGGTCAACCGATCAGGTTGGCCAGCGACAGCAGCGCCAGCAGCAGCATCCACAGGATGACCGACCGCCACACCAGCCCCACGATGCTGCGCAGGTGCCCCAGCGTGGGCGGGATGCCCGCCGTGGAGCCTTCCGCCTCCACCACGTCCGGCGTGCCTCCGCTGTCGAAGGTCTTGCTGACATCCGGCGTGAGCGCGGGAGGCGCCCCACCGCCGAGCCGCACGCCGATGGCGCCCGAGGCGGCGGCGAGGATGATGCCCTCGTTCGGGTGGCGCCACAGCGCGGCGTCGCGCCGCCAGCCGTTGATGGCCTCCTCGAAGTTACCGACCACCGCAAAGCCGAAGGCCGTCAGGCGTGCCGGCAGGAAGTCGATCCAGCCGAACAGCTGCTGCGACAGGTTCATCAGCCGCTCGTGCGTCGGCTCCCCCGCGGAGCGGCTCTTGTAGGCCCAGTAGCGCCCCGCGAACTCGGCCATGCGGAACAGCACCGCCCCGGCCGGGCCCAGGCCCACGCTGGACAGCACGATGAACCAGAAGAACACCCCGAACACATGCCGGTGCGCCGCCAGCAGGGAATGCTCGATCACGTGGCGCAGCAACTCGTCGCGCGGCAGCTCGCTGGCATCCAGGTGCCGCCACTCGGACAGCCGCTGGCGGGCGGTGAACTCGTCGCCGCGGTCCAGGGCGTCGCGGATGTCGGTGAAGAAATGGCTGAACTGCCGGAAACCCAGCGTGGCGTACAGCACCACCACATCCCACACCAGGGCCACCGCCACGCTGACGTGGGACACCAGGACCGACACCACGCCCACCAGCAGCGCCGGCCCCAGCACCGTGATCAGCCAGACCACCCAGGCGTGGTGATCCCGCCCCGCGTTGAAGTTGCGGCCGGTCCAGCGCAGCCAGCCGGTCAGCGCGTGGTGAACCATGTTGGCCCGGGGCAATGGCTTGAGCTGTTCGATCAGCAGGGAGAACAGGACGGCAAAGAAACTCATGCGGAGATGATAAGCAGGCGCCAGGCCCCGAAAGGATTAAAGCGCGGTGAGCAGGAAGCGGTACAGGTTGCGCAACATGCCGGCCGTGGCGCCCCAGATCAGGTACCCCTCCTGCGCATCGCCCTCGGAAAGCACCGGCGGCGCGGTGGCAGGCAGCTGCCAGTGCATGGACCAGAAGGCCCGCCGCTGCCCGGCCCAGTCGACCTCGTGGCGCCGGTGGTGGCCCGGCGTCATCAGGAAGGACAGGGGCACCTCGAACACCTCGGCCACCTCGCCGTCGGCCAGCACGGGTTCGAAATCGGGGCGCACCAGGGCCACCACTGGCGTGACTGCAAAGCCGGTGCCGGTGACGTACTCGGGCAGCCGGCCCAGGGTCTGCACATGGCTGCCCGGCAGGCCGATCTCCTCCGCGGCCTCGCGCAGGGCGGTTGCCTCCACGTCGCGGTCGCCCGGCTCCACGCGCCCGCCGGGAAAGCTGATCTGGCCCGGGTGGTCGCTGAGATGCGGCGAACGCCGCGTCAGCAGGACCGTCAGCGACTCCCGCATCACCAGGCCCACCAGCACCGCGCAGGGCACCAGCGGGCGCGTGGCGTCGAAGGGGCGTTCGCCGCGCGATTCGGGCTCCCAGGCGCGTGGCGCCGCAAAATGCGCACGCAGCGCCTCCGCGTTCAGCAAGGCGGTGGGCAGCGGCCGGCCTTCGCTGTCGACCGACAGCACCGGTGCCTGGAACGGGTTCAGCAGCAGCGCCATGCCAGCGTCTTCGTCAGGTCCGGCAAAAACAAAAATAAAAGCCGCTGAACACAGCGGCTTGTCGCATCGGCACGGCGTGCGACCTGCTCACCTCAGCGCAGACGCGATTGCGGCACCACGCGCAACTCGGACGGCAGGGTGGAGATGTAGTCGGCCAGTTGCTTGAGTTCGGCATTGGAGTAGTTCTGCACCATGGCGTTCATGGTGCTGGTGCGGCCGACATAGGAATGACCGGGCGTCTTGTAGGCCTTGAGGGCGACGAACAGGTAGTCGGCGTGCTGGCCGGCGATCTTGGGCGCGCCGCCCACGGGGGTGCTGAAGTTCTCGCCGTGGCAGGTGGTGCACTTGGGCGCCGCCTTGTCGATCAGCTTGGCCACGGCCTCGGGCGCGGCGGGCGGCGTGGCCGGCGCGGGCGTCACGTCCTTCGGCTGCTGGTTGTAGAAGGCCGCGAGATCGGCCATGTCCTGGGCACTCAGCGAGCCGGCGATGCTGCGCATGGTGGGGTGCTTGCGGTCTCCCTTGGCGTAGGCCGCGAGGGCTGCGGCGATGTAGCCCGCGTCCTGCCCGGAGATCATCGGCACCTTGTGCACTTCGGGGAAGCTGGCCTGGTAGCCGGGGATGCCGTGGCAGCCGATGCACATGGCCGCCTTCTTTTCGCCGGCCGCGGCGTCAGCCTTGACGTCCTGCGCCCGGCAAAGGGGTGTCAGGGCCAGCGAAGCGACGAGGGTGGAAAGGGAGAGGAGCGTCTTGGTCTGGTTCATGTGAGAGACACGTGTGAGACACAAACTTTTGAAATCGCAGGCAATCCAAAGATTATAGGCCGCGCACCTATACTGATTCCCATGTTTCGCCATCTCGCCGATGCGCGCTCCTGGTGGGCCCGGGCGCTCGCGCCGTCATGGCTGGTGCTGGGCCTGCTGTGCGGGCGTCCGGCCCTCAGCGCCCCCGATGCCCCCGACGAATCCCTCCGCCCCGCCGCCGATGCGGATGCAGCCGCCCCAGCCTCCCCCTCCGACACCCCGCCCCTTGACGGTGGCACGCGCCCGCGCGGCCCGGCCGCCTACGCGCTGCAGATCGACGCCCCGCGCGCGCTGACGGCCCTGTTGCACAGCCACCTCGACCTGGCCCGTTTCCAGAGCGCCCCCCAAACCGAGGGCATCACCGCGGCCGAGCTGCAGCGCCTGGTCGACGCCACCCCGGCCCAGGCGCGCGCGCTGCTGGAGACCGAGGGCTACTTCAATGCCCAGGTCGAGGCCACGGTGGCACCGCGCCAGGGCGGCACGCCCCAGGTGCGCGTGCAGGTGACGCCCGGGCCACGCACCCTGGTGCGCGAACTGTCGATCGAGGTGCCGCAGGGCGCGCTGCGCGAGGCCCTGGCGCGCGGCCAGCCCGAAGCCCAGGAGCTCCTGCGGGACCTGCGGCGCGGCTGGACCCTGCCGGTGGGCGAGGGCTTCCGGCAGAGTGCCTGGGCCGGCGCCAAGGCCACCGCCCTCGCGCAGCTGCGCGCGGCCGGCTACCCCGCGGCCACCTGGCTGCGCACCAGCGCGCAGGTGGACACCGCGACGCAAGGGGCGCAGCTGCGGCTGGACCTCGACAGCGGGCCGCTGTTCCTGCTGGGCGAGGTGCGCGTGGAAGGGCTGTCCCGCTACGACACGGACAGCGTCGAGGCGCTGCGGCCGTTCACGCCCGGCACGCCCTACAGCGAAAAACTGATCCTCGACTACCAGGAGCGGCTGCGCAAGGCCGGCCTGTTCGAGAGCGCGGTGGTCGAGATCGACCCCGATCCCGCCACCGCCGCGGCCGCCCCGGTGATCGTGCGGGTGCGCGAGCAACCGCTGCAGCAGGCCACCTTCGGCGTGGGCTTCAGCGACAAGGCCGGGCCGCGCGTCTCGCTGGAACACCTGCACCGCAACGTCTTCGGCAGCCACTGGGCCGCCAAGACCAAGTTCGAGCTGGGCCACAACCAGCAGTCCTGGCAGGAGGAGCTGCTGTCGCACCCGCTCGAAGGCGGCTACCGCAACCTCGTCGCCGGCAACGTGCAGCGCGAGCACGCCGCGGGCACGCTGGTGCGCTCATCCCGCCTGCGGGCCGGCCGGACGCTGGACACCGAGGCGCTGGAGCGGCTGGTGTTCGTGGAAGCCATCACCGCCAGCACGCAGACCGACGCCCACAGCGAGCTGCACACCGCCACCACCAACACCACCAACCGCGCCGTGTCGGGCAACGTGCACTGGCTGCGCCGGGCGGTCGACAATGTGCTGCTGCCCACCGACGGCGAGAGCATCAACGCGCAGCTCGGCGCGGGCTATGCCCTGGGGGGCGGCCCGGCCAACAACGGTCTGTTCTCGCGGGCCTACGGGCGCTTCACGGCATTCCGCCCGCTGGGCCACGCCTGGTATGGCAGCGCGCGGCTGGAGGCGGGGCAGGTGTTCGCGGGCTCCCAGGTGGGCATTCCCGACACGCTGCTGTTCCGCGCCGGGGGCGACGACTCCGTGCGCGGCTACGGCTACCGTTCGCTGGGCCCCACGGAAGCGGGCGTGGTGCGCAGCGCACGGGTGCTGTTCACCAGCTCGCTCGAGCTGGCCCATCCCGTGTCCAGCCGGCTGCCTGCGGTGTGGGGCGCCGCCTTCGTCGACGCCGGCAACGCCGCCGACCACTGGGACGACATCGATCCCGTGCTGGGCTACGGCCTGGGCGTGCGCTGGCGCAGCCCCATCGGCCCGCTGCGGCTGGACCTGGCCTACGGGCAGGCCGTGCACCGGGCACGCCTGCATTTCAGCCTCGGGGTGAACTTCTGATGGCGCCAACCGAGGACAGCCCCGACGCCCCGGCATCCCCGGCTGCCCGGCCCCGCCGTCGGCGTGCCGCGCGCTGGCTGCTGGGCATCGCGTTGCTGCTGCTGAGCCTGGCCGCGCTGGCGGCGGGCCTGCTCTACAGCCTCAGCACTGAGGCGGGCACGCGCTGGTGGCTGGGACGATGGGCGCGCCTGACGGTCGATCAGCCCCAGGGAGCCCTGCTCGGCGACTTCCGGGCCCAGCGGGTGCGCTGGCACGGCGACGCCCACACCCCCGGCATCGAGATCCGCGAGCTGGCCTGGCAGGGCCTGCACTGGCAGGCCCTGCCAGCGCCGCACCTGTGGGTGGGCCTGCGCATCGACAGCCTGAGCGCGCTGCAGCTGACGCTGCAGCCGCCTCCCACGCCGGCGCCGCCGTCCCCGCCGCCCGGGCAGCTCCACCTGCCGGCCGCCCTGACGGTGCAGCGCCTGACCGTCGCCAGCTTCTCGGTGGCCACCGCCAAGCCATCGACACCCGCAGCCGAATGGCGCGACATCGAGGCCCGTCTCGAACTCGGTGCCGATGGCGGCGAGCGGCACCAGCTCACGCTGGCACATGCCGCCTCGGGCGCGCTGCAGGCTCAGGGCGAGGCCAGCGTGACCACCGCCGCGCCGCCGCAGGTGAGCGCACAGCTGAGGATCGATCCCCGGCCGGGCGGCCCGGCCTCCGCGCTGGCGTGGCAGGGGGCGCTGCAGCTGAGCGGCCCGCTGGCCACGCCGCACCTGCAGGCCACCGTCCAGCAACAAGCCCCGTCCGCGGCGAACGCGGCCGCGCCGGCGGCGCATGCCCGGCTCAGCGCCACGTTGCAGCCCTGGGCCGCCTGGCCGCTGGGGGCGCTGCAGGCCGAGGGCCATGGCATCGATCTGTCGACGCTGCAGGCCGGCGCGCCGCGCACCGACCTCCACTTCGACGCGAGCGTGCAGACGCACGGCCCCCGCGAACCGGCCGAGCTGGCCTTGCAACTGCGCAACGAGGAGGCTGGGCTCTGGAACGAGCAGCGGCTGCCCGTGCGCACGCTCGACCTGCGCCTGCAGACCCGTCCGCAGGAACTGGCGGTGATGGACGTGCGCACGCTGACCGTCGACTGGGGCACCCGCGACACACCGGCTGGTCGCCTGGAGGGACGCGGCCACCTCAGCCACGACAGCTGGGCCCTGGACGCGCAGTGGCACGACCTGCAACCCAACAAGCTCGACGCGCGCGCGGCCCCGATGCGCCTGTCCGGCCCCTGGCTGGTGTCGGGTCACGGGCCCCGCTGGGAAGCCCAGGGCGACTGGACGGGCCTGCTGCTCGGCCTGGCCCCGGTCGCGGCCAACGGGGGTGCGGGTGCCGTGCCGGCCCAGCTGCGCTTCAACCTCAGCGCGCAGACTGCCCGCAGCGCGGCCGAGGGCGAGACCGCCTGGACCCTGCGGGAGCTGCAGGCTCGCGTGGGCGAGGCCCGCCTCGACGCCTCGGGCAGCGCCACGCGCGGCAGTGGTGCCGGCGCCGCCTGGCAGTTGAAGGGCCGGGCCGGCCTGGTGCGCTTCGATCCCCTGCCCTGGTGGCCTGGACCGCCGGGCTCGGTCTGGCGCGAAGGCGGCCATCGCCTGGAGGGCGAGGCCTCTGTCGACATCCGCCTCCCCGCCGACAGCCTGGCCCCGGCCACGCCGCCGGTGGCGTCTTCCGCCGCCGCGGCGGCGCGTTGGCGGACCCTGCTGCAAGGCTGGCGCGGCCAGGCCCGGCTGCACCTGGTCGACAGCCGGTTGGCGGGCGTGGCGCTGAACGCCGACGCCGAGTTGAACCACGCAACCGAGGGCGCCCCCATCCAGCTCAAGCTGCAGGCCCAGGCCGGCCCCAATGCCGTGCGCCTCGAAGGTGCCCTGCCCTGGCCGCCCCCCACGGCCCGTGGCGCCGAGGTGCCCACCCTGGGCTTCACCATCGAGGCCTCCGAGCTGGCCGCGCTCGCGCCCTGGGCCGCGCTGGGCCTGCCGCGCAACGGCGCCGGGCCGCGGCTGGGCGGCCGCGTGCAGGCCAGCGGGCAACTGCACGGGGCCTGGCCCGCCCTGCGCAGCGAAGGCCGGCTCGATGCGCACGATCTGCGCTTCGATGCCCAGCACCTGCAAAGTGGCCAGGCCCAGTGGCAAGTGGGGCTGGGGCCGTCCGACCCGCTGTCCCTGCACCTGCAAGTCAGGCAGGCCGGCTGGCAGGGCCACGCCGTGGCACAGGCCGAGCTGCAGGCCCAGGGCCAGCTCGCGCAGCACACCCTCAACCTGCAGGCGCAACTCGACGCCCTGCCGCCGGCCTGGATGGACGAGCTGCGCAGCACCACCTCGGCCGCCCGCCCGGCGACACGCCAGACCCTCGTCACCCTGGCCGCGCAAGGCGGCGTGCTGCCGGATGACGGCGGCGAGGCAGCGGCCCTGCCGCGCGGCTGGCGGGGCTCGCTGCAGACCCTGGGCGTGCGCAGCAGCGACCCTGCCGTGCAGCCCTGGTGGGAGCTTGGCAGCGGCCCCGGCACCTCGCCGGTGGCGATCGAAGCCACCTGGCGCGCCCGCCACAGCAGCCGCGACCCACCGGCCAGCCTGCGTCTCTCGGCGGGCCAGGCCTTGCTGGCGGGCTCGGTGCTGCACTGGGAAGACCTCCAATGGCAGGCCGGCAGTGGCGGCGGTGAGGACCAGCTCGACGCCGAGCTGCGCCTCGATCCCGTGCCGGTGGCGCCCTGGTTGGCACGCTGGCAGCCCGAGTTTGGCTGGGGCGGGGACCTGCGTGTCGGCCTGCAGGCCAAGGTCCACACCCATCCGACCCTGCAGGCCGAGGTGGTGCTGCTGCGCCAGGGCGGCGACCTCAAGCTGAGCGACGACGGCGGTGCCCAGGCCCTCGGCCTGAACACCCTGCGGCTGGCCCTGCAGGCCAGCGACGGCCAGTGGACCTTCACCCAGGCCGTGGTCGGCGACAAGCTGGGCGTGATGTCGGGCGCGGTGGTGGTGCACACCGGCGCGGGCCGGGTCTGGCCGGCGCCGGACACACCGGTGCAGGGCGTGCTCGAGCTGCAGGTCGCCCAACTCGGGGCTTGGAGCACCTGGCTGCCGGCCGGCTGGCGGCTGGGCGGCCAGCTGCGCGCCAGCGTCGGCCTGTCGGGGCGCTGGGGAGCGCCCGAGGTCACAGGCTCCCTGCAAGGCCAGGGCCTGAGCGCGCGCCACCTGCTGGAGGGCGTCAACATCACCGATGGCACCGTGGACATCCGCCTGCGCGGCGATACCGCGCACATCGAGCGTTTCAGCGCCCGCAGCGGTGCCGGCACCCTGGCGCTGCAGGGCGACGCCCGCCTGGGCGAGGACCCGCAGGCGCGCTGGACCTTGCAGCTCGACCATTTCCAGCTGCTCGGCCGCGTCGACCGGCGGCTCGTCACCAGCGGCCAGGCGGTGGTGAGCCTCTCGCGCGAGGCGATGACGCTGGACGGGCAGTGGGTGATCGACGAAGGCCTGATCGACTTCTCGCACGGCGATGCGCCCCGCCTGTCGAGCGACGTCCAGGTGGTCCGCGCCGGCGAGCCGGGCGGGCCGCGCGCGGCCGAGGTTGGCGGCCCGCCGCCCTCCGTACGGCGCTCACCCCTGCGGCTGAACCTGGGCGTGAACCTGGGCGAGAAGCTGCGGCTGAAGGGCCGTGGCCTGGACACGCGGCTACGCGGCGACCTGCGGGTCACCTCGCCGGAGGGCCTGGTGCAGGTCAACGGCAACGTCAGCGCGGTCGACGGCACCTACAAGGCCTATGGCCAGCAGTTGAACATCGACCGGGGGGTGGTGAGCTTCTCGGGCGACGTCAACAACCCGCGGCTCGACATCGAAGCCACCCGCCCCAACACCGAGGTGCGGGTGGGCGTGGCGATCACGGGCAGCGCCAGCAGCCCCCGGGTGCGGCTGTTCTCCGACCCGGAGATGTCCGACATCGACAAGCTGAGCTGGCTGGTGCTGGGCCGTGCCAGCGACGGCCTGGGCGGCACCGACATCGCCCTGCTGCAGCGCGCCGCGGTGGCGCTGCTGTCAGGCGAGAACGAAGGCGTGACCGACCAGCTGATCCGCGCGCTCGGCCTGGACCAGTTCTCGGTGCGCCAGAGCGAGGGCGCCGTCAAGGAGACCATCGTCTCGGTCGGCAAGCAGCTCTCGCAGCGCTGGTACATCGGCTACGAGCGCAGCCTCAACGCCACGGAGGGCTCGTGGCAGCTGATCTACCGCATTGCCCAGCGCTTCACGCTGCGCGCCCAGACAGGGTACGAGAACTCGGCCGACCTGATCTGGACCTGGCGCTGGCATTGAAGGGCGAGGTCCGCGTCTCCTCAGGGGAACACGTACACCACCCCCACGCTCAGCAAACCATACCGCTGGCCCAGCCGCGAGGCGGTCAGCCCGTTGTAGACGCTCGGGATGTCGGCCATCAGCTGGCTGGAAGTCACCTCGGCGCGCAAGGCACCCACCCAGCGGCTGGTGAAGCGGTAGTCCAGCTCCGTGCTGAGCACCTTCACCGACTTGATGGGTGCCACGTTCTGCGCCTGCAAGGCCTCGTCCACCTGCTTGCGCCGGAACTGGCGCACCAGGAAGCCGCCCCGCCACAGCCAGTCGCCCCGGTACCAGCCAAGGTTGAAGCCGACCTGGGCGAAGTCGGCGGTGTAGTTGGCCTGCGCCTGCGGGTTGATGCCCAGGGAGTCGGCCGCCACGTTGAACTTGGCCTCGACGATATTGCCGCAACGCTGGGCCAGGCTGCCGGTGAGGCGCGTGCCCGACATCGTCACCGCGTACAGGCACCCCCCCTGCTCGACCGTGGCGTTCACCGCCCCGATGCTCACCCGGCTGCGGCCGAGGCCGCCGAAGGCGTTGAAGGTGCTGTGGGGAGTGAGCGACCAGCCCACCACCCAGTCGCCCTGCCACTGGTTGTCCTTGGGATCGCTCACGTCGAACGAGGCCAGCGTGGTGCCGTTGTACGTCACCGGTGAACTGCGGTGGATGGTCGAGGCGCTGCTGGCCCAGTGGCTCAAGCGCACCGCGCTGCTCATCCCGCCTTTCCAGCCGGGCTCGAGCCACTGGTACTGAGTGGCCACATGCCAGGATTGGAAGTGCGCCGGATCGTCACGGAAGTTGACCCGGCGGCGCCAGAACGAGCCATCGACCGACCAGCGCGAGGTGAGCTGGTAGGTGCCGTAGAGGTGCTGGCCCGCGTAGTCACCCGTCGAGGTGCCGGCGTAGCGGGGGTCGTTGTCGCGGATGTTGAACACGTCGACCGTGTCGTTGACCTGGTCGCTCATCAGCTCGATCCGGCCGCTGCGCGGGCCGTGCTCGGGGATGGCGCTGAGCCATAGGGCATCCAGGGGCGTGGCCCCGGCAGGCGGCAGGATCCCACCCAGGCACGCGGCGGCGAGGACGCCACGGCGCAGGGGGCACAGGAAAGCAGGGGGTTCTTGTCGTTCTTGTCGTCGCATAAAAACAAGGCCTGACCCGGCGCGAGGCCGGGTCAGGCGATGGGAACAAGCCGAATCAAAGGGTCACTGGACGGTCACGGTGCCGCTGATGGAAGGCCCACCCACGCTCTTGCCGCCGATCGTCACGCTCCCGACGGGCAGCAGATGCTTGTCGCTGGTGCGGATCGGCAGGTTGCTGGACAGCACGCCCTTGAGGGCGAAGGTGCCCTTTTGGCCGATCAGGTTGGCGAAGAAGTTGGTGGACTGGCTGTTGGCCTGCGCCAGCGCCGCGGTCACGATGTTTCCGCCATTGAAACTGATGGTGCCCACGTTCGAGCTCAGGGTGTTGGCGGACAGGTTGGTCAGCGTCACCGAGGCTTCGGTCACACCGTCGGCCTTGCGCCCGTACACCGTGATGGTGGCGTCGGACGGCACCGAGGCGGTGATCTGGCTGCCCGCCAGGGTGACGTTCACCTTGTCGATGATGAAGCGCAGGATGCGCTTGTCGGTGCTGGTGCCGGCCAGCTCGAAGCCCAGTTCGGACGTCACCGAGGTGATCGGCGTGCCGGTGGCCGTCAGCGTGAAGCTGAGGTTGAACAGGTCGTCGGTCGTCGAGGACGGGCCGGTCAGCGTGATGCCGCTGGCCAACTGGGTCAGGGTGTAGGTGTGCGGCGTGGTGCTGCCCAGGGTGATGGAGTCGCTGGCGAGCGCGAAGTAGTCGGTGACGGTGGTGACCGCCGGCGGGGTGGTCACGCCAGCCGTTGTCAACGTCGCCACGGTGGTGCTGTCGATGAGGCCGTTGACCACCGCCGTGTTGGTGGCGGTGGCCACGGTCGTGAGGTCCACCGTCGAGGTCGAGGTGAAGGCGCTGCTGGTGCGCAGCGAGTCGCTCACGGTGGTCAGCACGGTGTCGGACTGCGCCGTCTTGGCTGCAGCGACGAGGGCGTCGCCGGTGGCAGCCACCACCGTGCTGGCCTGGGTGGTGATGGTGCTAGCGGCAAAGCTGGCCACGCGGGCGGGCTCCAGGTTGGCGGCAGCTGCCTTCACGGTGGCCAGGTTGGTGTCGGTGCTGGCCTTGATGGCAGTGACCGAGGACGTGATCAGGGTCGACACCACGCTGGCGGCCACCGTGCCGGAGCTGTCGATCAGGGGTGTGGTCGAGCTGCCCAGCGAGGAGACAACGCTCTTGGCGATCTCGGCGTACTGGGCCTGCGCCACCGCCGAGCTGGGCGAGCCGCCCACGGCAGCCGCGAAGATCACATCGGACGTGCGCTGGATCACCTGCTGCAGGGCCAGCGTCTTCTGGAACAGCGCCTGGTTGACGTAGACCCCGTTGGTCTGCTGTGCCGGATCGACCTTGGTGACATCGGTGCCGGCCGGCAGGCCCAGCACCTCGGCCACCTTGGCCGGCGTGAGGCCCAGGGCCACGAGGTTGGTCAGCGGCGTGATGACCGACGACCCGCTCGGGGCACGCAGGCGGCCCTTGAAGGGCAGGTTGGTGTCGATGTTGGTGCCACCGGTGAGCACGAGGCCGCTGTCGCAGGCCAGGCTGTAGGCCCCGGTGCTGGAGGTGGTGGTGGAGGTCTCGCCGGCGTCGGCCACGCCATTGGCGTTCGCGTCGCAGGTGACGGTGGCACCGCTCAGGTAGCCATCCACAGCCTTGCCGCTGGCCGTGGCGGTGGTATCGGACGATGAGCCCCCGCACGCGCCCAGCAGAATGGCGACGGCGATCGGAGAAAGCTTCTGGATGTTCATGTTCTAGATGCCTTTAAAGATGGGTTACGCGAAAGGGTTCGTAAAACTCACCAGCGACAACGGGAACTGCAGAAACAACAAGAGCAAGAGCGATGTAAAAAAAGAGCAAAGACAGCTTTTTCGAGTCAGAGCGACAACCGTCTGGCAGGAAGCGAATGTATCCCATGAAAACCCGGCAGCAGCGACATCTCTGAAACCACGCCTCCGGTTTAATCGAACGCATGGACCCATGGGAAATCTGCTATACGGGATCTCCTGCGGCAGCAAGCCGCGGCGACCATGACACAATGCGCGCCGCACTCTCGCCGTAGTTCAATGGATAGAACGGCTGCCTCCTAAGCGGCAAATACAGGTTCGATTCCTGTCGGCGGGACTCACCACAGCGCGAGGCTTCACTGCATTTCGCGGCCCCACCTTTCCACCTTTGCCGCCATCCAGGTCCTCCCAGGCCTCTTGGACAACGCCCGGACGAGGCCGGGCACGACAGCCCCGGGGTCTTGCGTCCGTGTCCCGGTGTTTTACCCGGCGCAGCCGTCAGGCGTCAACCGAGGTGGACCCCGATAGAGCCCCTCATGCGGCCCCGTTGGCGAAAATGAGCTTCACGGTCGACCCGTGGCCGGGCTTGGCGCAGACAATCACCTTGGCCGACAGGGCCCCGGCCGCGCGCATCACGATCGACAGGCCCAGGCCGAAGCCGCGGTCCCCCTGGCGACGGACGTTGCGCCCCTGGACGAAGGCCTTGAACAGGGTCAGGTTGGGCAGCTCGGGAATGCCGTCGCCGTTGTCGCAGACCCAGATCTCCAACCGCCCTGCATACGGGCGCGCCGCCACCAGCACCCGGCCGCGGGCGAACTTGAGGGCATTGGCGATGAGGTTCTCCAGGATGCGCAACAGCATCTTCTCGTCCGTGTGCAGGACGGCACGCGTGTACCTGAACTTGAGGTTGACGCCGTGGTGCTGCGCCGCTTCCTCGAACTGCAGCTCCAGCTGCTGGAAGACGTCCTGCAGCACGACCTGGCTGATCACGGGCCGCGCGTCGACCGAGGCCTCCAGCCGGGTGATCTCCAGGAAGTTGTCCAGGTAGCGCTGCAGGTCGGCCGTGGCGGCCTTGACCTTGGAGACGATGGCCGGCGCATCCTGCAGCGAGGTGCGCTGCGCGGTGTTGATGAGCAGCTGCATGCCGTGCAGGCGCTGGCGGAAATCATGGCTGGCCTCGCTGAAGAACTGGTTCTTGGTCTTCAGCTGCGCCAGCAGGAAGCGGCCCAGCACCAGCATCGCCAACACGCTGAGCACGAACAGCAGCGTCAGGGCGATGGCGAAGTTGCGCACCAGGAGGGAATCGTCGCGGATCTCGGTGGCCCGGCGCAGCACGAGGTTGCCGGTGGCCACCGAGAGGGCGTCGGCACGCTCCGTCAGGCGCTCCTCCATCGGTTGCCACAGTGGCGGCACCCCCTCGCCGTCCGCCAGGGCCTGGATGTGGTGGGTGGCCTCGATCACCAGCTGCTGCGTCGCGGCATCGCCGCCCGAGCTGGGATGCCCGGCCGTGATGGCAGCCAGGTAGGCGGCGTCGCGGCGCACCGCCGGGTCGGCAGCCTTCGCGGCCAGGCTGCCATAGTGGCGCAGCACTTCGAGGTTGCGCACCGCCCGGATCTGCCCGAGGAACTGCGGGACCATCACGTCGCGTGTCTCGTTGGTCACGCCCACGATGCGCTGCTGGATGCCCAGGATGGCGAGAGCCAGCGCGGTGAAGGCCAGCACGAACACGCCGCCCACCAGGTAGAGCGTCACCTGCATCCGCCAGTACCCGAACTTCATGACGTCGCTCCGGCCGGCCGCTCAGAACACGCGGAACGGGAAATAGCGGGAATTGATGCGATCCAGTTCGCCGTCACGCTGGATGTCCTGCAGGATCTGGTTCAGCGCCTCGAGCAGCTCCTTGCGAGCCGGGTTCAAGGCGATCGACAGCGGGCCGCGCAGCACCTCGGCGTCGACCGGATGCAGGCTGTAGCCGGCCTGGGCCAGCGCCTTGTGCTTGACGATGTCCATGGCGCTGGCGATGGGCGCGACCACCGCGTCCGCCCGGCCTTCGGCCAGCGCCTGGGCCAGGCCGGCGTTCATGGGCACGGTCAGCACCGTCCAGTCGTGCGCCGGGCCGCTCTGGCGCACCCACTCGCTCTGGGTCGAGCCGACCACCGCGGCGACCCGGAAGCGGCTGGAGTCGGCGATCGGCGCCCGCGACACCCAGAAGGTGTTGCCGCGCATGTAGGGCACGGTGAACAGCACCCGGCGGGTGCGCTCGGGGGTGACCGTGAGCGAGGCGATGCCCAGGTCGCCCTCGCCCGTGGCCACCTGCTCGATGATCTGGGACAGCAGCGTTTCTCGGATCTCGCAAGAGACCTTGAGGCGGGCGCACAACAGCCGCCCCACCTCGACATTGAAGCCCACCAGCACGCCCTCCTCGTTGCGGTAGCTCATGTAGGGCGAGTTCTGCAGCACCAGCACCGTCAAGGCGGGGCCGGCCTGGGCGCCCCAGGGGAGCGCCAGGGCCAGCAACGTCAACAGCCACCGCGCCAGCCTGTGCCGCCCCATCGTCAGGCCACCGCAGCGTGATGGCGCACCAGGGCCTCGATGTACGCCTGGGGCAGGCCATGGTGGCGGGCGCCGTCCACGATGAAGCCCAGGTAGTCGGGGTCGGGCAAGGCCTCGTCGCAGACAAAGTCGGGCCCGGCGACATAGGTGAAGGCAGCCAGCAGGGACTCGCCCGCACCCGGCTGCACCTGCACCGCCTGGCGGCGGTAGTGCCCCAGGGCCACGCCCTCATGGATGTCCAGGGCCTCGAAGGCCTGGTCGGTGCAGGGATAGGCCACGCCCCAGACCTCATGCCCCGAGGCCGGCACGATGTTGGCGAAGACCCGGCCCGGCACCTTGTGCGAACGCTTGTTGAACGCCAGGCGGTGGCCGGACAGCCGGCACGGCAGGCCGGCCAGCAGGAGATGGGCGCCGGTGCGTCCCCCCAGGCGCTCGGGGGCGAGGTTGCTGCCGTACGCGAAGTACAGGCAGGGCATGGTGGGCGGTGGAGTGAAGTCAGACGTCATGCTGGCGGATGTAGCCGAACTTCATGCCGACGGCCACCGCGTGGGTGCGGTCATTGGCACGCAGGGCGCTGATGAGGGCGGAGATGTGGTTGTCCACGGTCCCCGGCGAGAGGCTGAGCTTGCGGGCGATGTCCTTGGTGCACAGGCCGTCGTGCAGCAGGCACAGGATCTCGGTCTGGCGCTGCGTGAGGTGGCTGGGCTGGCGGTCGTGCTGGCGTTTGTCGAAGTAGTAGCGGCCTTCGAGGATCTCGTTGAGGGCGAAGCTGAACTCCTCGACGCTGGCGGTCTTGACCACGTAGCCCAGGAAGCCCATGGCCTCGACGTCGACGCGCCACTGCACGTTCTCGCTGGCGGTGATGACAGCGGCCCGCGAGGCCCGCCCGAGCTTGTGCACGTAGCGCACCAGGGACAGCCCGTCGGCGCCCGGCACCCCCACATCCAGCCAGATGCGGTACCAGTCGTCGCGGGCCTGCAATTGCTTGACGGCCTCGTCGGCGTTCTTGCAGATCTCGACGTGGTCCACCGCCATGGTCATGAACAGGGACCGGGTGGCTTCGGCGACCAGGGGATGGTCTTCGACGATGAGCATGTTTCTCATGGGCAGACTCGCGAGTGGAGGTTGTACCAGCACCAGACGACCAAAGGGGGATTATCGATCGTCTGCCCACCGCCCCGATCCGGCTTCACCCGTACGGGACCTCCACATGCCGGCCGCTCCTCAACGGCCGCTGTCTGCACGCGCGCCCCTAGCGCGACAGTGAGGACCCACGAACAACGGGCTGTCCACCAGCGGCCAGTACAAAGATCCCCGGCAGGCCACTCGTCTCGAAGCCGGCGCTGAGGTTGCGCGCCAGGACGGAATCCGTGATCGACATCCAGCCTGTGTGGTCGTTGCTGACGTAGAAGATTGCCCCGCCACCCTCGACCGCCGTGTTGTCGTGCATGTCCGTGCCGCAGACCTGCAGGTTGAAGAAGTCGCCGTCGTTGTAGATGGCCCCGCCGCTGCCGCCGCCGGGTGTGCCAAAGTTGTGCCCTCCCTGGCCAATCGCCCGGTTGTGGCTGAACACACTGTTGAGCACTGTGTACGACACCCCGATGCTGCTCAGGCCTCCGCCGTTCGAGCACACGTTGCCCAGGCTGTCATCCTCGCCCCCGAACGTGCTGCTCACCACCGGCACGGCCTCGTCGTTGTAGATGTTCAGGGCCCGCACCGCTGCCCCCCCCACGTCCTTGCCCGTGGCATCGCAGCGGTTGCGCGTAAAGCGCGAGTTCACCACCTTGAAACGCCCCCCGCGCACGAAGATCGCACCACCTCCACCGCCGTCCACCGTCTCGCCCGTGGCGTTGCCGCTGTCGAAGGCGATGTTCTGCACCGTCAGTGACGGGGAGCTCTGGTTGGCGCAGTGGTCGGTGGTCCAGACCTGGGCCGCGTCGCAGGTGTTCTGGTAGAGGATGCGCACGCGCCCGCCCCCGCTCAGGGTCACCTTGCCGCCGCCGTCCAGCACCACGTCGGGCTTGTCGTTGAAGACCTTGGCGGTGCGGCTCAGGGTGATGGTGACGGGGTCCGGCCCGCAGTTGAAGCGGATCTGCCCGCCCTGCGCCACCGCGTTGACCACGGCCTCGCCCGTACAGCTCGCCGGGGTGCCATCGCCGATCACCCGTGCCGCCGGCGTGAGCGGCACGGCCTGGGCTGCGGCGGGCACCGCGCAGTGGCCGTTCGGATTGCCTGGCGCACCCGCAGCCAGCGGTGCCGGCGTCGTGGCGGACACGGGTGCCGGCGCGGGGGTGCTGGCGCCGGGATCGGTGCGGGCCTGAGTGCCACCCCCGCCACCGCCCGCGCTGCCGGGCGCCGCGGTCGTGCTTCCGCTCCCGCCGCTGGCAGAGGTGGGCAACTCTTCGCCCGTCGCCCCGCCGCTCCCACCCCCGCCACCACATCCCGCCAAGGCAACCGCCACGCTTGCCCCGCACAGCAGGCGTCCCAGCCAAGGTTGGGGAGAGTTCTTCTTCGTGGTCAGGGGGAGGGGCTTTTTCATGGGGTGTCGCAGGGTGAAGCCAAAAGATGGCGCGATGCTAAGACCGAACCTTCCCCCACCTGTAAGCCCATGTAAGCGCCGGCGCACCTGTGCCAGCGTCGTTCCTCGATATAAGTGTGAAGCGGACCGATAGGCCGGATTCTGTGCGGAGGCCCCCTTGCGGGAAGCCCCCGTGACCGCCATTCCTCTGGGCCGTGCATCGCTGCGACGGCTCGGTGCTACCTACCCGCACACTCCCCGGGCCAGATCAACGTGTGCCTATTTGGTATTGCTGCGCGTAGAGATTGCCCGTTTCACCCGAACTGAATCGGCTCGTCTCTGTTGCTCTGATCCTCACCTCACGGTGGACAGCCGTTAGCTGCT
>CBINPE010000078.1:0-22406 GCA_966252435.1 uncultured Burkholderiales bacterium | reverse complement strand
GCCTACTTGGTCGCGCCTTCGCTCTGCAGGGCGGCCTTCACGCTGGGCCGCTCCGCCACCCGCGCCATGAAGGCGGTCAGGTGCGGCAGGCCCTGGATGTTCACGCCCGTGAAGGGCCCCCAGCCGCAGACCGTGAACAGGTAGCCATCGGCCACGGAGAAGGTCTCGCCCGTCAGGTAGGGGCGGTTGGCCAGCTGGGCGTCGACCCAGGCCAGCCGGTCTGCCAGCCGCTGGCGCGCCATCGCCTTGTACTCCTCGGGCGTCTGGGGATTGAACAGGGGTGAGAACCCCTTGTGCAGCTCGGTGCTGATGAAGTTGAGCCACTCTTGCAGCTTGGCGCGTGCCCAGGTGCCGTTGGCGGGTGCCAGCTGCTTGCCGGGCGCCTGGTCCGCGATGTATTGCACGATGGCCGGACCTTCGGTCAGCGTCTCGCCATTGTCCAGCTGCAGCAGTGGCACGTAGCCCTTGGGGCTGATGCGGCGGTAGTCGCTGCCGTCCTGGACCAGTGTGTGGTTCCGGATGTTGACCGCCACCAGTTCGTAGGGCAGTCCCGACTCTTCCAGTGCAATGTGGGGCGACAGGGAACAAGTGCCTTTGCTGTAGTAGAGCTTCATGCGGAAGATCCTTTCGTGGGTCGAATGGAGAGGGCGAAGGAGGCCGATGCTAAGCCCCGTCCAATGTCCGCATCCGCGTGGGGTTGGCCGCGCCGCAGCCGCATGCGCTACGCTTGAGCCCGATCACGCTCATCCTTCATCCTCACCCGCACGTCACAACCCGAGGAGCGACGCCATGCCGCGCCAAGTCCTGGACGAAACCCGCCTGCACACCGCGCTGCGCGACACCGTGGCGCATTGGCAGGAGCCCATCGTGCACAACGTGCAGTCGGCCTCGCTGTCCAACCCCCTGCTGGTGGTGGGCATGGGCGGCAACCCCTTCTGCCGGCGGGCCCGCAAGGCCCTGGAAGCCGCCGGACTGCCTCACCACTACCTGAGCTTCGGCAGCTACTTCAGCCGCTGGAAGGAACGCCTGGCGCTGAAGATGTGGACCGGCTGGCCGACGTTCCCGATGGTGTTCGTCAAGGGTGTGCTCATCGGCGGCGCCACCGACCTGGACCGTCTGCTGCAAAACGGCGAGCTCAAGCGCATGCTGGGCGAGTGAACACGACCAAGCTCTTTTCCCCTTTTCACCCTCCACGCCCCACCCATCGCATGCGCCGTCTCCTGGCTTGCTGCAGCGTCCTGATCGGTGCCTGGCTGGGGCTGGGAGGCAACGCCGCGGCCGAACCGGCCACGCCCCTGGTCCCCTGCCGCCAGCCCGGCCTGCCCAACGAGGTGCGCTGCGGACATCTTTCGCGTCCCTTGAACCCTGAGGAGCCAGGCGGTCGCCGCATCGAGATCCACTACGTGGTGCTGCCCGCCCTCACGCGCCAGCCGCGTCCCGATCCGGTCTTCGTGCTGGCCGGTGGCCCGGGCCAGAGCGCAGTCGACCTGGCACCGCAGATGGCCGGCCTATTCCGCCGGCTGAACCAGCAGCGCGACCTGGTGCTGGTGGACCAGCGCGGCACCGGGCGCTCAGCCCCGCTGGTCTGCGAGGAGCCGCGGCGCCAGCCGCTGGCGGCCCAGGCCCTGGCCCCCCAGGTGGCGCGCCTGCTGCGTTGTCGCGACGAGCTGGCTGCCAAGCCCTGGGTCGGGGGACCGGACGGGCTGCGCTGGTTCACCACGCCGCTGGCGGTGCAGGACCTGGATGCCGTGCGCCAGCAGCTCGGCGCCGGGGAAGTCAACCTGGTGGGCGCGTCCTATGGCACGCGGGTCGGCCTGGAGTGGCTGCGCCAGTTCCCGCAGCGTGTGCGCCGTGCGGTGCTGGACGGCGTGGCCCCGCCGGACATGGCCTTGCCGCACAGCAGCGGGGTCGACGCCCAGCTGGCCTTCGAATCCCTGCTGACCGCCTGCGAGGCCGAGCCGGCCTGCGCCCGGCGCCATCCGGCCTTGCGCGCCGATTGGGACCGGCTGTGGCACAGCCTGCCCCGGACCATCGAGGTGACCCATCCGCTGGATGGCCAGACCGAACGCGTGGTCCTGACGCCGGACTTGCTGGCGGCCTGGGTGCGCGGTCCGCTGTACGTGCCCAGCCTGGCCGCCGGCCTGCCGGCCGCGCTGTCGGCCGCGGCGCAGGGTCGCTGGGAGGGCCTGGTGGGCTTGAGCGCGGTGCTTGGCGCCCAGCAAGGCAGTGATGGCGTGTCGCTGGGCATGCATTTCTCCGTGGTGTGTGCCGAAGACCAGCCGCGCGTGCCTGCCGTGGCCGACAGCGTCAGCGCCGCCGACTGGAACGACAGTGCCCGCCAGCTCTATGCCCAGGTGTGTGCCCGGTGGCCGCGCGGCGAGCTGCCACCGGCCTATGCCGCGCTCGGCCGCAGCCCGGCACCAGTGCTGCTGCTCAGCGGCGGGCTGGACCCGGTCACCCCGCCACGCCACGGCCAGCGCGTGGCGGACGCGCTGGGACCGAAGGCGCGCCACATCGTCGTTCCACAGGCGGGCCATGGCCTGATGGGCGTGGGCTGCCTGGGCGACGTCATCACCCGCTTCATCGAGAGTTCCGACACCGCGGCCGCCTTGGCGGTGGACGCCAGGTGCGCGCAGGACATCCCGCGTCCCCCGATGTTCGAGCTGCCTGGAGAGCCGCCTTGATCGAATTGCATGCGGTGAGCAAACGCTTCCAACCGCCCTCGGCCTGGTGGCGTCCGCGCGCCGCCCCCTTGCAGGCCGTGGACGCCGTCAGCTGGCGCGCCCGCGACGGCTGCATCACCGGACTGCTGGGCCCCAACGGCGCGGGCAAGACCACCACGCTGCGCATGCTGGCCGGCCTGGTCGCGCCCGACGCTGGCCGCATCGAGGTCGACGGTCTGAGCGTGCGCACGCAGCCGCGTCTGAGCGCGGCGCGGCTGGGCGTGCTGAGCGATGCGCAAGGGCTCTACCCCCGGCTGAGCGCGCGCGAGAACATCGTCTACTACGCCCGGCTGCGCGGCCTGTCCGAGGCGCAGGCCGCGGCACGCACCGAGGCCCTGGCCGGCTTGCTCGACCTGCGCGGCTTGCTCGATCGTCGCACCGCCGGCTTCAGCCAGGGCGAGCGGCTGAAGACCGCGCTGGCCCGCGCCCTGGTGCACGACCCGCCCAACATCGTGCTGGACGAGCCGACCAACGGCCTGGACGTGCTGGCCACGCGCGCGCTGCGCGACACGCTGCGCCTGCTGCGCTCGCCCGAGGGCGGCGCGAAATGCATCGTGCTGTCGACCCACATCATGCAAGAGGTGGAGCACCTCTGCGACCACGTGGTGGTGATGGCGCATGGCCGCAGCGTGGCGCAGGGCAGCGTGGCCGAGCTGCGCGCGCAGACAGGCCAGGCCCAGTTCGAGGAGGCCTTCGTGCAGCTGGCCTTCGGCCCGGCAGGGGCGGGCGCATGAGCCGGGCGACCTCGCTGGCCGCGCAGGCCGCCACGATCTACCGCAAGGAACTGCGCGATGCCCGGCGCGACCACCGCACCCTGTGGGTGGTGTTCGCGTCCAGCGTGCTGCTGGCGCCGCTGATGCTGTGGGCCCTGTCGTTCTGGATGGCCGACCTGCAGGCACGCGCCGAGCAGCGCCAGCTCTGGGTGGAAGGCATCGAGCACGCCCCGACCCTGCACAACTTCCTGTCGCGCCAGACCTACCGCGTGCAGACGCCTCCCGCCGATGTGGCCGAGCAGCTGCGGCGCGGCCGCTTTGCCGACCCGGTGCTGCGCATCCCTTCTGATTTCGAGGCCCGGCTGGCCCGCGGCGAGTCACCGTCAGTGACACTGCTCACCGACAGCGGCAACCCGCGCGCACAGGCCGGCCTGCCGCGCTGGGAGCGTTTGCTGTCGGCTTTCAACCAGGAACGCATCACGCTCGGTCTGGCCCTGCGCGGCGTATCACCGGCGCTGCTCGAGCCCTTGCGCGTGCAGGAGCACGACCTGGCCAGCGCCCTGTCGCGCGCGGCCACCATCGGCACGGTGCTGCCCTGGGTCTTCATCATGGCGGTCCTTTCAGGGGCCATGAATGCGGCGCTGGACACCACCGCGGGCGAGCGCGAGCGCGGCTCCCTCGAGCCCTTGCTGATGAACCCGGTTTCGGCCGCCGCACTGGCCCTGGGCAAATGGGGCGCGGTGCTGACGGTGTCGGGCAGCGTGGCCTTGCTGAGCTGCCTGAGCTTCCTGCCCGCCCAGGCTCTGTTCAAGGGCGAAGCGCTGCGCAGCCTGATCCAGTTCGGACCGCAACAGGCGGCGGCCTTCTTCGCGCTGCTGCTGCCGCTGGCAGCCACCGTGTCGGCGGTGCTGATGTGGGTGGCGATCCGTTGCCGCAGCGTCAAGGAGGCCCAGGCCAGCGCCACCATCGTCGTGATGCTGTTCACCGCCCTGCCGATGCTGTCCGCGCTGAACCTGGTCGATTCACAGCACTGGGCCGTGCTGGTGCCGGGCCTGGGCCAGCACGCCTTGATGGGCCGCGTGCTCAAGGGGGACCCGCTCAGCCTGTGGCAATGGCTGGCCCCCTGGGGCACGGCGGCGCTGCTGACCGGCGTCGCGCTGGCGGCCCTGGCGCGACGCTGGCCGCGTGCGGTCGGGCAGGGATAGGAGCGACTTCACCATGGGACATGCCGACCTTTCCACGCTGCGCTGGCGCTGGTGCGCCTTCGGCGAACTCAGCGTGCACGAGCTGCACAACATCCACCGCGCCCGGCAGGCGGTGTTCGTGCTGGAGCAGGGCTCGCTCTATGCCGATGCCGACGCCCACGACGAGCAGGCCCACCACCTGGCCGCCTGGACCCCCGCGCACGCCCTGCCGCTGGCCTACGCGCGGGTGCTGGCGCCCGGGGTGAAATACGCCGAGCCGGCGATCGGGCGGGTGCTCACCGTGGCGGCGGCGCGCGGGCAGGGCCTGGGCCGGACCCTGATGGAACGCGCCCTGGTGGCCGCCGCGGGCCTGTATGCCGGCCAGAAGGTTCGCCTGTCGGCCCAGGCCCGGCTGGTGGGCTTCTACGGCTCGCTGGGCTTCGTGCCGGTCGGCCAGCCCTACCTCGAGGATGACATTCCACACGTCGAGATGCTGCTGCGCATGCCTTTGTGAAATACCTGCCGCCTATACTGCCCCGTCGCTGTTGTTGAGGCCGTCCCTGGCGGCCGGTTCGATCGATGGATTCCACTCACTACACCCGCAACACCCGTGATGTCAGCCGCAGTCCGCACGAGGTCGACGCCGGGTTCCAGTTCGAGTTCTATTGCGAACGCTGCCACGACACCTGGCGCAGCCCCTTCGAACCCTACCGCCGTGGCCAGATCGCTGGCTGGCTGGGCCGGGCTGCCTCATTGTTCAGTGGCCTGGCCTATGACGCAGGCCGCGCCGCCGCCGGCCTGGCCGACGCAGGCTATGGCGAAGCGCGCGATGAGGCCTTCCGCCAAGCCATCCAGCGATCAGAGCAGCATTTCCATCGGTGTGGACGTTGCAGCAACCAGTGCTGCAGCAAATGCTGGAACACCCCCAAGGGTCTGTGCCTGAACTGCGCACCCGACCTGCAGGCCGAGGTTGAACAGGCCCGCAGCGAAGGGGAGGTGATGCGGGCCCGTGAACGCGCTCACCTGGCCGGCGAAAACCTGGCAAATCAGGTCGACGTGGAACGCCCCTCCACCAATGCCTGCCCCAAATGCAAGGCGCCCACCCTGGGTTCGAAGTTCTGCCCCGAATGCGGCTGCAACCTGGCGGCCTTCGCACGCCTGACCTGCCGCAAGTGCCAGACCGTGCTGCCCGGCAATGTGAAGTTCTGCGTCGAATGCGGAACGGCCACCACACCGCCTGGCTGACGCCATCCCTATTCCCGACTTTTCTTGTACAGCTGTACAGGTTTGCGCGTTGGTCGCGCTGAGCGACTTACTGGTTGAACAGACTGCCGCTTGGAATGTCTTTACAGGCATTTCAAGGCTCTGTCATGCCCAAAAATTTTTCTTCTTTTTAACGACAGATCGCGCAAAAAAGAAGAACAAATAGAGGTTTTGAAAGCTTTTACCTCAAGAAGTCGTTTTCAGCATTTCTTGAGCACCTCCTCCGAAAAAGCGTCCAGCCTGGATCGAATTCCCGGTTACCTGGGCATGCCTTCGTCTCGAACAGCTGTGGTTGCGGCAGCGGCATCCCTGTTGTGGAAGGGTCTGGAGGACTGGACGAAAAAAATCTTGTCCAGTGTTCAATACTGTTCAGACAGAAGGAAAAAGGTGGTCACAGATAGTAGTGCGCGCCTTTTTTTGTGGAAAACCACGGTTTTCCCAGTGAAATCAAGACCTTGGCCTGGGTAAAACACTGTGTGTACAGCTTGGGTGAATTTTCTTTGAACAGGGAACAACTTCGGCCGACGGCGCCAACCTGTGGATGACTGCACAGTTGTCCTCGACTTATCCCCAGAGCTGTCCTTTGACAGGGGAGACAACGCTGGTCATCCTTGCGGCCCTTGATGACGGTTCATCCAGTGGTGGTACTGGATGAAAAGAAAAAAGCGGACAAAAAAAGGCCTGCCGGGTCGCGGCAGGCCTGGGGGAAGGGCGCCCGAAAAAAATTTTTACTTGATCAGTCGCAGGGTCAGCGGGTAGCGGTAGGCCACGCCATTGCTCGCGTTGATGGCGGCGATGATGCTCAGCACCAGGTTGGCGAGCATCACGATCCAGATGAGAAAGATGCCGATGAACACGAAAATCAAAAGACCACAGACGAAGTAAGCGATGACTAGCGTGATCTGGAAATTCAGCGCTTCCTTGGCTTGGTCGGTGTCGAACGCCGCATCGGGTTCCGATTTCTTGATCAGGTAGATGATCAGCGGGGCCACCCAGCTGAAGAACAGCCCGCCGACGTGTGCCAGGATGGCGAAGGTGCGGTCGGGTTTGGCCGATGGGATGGGGGAGGGCATGGAGGGCTCGTTCATACAGTGGCTCCGTGGTGTGAGGGAATGGAAGGACGAAGGCGGCCGGCAAGCCCGGACTGCCGCCAGCAACCCCCGATTGCATCACATGGCTTTTGAAACGCGCCGTTTACCCGTCTCTTGTTTGAGGGGGCGCTGAGGCGCCCGGTCTTAAACTCGTCGTGGCTCAGCCCACATGAAGGTGTTTTCCATGCATTTGTCTCTTCGTTGCGTTCTCTCCCTTCTTTTTTCCTTCGCGGCCCTTGGCCTTGCCGGGTGCGCGACCGAAACCCACCAAACACTAGAAACACCCAAGGTGCAGGCGGCGAGCACGCCCTACAGCGGGGTCCGCGCGGCGCTGGTGGTGGGCAAGTTCGACAACCGCTCCAGCTACCTGCGTGGGCTGTTCTCGGATGGGGTGGACCGGCTCGGCGGGCAGGCCAAGACCATCCTCGTCACACACTTGCAGCAGACCAACCGCTTCCAGGTGATGGACCGCGACAACATGGGCGAGGCCCGCGCCGAGGCTGCGTTCAGCGGCCAGGCGCAGAAGATCAAGGGCGCCTCCTACCTCATCACCGGCGACGTGACCGAGTTCGGCCGCAAGGAGACCGGTGACCAGCAGCTGTTTGGCATCCTGGGACGGGGCAAGACCCAGGTGGCCTACGCCAAGGTCAGCCTGAACGTCGTGGATGCGCTCACCTCGGAGGTGGTGTTCTCCTCGAGCGGCGCCGGCGAGTACGCGCTGTCGAACCGCGAGGTGGTGGGCTTCGGAGGCACCGCCAGCTACGACGCCACGCTCAACGGCAAGGTGCTGGACCTGGCCATCCGCGAGGCGGTCAACCGCCTGGTCGAGGGCCTCGAGCAAGGCAGCTGGAAGGTCAAGGCGCCTTGAGGGGCGGCAGGGTCAAGCCCGGGGCTTCCCAGGGGGTAAGGATGCGACCAATGAAGCGAGGCACGCGCGCCAGGACGTGGGTGGGTGTGGGACTGCTGGCCGGCTTGATGGGCTGCGCGCAGCCCGGCCCGCCGCCGCTCTACCAATGGGGCAGCTATGAATCGCAGCTCTATGCGATGTACGTGACGCCGGACAAGACCTCGGTCCAGGACCAGGTGGGCCGGCTTGAAGCCGACTACCAGCGGGCCCGCGCCGCCAACCAGGCCATGCCACCGGGCTTTCATGCACACCTCGGCTTTCTCTATTTCCAGTTGGGGCAGGCTGACCAGGCGCTGCAGTCGTTCCGGACCGAGGCGGCGTTGTTCCCCGAATCGAAGCCCTATATGGAGCGGTTGATGAACCGCCTCAAGGCCCCGGCCGGCGCCACGCCAGGCGCACCGCCCTCCGGAAAGGGAACCCTGTGATCTCTCTCAAGACGTTCTTGACGGGGTGGCGCAGCGCAGCCTTGCTGTGCGTGGCCGCAGTCCTGGGGGGTTGCGCCGCGCCACCGGCCTATGACTACACGGCCTATCGGCAGAGCCGCCCACGGTCGATCCTGGTGCTCCCTCCCTTGAACAACGCTCCCGACGTGCGGGCCACCTACAGCCTGCTGTCGACAGTGACGCAGCCGATCGCCGAGGCCGGCTACTACGTGTTCCCGGTGGCCCTGGTGGACCAGACTTTCAAGGAGAACGGCCTGATGCTGGCCGGTGACATGCACCAGGCCCCGCTGTCCAAGATCCGCGACATCTTCGGGACCGACGCGGTGCTGTACCTCACCATCGAGCAGTACGGCGCCAGCTACAAGGTGATCGACAGCACCGTGGTGGTGACGGTCAAGGGTCAGCTGGTGGATGCACGCAACGGCCAGGTGCTGTGGGAAGGTCGGGCCGGCGCCTCGGATGCCGAAGGGCGCTCCAGCAACCAGGGCGGCCTGGTCGGCCTGCTGGTGACGGCCGTGGTGCGGCAGGTGATCAACAGCAGCAGCGACAGCGGCTACCCGGTGGCACGCGTCGCCAGCCAGCGCCTGCTGAGCCCCCGGGTCAATGGACTGCTCTACGGGCCTCGCTCGCCCTTGTACCTGCAGGACAAAGGCGGGCGCTGAGCCCATGCGCTGGCGCGGGCTGGCCCGCGCGTTCAGGCCACCTCATCCAGCCACCGCGTCAGCGCCTGGGCGAGGATGGCGTTCACGCCACCTTCCTGCGTCACCGCCCGCTCGCGCAGGCGCCGGGCCAGCTCGGGCGGCAGCTTGCAGCTGAGGGCCACGAGCTTGGTGGATGCCGCCTCGTCGCGGCGCTGCGCGCGCTGGCTCGCGATGTCGGCCGCGCCCTGGGCGAAGCGCTCGGGCACGCCGCGGGACTTCATGCGGCCGTCGATCTTCTTGGCCAGGTTCTTCACAAGGTCGGTTCTTTTCATGGTCATGGCACAAGGCCTTTCAATTCAAGGATGGGTTCACGGGCGTGACGAGGCGGCGTCGCGCTGGTTCTGCTGGCGGCCCCAGTGCACGCCCAGCATGACGCAGGCGGCCGAGCTGACGAGCAGCAGCAGTTGCTGGGAGTCGGCCACCTCGCCGCCATCGCTCAGCAGCAGGGCGCAAAGGGGCGACAGGACGGCGAGCACGCCACCCACGCGGAACTCGTCGTGGCGCACGATGCGGGCGCAGACGAAACCGCCCGCCACCGACAGGGCGCTGCCCAGCAGGCCCCCGATGACCACCATCCAGCCCGGTGGAGGTTCGGTGCTCAGCATTACCTGGACCTTGTCCGCACCGAGGCCCGAGGCCATCAGCTGGGAGGTGTAGATCGTCACCAGCAGCAGGTTCAGCACGAAGGTGCCGCCGAGGTCGATGGCCAGGCCGGTCAGCACTGCCCGCCAGGGTGAGCCGGGTGGAAGGGAAGGCGAAGGAGGACGTTTCAAGCGGTCGGGCGGGGGGGCGGAGAACATCGGGACGGCAAAAGAAGGGAAGGGGTGAGCGAGGGGCGGCAGGGCTCAGTGCAGGGCAAACGCCACGCAGGCGGCGCTGCACTGGCCTTCGGCCGCGGGCTTGTCGGGTGCGGTCTTGGCCGCGGCGATGACGGGGGCGAGGGTGAACAGGCGCTCCGGTGGCACCTGCTCGGCGAGGATCTTGCGCACGGCGTGCACCCGCGCCTGGGCGAGGTTGCGCAGGTCGTCCTCGGAGACCACGGTGGCGGACATCACCAGGCTTTCCATGTCGGCCACCGGGATCTTCTTCGAGATACCGATCAGGTTGCGCGGCTTGTTGGGGACCTGCGTGTTGTCGTAGACCCGCTGCAGCCAGTGGGCGTAGTCGTGCTCGTCCCACTTGGTGGGTGGCTCGTCGGCCGCGGCAGCCTCGGTGGCCGGGCTGGCCTTGCGGCGCTCGGCCTGCATGCGGGCCATCAGGCGGGCCCGGCGGATGGCGCCCAGTTCGGCCACCGGGTCCACCTGGGCGGTGATGTCGAGTTTCAGGGCGGGGCGCTCGGTCAGGGCCTGCGACAGCTTGGCCAGTCGGGGCATGGACTCGGGTGTCAGCTCGGCCGTGCCGGGAACGAAGTCGGCTGTGCTGAGGTCGCTGGCGCCGTTGCCGCTGAACATCGAGGCCAGCAGGCTGAAGGGGGCGGTCACGGCACGCTTGACCAGGTTGACGAAGACCTGGCTCACCAGGGCCCCGACGGAGAACTGCGGGTCGTTCAGCGAGCCCGAGATCGGCAGGTGCAGGTTGATCTCGCCGCGGCTGTTCTTGAGCACCGACACCGCGAACAGCACCGGCAGCTGGGTGGCGGTGGGGCTGTCGACGCGCTCGCCGAAGGTGAGCTGGTCGAGGAAGATGCTGTTCTGTGCCTGCAGCTGGTTGTTCTCGATCTTGTAGGCGACGTCGAGCGACAGCTTGCCGCGCTGGATCGGGTAGCCGGTGTACTTGGTGGAATAGGGGGAGAGCATCGGCAGGTCGATGCCGCGCGCCTTGGCCGTGATGTCGGCGAACACGGGGTTGCTCACCGGGTTGATGCGGCCCTGGATCGTGACGGGCGCGTCGCCCTCGATGCGGCCCTGCAGACTCAGCTGGGCCGGCGGGCCCTGCGGGGTCACCGCCGACACGGTGCCGCTCAGGTCGGTGACCGTGGTGCTGTAGTTGGGCTTGATGAACAGGTCGGTGAAGTTGATGCGGCCGCCGGCGACCTTGACGCCCCCCAGCTGGACCTGCGGCGCATCACTTTTGGCGGCACTGGCGGCGGGGGGCGGGGCCGCGGCCGCGGCACGCGCCGTCTTCGGGCCGGTCGGCAGACGCAGGATGTCCTGCAGGTTGATGCGGCCCGCCTTGCTGATCACGATCTTGGCGTAGAGGTCCTGCAGGGTGAGGCCGCCGATGTGGATGTGGTCCTTCGCGGACAGCGCCAGTGGCGCGACATCGATGTCCAGCCCGCTGGCGCCCAGGCGCTTCCAGCGCAGGAACTCGTCTTCGGTGTCGGGCTCGCGGGTGTAGAGCTCGTCGATGCTGGCCTGGCCCTGGAAGCCCACGCGCAGCGCCTCGAGGGGCGCCTGGGCGGGGACCTCGGCGTGCAATCGGCCCTGCGTGTCGAGCCGGCCCTTGGAGAGCTGGAGGCTCAGCACCTGCGCCAGGTAGGGCTGCATCACCGCCAGGTTGAGGCCGGACACCTTCACCTCGCTGGCCAGGCGCCGCGGGCCCGGGTGCGCCGTGCCCTGGAGCTCGATGGTGCCGCCGTTCACCAGCTCGGTCTCCAACGCGTAGTGGATCTCGGCGTCAGGGCGGGTCGACAGGGCGGACAGCTCGCCGTGCAGTTCCTTGACGCCCCACTGGACGACCGGCTTGGCGGCTTCGTCATGCCACTGCAGCGAGGTGTGCGCGATGCGGACCTGGGCCAGCTCGAGCGCCCAGGGGGTGTCCGGTTTTACGGCCGGGGCCGGGCGGGCGGCTGGTCCGGGTGGCGGGGACGGCTGATCCGACGCGGAGGCGCTTGGTGAGACGGCCGACGCTGAAGTGGCGGCGGGTTCGGGTTCGGGCGCGGGCACCGGCGCGGATGCGGGCAGCGGTGCGCTGGTGGCCACGGGCGCCCGTGCAGCCACGGCGGCCGGACCGCCGCGCGGCAGGCGATCGAGCAGGCTGAGCAGGTTCAGCGTGCCGTTGGGCGCCCGGTGCGCCTGCAGCTGCAGGCCGTCCCAGGCCAGCTGCTGCAGGGTGAGGGTGCGCTGCAGGCTGTCCGCACCCAGGCCGTCGAGCTGGAAGGTGTCCACGCTGAACAGGGCGGGCGCGTCGCGGGCGTCGCGCAGCTGCAGCTTGTGCAGGGCCAGCTGGCCTGCATCGACCTTCCAGTGCAGCCCGTGCTGGGGGCTCAGCGCCAGGGTCAGCTGGCGGCTTTCCACGCTGGCGTCGTCGCAGGCCAGGCGGTCACCCTGCGCGTTGCCCATGTCGAGCGAGCGCAACTGCAGCCGGCCCTGGGCCAGCATCTTCAAACCCCCGGCATCTGGCTCGCCCGCAGCGGCAGCGCGCAGGGTGAGCTGCCACTGGCTGTCGAGGCTGCCCTGCGCGACCTGCCAGGGCGCCAGCGCCGGCAGCCCTTCCAGCGCGGAGGCCAGGTTCAGGCCCTGCAGGGAGACGTGCAGGGTGGCCTCATGGTTGGCCTTGAAGGGCTTGGCCTCGGCACCCACGCGCAAGGTGCCGCCATGCACGCTGGCACTCAGCAAGGGGGTGACAGCGGTGTCGCGGTCGCTCTCGAAGCTGGCGACGTAGGGCAGGGAGAACTCGATCTTCTGGAGGGTGTGGCGGGTGTGCTGGAGGCGGTCCTCGAACTGCAGCTCGCCGCCCTGCACTTTCAGGTCGCGCACGGCGAAGCGGGCCGGCGCGGCGTCGGGCTCGCGCGGGGAGGCGGCGAGCTTGTCGATCAGGTCGGCGATGTTGAGGCGGCCGTTGTCGGTGCGCACCAAGGTCAGGTGCGGGGCCTCGAGGTGCACGGCATCTAGCACGGGCGCTGCGCGCAGCAGCGACGCCACCGAGAGATTGACCTCGATGCGCTGGATGCGGGCGAGGTCCTGGGCGGCAGGGTCCTGGATGCGCAGGTCCCGGACGGTGAGCGTCAGGGAAAAAGGATCGAAGCGCGCCGAGGCCACCGTGACCGGGCGTCCGAGGAACTCGGCGGCGGCCGTCAGCACGGGGCCCTTGACCACCCAGGGCACCAGCAGGGCCAGCAGCGCCTGCACGCCCAGGTAGGTGCCCAGGACCCAGGCCGCAGGCCGTCGCCAGCGCCGCCAGGCGGCACGCCGCGCGGCAGGGTCGAGGACGGCGGCGCGCCCGCGGCGCAGCAGCTCGGTGACGGATGTCAGGTTCATGTCGGAGGACGGGCTAGGTGCAGGGGGCGATCTTACGAGGCTTGGTGCCCGCGCAGCTGTCGGCCTGCGTCGGTTCGTGAAGGGGCGAGCAGCGGGACGGCCTGCTTCTTGCCCCTGTATGTCCATGAAACCGCTCCGTTGCCTCTTCCTCGCCGCCCATCGATCTTCGGAGGCCTTGCTCCTGGCCGTGCTTGCTGCTTGTGGCGGGGGTGGCGGCAGCGACGGCCCCCCCGGGCAGGCCACCCCGGGCAGCAGCGCAGGCCCTGCGACAGGCCTGGACGCGCGTCCGGCGAATGCGCGTTGCGTCGCACCGCCGCGACCCTCGGGCGGCGCGGGCCTGCAGCTCGTGCGTGTCTTTCCCAACCTGTCCTTCAGCCAGCCGGTGGGGATGTACCAGGCACCCAGCGATGGCTCGCGCTGGTTCGTGATCGAGCAGCAGACGGGTCGGGTGCGCAGTTTTCCCAACCGGGACACGGTCCAGCCTGCGGAGGTGAGCACCGTGCTCGACCTCGGCGGCCGGGTGATGAACGGCTCGGAGACCGGGCTGCTGGGCCTGGCCTTCCATCCGGGCTGGCCGGCCACGCCGCAGGTCTTCGTGTATTACTCGGTGGCGGGCACCAGCCCCGTCGAGAACCGCGTGTCGCGTTTCACCAGCCGCGACGGCGGCGCGACGCTGGACCCGACGTCCGAGCAGGTGGTGCTGCGGCTGGTGAAGAACCAGGGCGACACCAACCACAACGGCGGGAACATCGCCTTTGGCCCCGACGGCTACCTCTACATCGGCACCGGCGACGGCGGCGGTGGCGGCGACCCGAACAACAACGCCCAGAACCGCAACGTGCTGTTCGGCAAGATGCTGCGCATCGATGTCAGCCCGGCCAGCGGCTACGCGATCCCGGCAGGCACCCACGGCAATCCCTACGCCGCCAACCCGCAGTGCAGCAACGGCAGCGGCAATGCGCCGTGTCCCGAGATCTACGCCATGGGGCTGCGCAATCCCTGGCGCTGGAGTTTCGACCGCGCCACGGGGGACCTGTGGGTGGCCGACGTGGGGCAGGACAACCGCGAGGAAGTCAACCTGGTCCGGCGTGGCGGCAACTACGGCTGGCGCCTGCGCGAAGGCAGCCTGTGCTTCAACCCGGGCAGCGATTGCGGCACCACCGGGGCGGGTGGCGAGCCGCTGGTCGACCCGGTGGCCGAGTATGGACACGGCCTGGGCCAATCCGTGACGGGAGGGTTCGTGTACCGGGGCAGCCAGCTGCCGGGGCTGGTCGGCAGCTACGTGTTCGCCGACTACGTCAGCAGCCGGGTGTTCGTGCTGAAGGCACCGCTGCCGCGCGACGCGGCCACGCCGCGCACCGTGCTCGGCCCGGGCGACAGCGTGCTGACGGCCTCGCAGAACATCAGCTCGTTCGCGCAGGGCCGGGACGGCGAGCTCTACCTCACCGGCTACGGGGGCCAGCTGTTCGGCCTGCAGCCGGCCAGTGGTCCGGTCAGCGACCCGATCCCGGCCCAGCTGTCGCAGACGGGCTGTGTGGCAGGCGACGCGCGCGAGCCGGCCGCGGGCTTGATCCCCTATGCGGTGAACGCACCGTTCTGGTCGGACGCAGCAGACAAGCAGCGCTGGCTCGCGCTGCCGAATGGCGGCACGGTCACGCCGCAGGCCACCGGCCGCTGGAGCCTGCCCAACGGCTCGGTGCTGATGAAGCACTTCAAGCTCAACGGGCAGCTGGTCGAGACCCGCCTTCTGATGCGCCATCCCGACGGGGTCTGGGCCGGCTACACCTATGAATGGAACGCGGCCCAGACCGACGCAACAAGGGTGGTGGGCGGCAAGACCAAGGTCATCGGCAGGCAGACCTGGGTCTACCCCAGCGAGAACGACTGCCTGCGTTGCCACACCGAGGTGGCGGGACGGGTGCTGGGGCTGGAGACCGCGCAGCTCAACCGCAGCATGGTCTACCCACAGACCGGCCGCACCGCGCATGAGCTGGCCACGCTGAATGCGATCGGTGTGCTGAGCCCGGCCCTGCAGGGCCCGGCTTCAGGCTGGCCGGCGCTGGCGGACCCGCACGACGGCAGCACCGGCAGCGCGGCCCAGCGGGCACGGGCCTTCCTGCATGCCAACTGCGCCCAGTGCCACCAGCCCAACGGGCCGACCCCGACCGCGCTGGACCTGCGCTACACCACGGCGCTGGCCGACATGGGGATCTGCGATGTGGCGCCCGCCGAGGGCACGCTGGGCCTGGCCAACAACCCGCGGTTGCTGGCACCGGGTGCGCCGGAGCGCTCGGTGCTGCTGGCGCGCGTCAACCGCCGCGACGGCTTGGCCATGCCGCCGCTGGGCAGCACGGTGGTCGACGCGGTGGCGGTCGACGTGCTGCGGCAGTGGATCCAGGGGTTGAGCGGCTGCCGTTGAGTGCCCCAGGGCCCCGGGATGGGCACGCGGTGCGCAGCAGCCCCCACCCCGGCCCTCCCCCAGCGGGGGAGGGAGTTGTTCCTTCCCCCGCTGGGGGAAGGTTGGGATGGGGGCGCAGCCTTCGCAGGTCGCTAGCTGCTTTGTCCACGCTTTTCGCCGACCCCGGTGAACAGATCGCTCAGCGCGAACGGGATGGGTTCCCTCAGGCGGGCGGACGGTCGCTGGCGATGCGGAACACCTTCACCGTGTTCTCCAGCGCACTCGCCTGCTCGGCCATCTCCTTCGCGACCGCGGCGGTTTCTTCCACCAGCGCGGCGTTCTGCTGGGTGGCCCGGTCCAGGTCGTTGACGGTCTGGTTCACCAGCAGGATGCCGGTGCTTTGCTCCGCCGCGGCATGGCTGATCTCCTGGATCATGTGGCTCACGCGGCTGACGCTGGCCACGATCTCGCCCATCGTGGCCCCGGCGTCGCGCACCAGCTGGCTGCCGGCTTCGACCTTGTCCACGCTGGTGCCGATCAGGCTCTTGATCTCGCGCGCGGCTTCGGCGCTGCGCTGGGCCAGGCTGCGGACTTCGCCCGCCACCACCGCGAAACCCCGCCCTTGCTCGCCCGCCCGGGCCGCCTCGACGGCAGCGTTCAGGGCCAGGATGTTGGTCTGGAAGGCGATGCCGTCGATCACGCTGATGATGTCGCTGATCTTGCGCGAGGCCACGTTGATCTCTTCCATGGTGGAGACCACCCGCGCCACTGCTTCGCCGCCCTTGACCGCCACCTCGCTGGCCGTGGCCGCCAGGGCGCTGGCCTGGCGGGCCGACTCCGCGCTCTGGTGCACGGTGCTGGTGATCTCTTCCACGCTGGAGGCGGCCTGCTGCAGGTTCGATGCGCTGGCTTCGGTGCGGTGGCTCAGCTCCAGGTTGCCGCTGGCGATCTGGTTGCTGGTGGAGGCCATCTGCCCGACCGTGTCCTGGACGCGGCCCACCACCTGGGCGATCTTGGCCAGGAACTGGTTGAACAGCAGGGAGACCTCGCCAAACTCCGCCGAGGCCGGGGGAAGGCGGCGGGAGAGATCGCCGTCCTCCTGGTTGAGGTTGCTGACAGCCTGCCGCATCTGCCGCAGCGGCTCGACGATGGAGCGCGTGACGGTGAGCGACAGCACCGGCAGCAGGATCGCGCTGGTGATCATGAGGCCCAGCGTCAGGTGCTCGCCCCGGCGCAGGAGGGCCTGGGCGTCCTGGTTGATGGCGTCGGCGGCTTTCTCGATGGTGTCCCCCGAGACGTCCAGCGCCTTCTCGGTGTCCGCGAAAGCCTTCATGAATTCGGCGAGGCGGGGCTTGCTGTCTTCGGAGCGGGCCTTGAGGGCAGCCATCACCTTGTCGGTGCTGGCCAGGTAGGCGTCGACCGAGGGCAGGGCAGCCTCCAGGGCCGAGCGCGCTTCGGGAGGGAGCTGCTTGCGGGCCGTCTCCAGCGATTGCCGGAGCAGGGCGACATGGCTGGCCAGGTCCTTCTGCGCGGCGTCCAGGGCGGCATCGTCATTGGACAGGGCGGCCATCTGGGCGCTGAGCACGTCGGCGCGGATGGCGTCATGCATCATGTCGGCGTTCATGGCCGCACGCGTGGACTCGGTGCTGGCGACCAGGTCTTCCGTGGCCTCGCGGGCCTGCCGGCTGTTGGTCCAGCTCACCCCGGCCACCAGCAAGGTGATCAGGAGGCTGATGCCCAGCAAGGCCATCAGGCGCTGCTGGATGCTGAGTGGTTTCATGGGGCCTGCTCCTCGCGTCGGAAAGCGCGCGTTGCCAGAAATTCCACCACAGCTGTTTCTTTTCATTCAGAAGGAATGAGAGGGAAACGCCTCATTTTCTCCAGTGATCTGTGGGCGCTGGTGGGGTGTCCGGCGCCGGCACCAGCCCGTTGCACAGGCTGGCATGGGGCCAGGCCACCCCGGCCTGCACGGGGCTGGCACCTCGTCCGGCTGCCACGGTCGCCTGGAAGGGGGGGACCGTGTTCGCCACCGGCTCGCCCAGGCCGCGCACCACGCACACGCCGTCGGCGCCGACCTGCGCGGCCTGCCGGGCCTGCTCCGGCGTGAGGATGCCGCCGATCGCCACCACCGGCGCTGGCGCCATGGCGCACCACCAGGCCAGGTTGTCCAGCCCCTGGGGGCGCCAGGGCATGTCCTTGGTGGTGGTGGGCCAGACCGGGCCGCAGGCGATGTAGCGCGGGTGCAGCGTGGCCGCCCGGCACAGCTCCCACAGGCTGTGTGAGCTGATGCCCAGTGCGCAGGTCCGGGCCAGGTGGTGGCGTTGCATGTCGTCCAGCGCCAGCAAGTCCTCCTGGCCGAGGTGCACGCCGTCCGCGCCCAGGGCCAGCGCCGCGTGGGCGTGGTCGTTGATGAACAGGGTTGCGCCGGCCGCCCGGGCCGCGGCAAGGCTGCGCCGGATGGCGTCTTCCAATCTCGCCGGCCACCCGGCCGTGGCGGTGCCTGCTGCGGGGGCCTTCAGCCGCAGCTGCACCGTGCGCACGCCGGCGGCCAGCACCTGCTCGACCCGCTCGGCGCTGTCGACCACCGCGTACAGGCCCAGCGGTGGGGGCGCGGTGCGGCGCGGTGGCGGCGGGAAAAGGGCGTCTTCCCCCCAGGACAGACGCGGCAGCAGGCGAGGATCGGTGATGAAGCCGGGGTGCGCCCGCACCGGGCCGGCGCCGTGTCCGGCCGCCCTGGCCTGACGCAGCGCGCCGAGGGTCGCCATCTTCGCGAGCACCAGGGCATCGGCGCAGACAAAGCCGCGGGCCAGCGCCGCGGCGGCCGCGCTGGCGAAGGTGCAGCCCGTGCCGTGCGTGTGCGGCGTGGCCTCGCGCGGCGCGGCCAGCCAGCCGGCAGCCTGCGGGGTGTCGAGCCAGTCCAGCGCCAGCGTGGGGGCCTCGTTCTCACGGCCGGTGTCGACGTCATCGGCGCTTGCCGGGGCGTCGCCGCCCGTGATGCACACGGCTTCGCAGCCCATGGCCCGCAAGGCCCGGGCCTGGGTGGGCACGTCCGCCAGGCTGGGCTGCGGGTCCTGCGGATCGCGCTGCAGCAGCCGCACCGCCTCGGCCTGGTTCGGCGTGATCAGGGTGGCGCGGGGCAGCAGCAGGCGGCGGTAGGCGTGCACCGTCTCGGCGTCGGCGAAGGCGGCACCGGTGCTGGCGCCGAGCACCGGGTCGACCACCAGGGCCAGCGGGCCGCGCGCGCGCAGGCGGTCGACCCATTCGGCCACGCAGGCCACCTGCTCGGCGCTGCCCAGCAGCCCGGTCTTGATGGCGCGCGGTGGCATGTCGGCGGCCAGGGCCGCCAGCTGCGCGTCGAGGAGTTCGCGGCCCACCGGCTGCACCCGCGTCACCTGCTCGGAGTTCTGCGCCGTGACCGCCGCCACCACCGGGCACAGGTGCACCTGCAGGGCATCGGCGGCACGCTGGTCGGCGCTCAGGCCGGCGCCGCCGCCGCTGTCGGTGCCGGCGATGCTCCACAGGATGGGTGGGGTGCTCATGGGGCGGGTGTCTCGTCGGGGTCGCTGAATGAATGAAGGGGTGCGCGCCCTAGGGCAGCAGGAAGGGCTGGCCGCCCACCGGCGTGCTGGCCACGGCGAAGTCCTGCTTGGCCATCACGCCGGCCAGGCGCGCGGCGCGGCCGGCCTCGATGGCGCGACGGAAGGCCCCGGCCATGCGCACCGGGTCCTGCGCCTGCGCCACGGCGGAGTTGAGCAGCACGGCGTCGAAGCCCATCTCCAGGGCCTGGGCGGCATGGGAAGGCGCGCCGATGCCGGCGTCGATGATCAGCACGGTGTCGGGCAGGCGCTCGCGCAGGGTGCGCAGGGCATGCGGGTTGAGCAGGCCCTGGCCGGAGCCGATGGGTGCTCCCCAGGGCATCAGCAAGGGGCAGCCCACATCGAGCAGGCGGCGGCAGGTGACCAGGTCTTCGGTGCAGTAGGGGAAGACGGTGAAGCCGTCGCGCACCAGCTGCTCGGCGGCGCGCACCAGCTCGAAGGGATCGGGCTGCAGGGTGTGCTCGTCGCCCACCACCTCGAGCTTGAGCCAGTCGGTGCCGTAGAGCTCGCGCGCCATGTGGGCCAGCTGGATGGCGTCGCGCGCGCTGCGGCAGCCGGCGGTGTTGGGCAGCAGCCGCGCGCCGTGCTCGCGCAGGCTGCGGCCGAGGTGCGCCATGACCCCGTTGTCGCCCGCCGCGGCCAGGGTGCGCTTGAGGCCCACCGTGACCACCTGCGTGCCCGAGGCGGCAATGGCGTCGCTCAGGTGCTGGGGGGAAGGGTAGCCGGCGCTGCCCAGCAGGAAGCGGCTGTGCAGGCGGACGGGGCCGACGTGCCAGCTGTCCTCGTCGCTGGCCACGTTGCCTGGCCGTGGGTCGGGCTGCGTCATGTTCATCCTCCCACGATCGGCTGGAACAGCAGCACCTGGTCGCCGGCCTGCAATTGCGTGGCGCTGCGCTGGCCGCGCGCGACGAAGGCGTGGTTGACGGCGGTGGCCACGGCCTGCTCGGCATGGCCCAGCGCGGCCACCAGCTCGGCCAGGGTGCTGCCGGCGGGCACGGTGTGTGGGTGGCCATCGAGCTGGATGGTCACCAGGGCGTCTTCGGTGGCGGGGTTCATGGTGGTGAACAAGCCTTTCTCATTCGATCGTTCATACAAGGCCCAGGCTGGCGACATTCAACGGCAGGAGGGCATGAAGGGCTCTGTCCATCCTGAGCGATGGATTCGCCAGGTGATGAAGGAAGGCGTGGGCGGGAACTGGGCCGGGCCCAACCACCCCGTTCGTCCTGAGGTATCGAAGTTTGCGCAGTCAACGAGCTCGCTGCCTTCGCGTCCTTCGATACCTCAGGACGAACGGGGTGGTGCATGCACGCAGCCTTGGAAAGAACGGGGTGCATGCGTGCTGCTTTGCAAAGAACGGGTTTCATGCGTGCAGCCTTGGAACAAACGGGCTTCTTGCGTACAGCGTCAAAGTGGGCGGGCTTCATGCGTACAGCCTGAATGGCCGATCCTAGGCAGCCGACGCCAGCGCCGGCTGCCACTGCGGCCAGCCCAGTCGTGCCAGGGCGGTCTCCACCAGCGCCGGCGCCAGCAGCCAGCCGTGGCGGAACAGGCCGTTGATGCGCAGCAGCCCGGGCTCGGTGTGGATGTGGGGTTCGTTGTCGGGATGGGCCGGGCGCAGGTTCGCGTCGAGCTTCACGATGCGGGCTTCGGCCAGCGCAGGCAGCACGCTGTAGGCGGCGGACATCAGCTCCACCGCGCTGCGCAGCGACACCGCGCCGCGGTCCTCGCTCTCGATCTCGGTGGCGCCGACCACCACGGTGTCGTTGGGGCGCGGCACCAGGTAGACGCGGTAGCGCGGGTGCAGCAGCCGCACCGGCCGCGTCAGGCCGTGGCCGGGGGCGTGCAACCAGGCGGTCTCGCCGCGCACGCCGCGCAGCGGGGGCAGGGGCTGCGAGGTGCCCCCGTCGCCGGCAGCGGCCGTGCCGGCTTCCTCACGGGCACCCAGGCCGCGCACGTCGCAGACCAGGTCGAACGCGTGCGGTGCGGCTTCGCCCTCCAGCCACAGCTGGTGTGCACACGCGCGCCGCACGCGGCCCTGCCAGTGCCATCTGGCCCCAGCCTGGCTGGCCTGCTCGTGCAGGGCGCGCAGTGTGGCGGGCGGGTCGATCTGGCCTTCGCCCGGCAGCAGCCAGGCGTGTGCGATGTCATGCAGCGCCGGCTCGAGCGAGCGCAGGGCCATGGCGTCCAGCGGTTCGGGCTGCGGCATGCCTTGCGGCGCCTGGGCCAGGCGTGCCAGCACGCGCTGGGCCGCGCCGAGGTCGCTGCGGTGCGCCACCAGCAGGCTGCCCTGCTGGACGAAGAAGGGCGCCTGCGGCAGCGCGGCCACGATGGCGGGCCACAGCACCAGCGAGCGCATGCCCCAGCTCGCCACCTGCGGCCCGGCGCAGTCCAGCTCGGCCAGCGGGCTGAGCATGCCGGCGGCGGAAAACGCCGCGGCCCCCTGGCCGTCGTAGCGCGGCTCGGCCTGCGGGGCAGGGTCGAACACGGTCACGGCATGGCCCGCCCGGGCGGCCTGCCAGGCCAGCAGCCGGCCCAGCAAGCCGGCCCCGGCGATGCCGATGCGCAGTGCCGCCATGGCTCACGCCTCGGGCTGGATGGGGATGTAGAGCTCGCCGCCCTGCGCCTTGAACTGCGCCGACTTCTCGGCCATCCCCTGGTCCAGTGCGGCCTGCTCGCTCACCCCTTTTTGCGCAGCGAATTCGCGCACGTCCTGGGTGATCTTCATGGAGCAGAACTTCGGCCCGCACATCGAGCAGAAGTGCGCCACCTTGGCCGAGTCCTTGGGCAGGGTCTCGTCGTGGAATTCGCGCGCGGTGTCGGGGTCGAGGCCGAGGTTGAACTGGTCGCTCCAGCGGAACTCGAAGCGCGCCTTGGACAGCGCGTCGTCGCGCGCCCGCGCCCCGGGGTGGCCCTTGGCGACGTCGGCCGCATGGGCGGCGATCTTGTAGGCGACGATGCCGGCCTTGACGTCGTCGCGGTCGGGCAGGCCCAGGTGTTCCTTGGGCGTGACGTAGCACAGCATGGCGGTGCCCATCCAGCCGATCATGGCCGCGCCGATGGCGCTGGCGATGTGGTCGTAGCCGGGGGCGATGTCGATGGTCAGCGGGCCCAGCGTGTAGAAGGGCGCCTCGTGGCAGTGCTTGAGCTGCTCTTCCATGTTGGCCTGGATCATGTGCATGGGCACGTGG
>CBINPE010000077.1:0-22740 GCA_966252435.1 uncultured Burkholderiales bacterium | reverse complement strand
CGCAGTGAGATGACCTGCCCATGGGCGTTGCGGGTCGTGACCACCTGGATCGATTCGGGCGTGAGCAGGGTGCTTTGGCGGCCGTCCGCCGCATAGGTGGTGCGGGTGAGGTTGCCGCGTCTGTCTGTTCGGGTGATCTCCCGGTTGAACGCGTCGTAGGTGAAGGATTGGCCCTGGCCCAGCCCGTCGGTCACCTGCACCATGCGGCCGGCCCGGTCAAAGCTCTGGGTGCGGGCCGCGTTCTGCGCATCGGTGGTCCGGATCAGGCGCCCGAACGCGTCATAGGCATACTGGGTGCGCAGGTTGAGCCCGCCGCTGAGCATGTCGTCCTGTTGCTCTGTTTTCAGGCCCCGGCGGTCGTAGAGGAACAGGCTGCGCAGGGCATTGGTGGCACTGACAGAGGTGTGCTCCATCCAGAGCTGACCGAAGGGGTTGTAGTCCCAGACAACGTCGTCGCTCGCCGAGGCGTTCGTGAAAACGGCCTGCGCGCGCTTCTGGCCGTTGTTGTCATAGGCGAGGGCGGTGCGGCTGTCCGCGTTGTCGTTGCGGTTGGCGCCCAGGGCCGTGGTGACGGGGCCGGTGAGCAGGCCGCCTGTCCAGGCCGCGTAGGTGGCGCTGGCCAGGCGGGCGGCGTGCACGCGGGTGAGGCTGATCTGGTTGAAGGCGTTGTACTCGTACTCGGTGACCTCGCCCAGGGCGTTGACCACGCCTGCCAAGGTTTCGTCGGCGTTGTAGAAGTACAAGGTGCGGTTGCCAGCCGCATCGGTGGCGCTGCTGCGCCGGCCTGCGGCGTCGTAGGCGTAGCGCGTGCCGTACTGCGCATAGACCGCGTCGACCTGGGCTGTGGAGGGACTGGCGCCCATGGCAGCCAGTGCCGCGCTGCCTTCACCGTTCAACTCGCCGATGAGCCGGCCCTGGAGGTCATAGCGCCGGGTCAGTGTGCGGGCATCGGCCGTCCCCGCGTCGCTGGTCTGGCTGAGGATCCGGCCGGACTTGTCGTAGGTGTACGTCGTGCTGGTGGCACTGGCCGGCCAGCTGACGGTTTCGCTGAGCAGCCGGCCGTCCGCGCTGAGGTTGCGCGTGGTGACCTGGGTCTGGGTCGCGGCGGCCAGGTAGGGAAGGAGCTGGTGGGCGGTGCTGATGTACCGCAACGCACCGTTGAGTTCCTGGATCTTGTCGGGGGCGGCACTGCTGTCGGTGACCGAGACCCCATCGAAGGCCGCGCTGCCGCTGCCTTGGTCGATGATGCCGCCATCGGCGGTCCCTAGGCCCCCCACGGGCGCACCGCCGAGGCGCGGATTGCGCAGCCAGAGGGTGCGATTGCCCGCGCCGCTCAGGCCGTCGTCGTTGGCGTAGACAAAGTCGATGGTGTGGTTCTGCAGGACCACGAGATTGGGAACATTGACCGTGTAGGTGACGTAAGCACTGGTGTTGACGGTCACGCTGCCCACCACCACGCCGTCCACACGCACCTGGGCCACCGGCCACACCGCGGGTGAGTTAGATGTCGCGTAGGTCGGTATCGAAGCGGCTTCGAAAGTCAGGGCCACGGTTTGCGGCGCGGTGAGGGTCGCCGCGTTGACCTGCCGGCCCCGTTCGGTGCGCACCAGGTTGCCGTACTGGTCGTAGTTGTAGCTGGTGACGATGCCTTCGCCGTCGATCTCGGCACGCAGCAAGCCGCGTGCGTCGTAGAAGCAGTAGCCGACGATGTCCTTGGCGCGCTCGGTGTTGCCGCGGTTGGCGATCAGGCTGGCCAGGGTGCCGGCGGCGCGATCCGCGGTGGCCGTGACATCGGCGTAGCGCAGGGTCTGCACCTTCTGACCCGCACCGTTGTAGCGGTACTCCGTGAGGTAGCCCTCGCCGTCGAGCACGCCGCGCAGCAGGCCGTCGTTGTCGTACAAGTTGCGGGTGATGCGGTCAGAGGCATAGGCGGGGGGAGCCGTGCCGCCGCTGGTCGGAGCCACCCCTGCGGTGGGGGCGGCCACTGGCGTGCCGTATGCCGTGGTGCGTACCAGCCGGGAAGCGCCGTCGTAGGCGTACTCGACCACGTTGCCTCGTGCGTCGACCTCGCGCCACAAGCGGTTGGCGCTGTCGTAGAGCTTCCAGGTGATGCGGTCGGTGGATTGCGCCGCCGGGCGCACGCTGGCCAGCGTGACGTTGGCCGGCGCGCCGCCTGAGACCAGGCTGGCCAGCGCCGTGCCGCTGAGCAGTGTGGCGTAGCGGATCGTGCGCTCGATCTGGTCGTTGGCGTTGTAGACGTACTCGGTCAGGCTGCCGTCGGCCTCGATGTCGGCCACTTTGCGGCTGTCTTCGTCGTACAGGCTGTAGGTGCGCGCGCCCGTGGGGTCCGTCACCATGCGCAGGCGGCCCGCGGCGTCGTAGGCATAGGCTGTGGTCGACAGCGCAGTGGCCCCGTTGGCCTCGAGCTGGCTGACCAGGTCGCCAGCGCGATTGCGCACCGTGGAGCGGGTCAGGCCGTCGGCCAGCAGCACATCAATGCGGTTGTTGGCGTCGTCATAGGTGCTGGTGGTGACCTCGCCGCGGATGTTGGTGCTGCTCAGCACGCGGCCCAGGCCATCGTAGAGGTAAGTCTCGCCGGTGTTCGAGCCCTGGGTCGGCAGCCGTTGCAGCAGACGGCCTTGGGCATCGTAGACATAGCGCACCTGGCTGTAGAGGTCCCCGTCCGCATTGGTCGCGCCCAGCCCATCCGCGCGCAGGCGGCTGTAGCGGGTCTCCGTGCTGAGGTTGCCTCGCCAGTCGTAGGCATAGTCGACGCGCTGGGCGCGGCTCTTGTCCACGAGCGCTGCGGTCCAGCCGGCCATCGTGGCTTCGGCCGGCGTGCCCGCCGTGGTGTAGAGGTCATCGCTGTAGTCGATGCGGCTGACCAGGTTGCCTGGCGCGTCATAGCGGTACTCGCTCACACGCCCTTCGGCGCTGATGCGGAAGCGCAGGTGGTTTTCGGCGTCGTAGACATAGCGCGTCGTGGCAGGCTGGCTGGCGGTGGCGGCACCGGCGCCGTCGGGGTCAGGCACGAAATACAGCGTCTCGCTAAGCAGTTCGTTGGAACTGCCGTAGGTGCGGGTGAGCGTGTTGCCGGCCTGGTCGCGCTGCAGGGTCAGGTTGCCGTTGGTGTCATAGAAGTAGGCGACCGTGTTGTTGCGTGCGTCGGTCTGAGTGGCGAGGTCGCCGTTGGCGTTGTAGGTGAAGGAGGTGCTCTGCGTCACCCCGGCCACGGCAGGGGCCTGGATGCGCATCAGCTGGTTGGCCGTGTCGTAGGTGTAGATGGTTTGCAGGCCCAGCGGGTCTGTCACGGTCGTGGTGCGGGCGGTGGTGTCGTAGGCAATGTTGGTGACGCGGTTCACGACGCCCGCCCCTGTTCCGCTGACCGCCTGGGTGATGCTGGTGACGCGGTAGTCCGCGCCTACCAGTGTGTAGCCGAAGCCCACGCTGGTACCGTCGCTCTGCGTGATCGTGGCGATGCGCTTGCTGGTGCCGTCGTAGGTGTAAGTGGTGGTATAGACCTTGCCGTCAGCGACGCTGTTGTCCTGGGGGCTGAGGTCGACGCGGACAGTGCTCAGGCGGTTGCTGCTGTCGTAGGTGTACAGCGTGCGGGTCTGGGTGACGTTGGCGGTGCCGTTCCAGGTGACGGTGCGGACTTGCGTGATATTGCTTGTGCGGCCTGCCACGGTGTCATAGTCGTAGTACGTGGCGTTGCTTTGCGAGCCCGTGTGATCGGCGGTGGTGACCGACGTCAACAAGCCGCTGCCGTTGTAGGCGAACGTCAGGGTGTTGCCGTCCAGGTCGCGCAGGGTGCTCAGGCGTCCCGAGGTGCCGTTGAACCGCTCGGTCACGCGGCTGTCACCATCGACACGCACCCATTCACTCATGGCGTTGTCCCAGGTGATCAGGTCGTAAGCGCCGGCGCCATCGCGGTTGATGTAGCGGCTGTTGGCGGCATCCCAGGTGTAGACGGCCTCGAAGCCGTCGGCATCCGTGCGAGTGACGGTGCTGCCAGCAGTGTTGCGGGTGCCGCTCAACACCACGCGGCGAACGGTGCTGATGCGCCACTGGTCGTTGTTGTCGCCGTCCCAGCCGCCCAGGCTGTTGTAGGTACGCAGCGTGGCCACGTCGGGGCCGCGGCCTGTGATCAATTCGTCGCGGATCTGGACGACCAGGTTGCCTGTAGCCGCATTGAGGCGGATCGTCTCGCCGCTTTGCCCATGGAGGGATTGCCCCACCTGACCTGCTGTGCCCAGTACCGATGCCGAACCACCCGACAAACCCCAGCCCGCCCCCGTCACAACAGCAACCATGCTCTTCAATTCCCTGGCAAAGAGACTTCAGCAGGGTAGGGGGTCGTGCACAGTGGCCGCCCTCGCATGGGTTTCTCGGACGACGTCGAAACCCCCTCCCGAAGCGATGGGTCAGGATGCTAGGGGGCCGAGCGGCGGTGAGGAGCCGCTCACCCCGGGTTCCAGGGGGCGGTGCCTCGGTTATTCATGGAAGGCGTGACTTATTCACGAGGGCCTGGGAATCCGGACGGATCCGGTTCAGGCCTTCTCCTCACGCCTTCTGCTTGAGCAGGTACTGGTTCGAGATGGCCTTGAAGGACGCCTGTCCGTCCAGGGTCTTGAAGACCAGGCCCTCGCGTTGCTGGCCTGGCTTGAGCGCACTCGTTCCTTCGGCCATGCCCAACAAATCTTCGGCGGTGGTGCTTGCGGCCAGGACGTGGCAAGGGTCGATCACTGGCACGTGCGGGATGCCCAGCGTCTCGCACAAAGCCCGCCGCGCCTCGCTGCCCAGGTAGCGTCCCGCGGGCACGTCGTAGATGTCGTACAGGTAGAACTGCTGCGTCTTGAGCCCGTAGATGTTGCCCTGGATGCCGTGGCCGACGAGTTCGCCCTGCAGGGCGACGTCACGCCCAGGGAAGTGCCGGGCAAGCCGCGCGGCCAGGTCAAGGCTGCGCGCCGCATGCCACAGGCTGTTGTCCGGCGTGTCGGCCAGGTCGAGGGTGCGTGAGCACACGTGCAGCGTGCCCTCGAGCCAGGCAAAGGTGCAGCTGGTGCCCTCGAGCTTCTCCGTCACCTCCCAGGCCTGGGCCGCCGCCCGCCAGGCGGCCAGTTCGCTGGGCAGGTTCTGGATGCGTTCCTGGTCGGTCCGGGGTACCGCCGAGGGAAAGGCCCCCAGCGCCACACCCGACAGGCTCGCCGGCAAGGGCGGCTCGTACTTCAGGATCCCGAGGGCTTCGCCCACATCCTGCCCCAGGGCCAGCTCGGCGGCCGACGCACCACCCAGCGCCGCCACGTTCAACAACAGGCCCTGGCTGACCTGCCCCCGCAGCTTCACCGAGCGCAGCACATGGCCGCGCAGCGCTTCGTAAACCTTGGGAGACTTGTCCACCAGGAACTGCCAGGCAGGGTTGCCCTCGGGCAGGAAGGCATCGATCTCGACATAGATCGCGAGGTCGCCCGGGGCGAATTCGCCCTTCTTGATGACCACGCGCCAGCCACCCACATGGGCGACTTCGATGGCGTCGGCACCCTCGATGGGGGCCGTGGCGTCGATGCTCACGATGCGGGCCAGCCGCCGCTTTTTTTCCGGAACGGTGATCGGGTTCATGGGGACTCCTTGGGCATGCGTGTTTTTGGCGGCCCGCATTGTCGGGTTGGGTTGAGCGAAAAGTAAAGACAATTTACTTTTTGCGACTTGAACCTTGCCATGCCTTCTCTTCGCCGGCGGGTGCGTACACTGCGCCGGCCGGGCGCAAAGGTGCGCCGGTGCACGATCGCAGCACAGAACGAGGACAGAAAGGAAGACACGCATGGCGCAACACACGCAAGACCACTCCCACGGCCCGGCGGCAGATCAGCTCCCTGCACGCCGCGGTTCCCGCGGGGCACGGCTGGCCGCACTCGCGGGGGCGGTTCTTGCCCTGGCCGGGCAGCCGTTGCGGGCCGAGCAGGTGGGCGAGGTCAGCACGGTGTTCAAGCTCATCGGCCCCGACCACAAGATCGTGGTGGAGGCGTATGACGACCCGAAGGTCGCGGGCGTGACCTGCCATGTCTCCCGCGCCAAGACCGGCGGCGTCTCCGGGGCGCTCGGCCTGGCCGAGGACAAGGCCGAAGCGTCCATCGCCTGCCGGCAGGTCGGGCCCATCTCATTCGCCCAGCCCATCCCGCAGCAGGAGGAAGTCTTCAACGAAAGGCTCTCGATCCTGTTCAAGAAGCTGCGCATCGTCCGCATCGTCGACCGCCAGCGCAACACCCTCGTCTACCTCACCTATTCGGACCGGCTGATCGAAGGCTCGCCGAAGAACAGCATCACGGCGGTGCCGGTCGACCGGGCCCAGCCGATCCCCGTCAAGTGACGTGAAGCGCAGGGTGATGCGGCGCTGAAGAGCAGCCCGGGGCGCCCCGGCACTGCCCGGCGACGTCTTCTCCTACGTCAATCCCAGCGTGGTCCGACAGGGGCTGGGTGGTGCGATCCCTAGAGTCAAGGACGAAGACGCGGGGCAGGGCCCGCCCGCGTCAGTGAATGTGCGCCCGGCCGCGGCTGTGCACGCGGACGCGACCGCAGACGGCCGTGCCAGCGCCCGTGCCAGCGCACACCTTCCGTTTCTGTGAACTTTCCTGGAGATCGACATCATGTCCCTGCATTCCCGTGTTCCCCATCTGCCCCTGTTCGCCCTGCTGTGTGCCCTGGTTGCCGCCCCGGCCTATGCCCGCTCGGATGCTTCCTTCCTGAAGCAGGCCGCCGAGAACGGCGCCGCCGAGGTCGAGGCCAGCCGGCTGGCCGAGTCCAAGGCCAAGTCGCCTGAGGTCAAGTCCTATGCCGAGGCCATGGTGAGCGACCATGAAAAAGTGGCGGCCGAACTGCAGCAGCTTGCGCAGAGCAAGAACGTCAAGCTGCCCACGGAGCCTTCCCTCACGCAGAAAGCCAAGCTGAAGATGATCGACGCTGGCGACGACGCCAAGTTCGATGCGCGCTACACCGAATCCTTCGGCGTGAAAGCACATGAGGACACCATCAAGCTGTTCTCCGATGCAGCCCGGGACTCCAAGGACGCGGATGTGAAGGCCTTTGCACAGAAGACCTTGCCGAGCCTGCAGCACCACCTCGAGATGGCGCGGGCCTTGCCGACCGCCACTGCCCAGAAGTGACGCCCTGAATCACGGAGGGCCCGGACGACGCGTTTTGCCGAGGTTGGTTGTCAGCCGATGAAGCGGGCCAGCTCGTCCGGGTCCACCGGCTTCGTGAGGTGGAGTTCGAAGCCGGCCTCCGCCGTGGCGCGGCGGTCACTCTCCTGGCCGTACCCGGTGATGGCAATGAGCCGCGTCTGCGCCAGCCCTGGAAGCTGGCGCAGTTGGCGCGCCACCTGGAAGCCGTCCATGCCCGGCAGGCCCAGGTCCAGCAGCACGACCCGCGGACGATGGGTGGCGGCCCAGGCCAGGGCGCTGACCCCTTCATAGGCTATCTGCACCTCGTAGCCCGCCAGCCCCAGCAGCGCCGCCAGGGTCTCCGCCGAGTCGTGGTTGTCGTCCACCACCAGCACCTTGTTGCCGTCCTCGGGAGAAGCCGGTGACACGGGGCTTGGGGCTGCGACGGCCCCAGGGAGGCCGTGGCCGTCCGCTTCCGCCCCATTGCGCAGAGGCAGTGTGACGGTGATGGTCGTTCCCTGGTGCGCCCCGGCGCTGGCAGCCGTGACGGTGCCGCCGTGCAGTTCGACGATCCGCTTGACCAGGGTCAGGCCGATGCCCAGCCCCCCTTCGGCCCGGTCCAGGGCCCGGGTCCCCTGGACGAAGGGCTCGAAGGCGCGCTGCCGCAGGGGCTCCGGCATGCCGATGCCGTTGTCGCTGACCTTCAGGTCGACGAAATCGCTGTCGCTTTCCACGCTCACCCGGATCCGCCCGTTGCGCGGGGTGTACTTCACCGCGTTGGTGAGCAGGTTCACCACGACCTGCGTCAGGCGCGTCCCGTCGCCATGAAGCTCGACCGGTTGCGGCGCGGGCACCAGCTCCAGAAGCAGGCCGTGCTCGCGCGCGGATTCGCGCACGGCCTCCACGGCCAGGCGGACCAGCTCGTTGACTTCCAGTCGCTTCCGGTCGATCTGGATCTTGCCGCTGGTGATCCGGCTGACGTCCATCAGGTCTTCCACCAGCCGGGTCATGTGGCTGACCTGGTGCCCGATCATCTGCGCGCACCACGCCGCCTCCGGCTGCAGCGTGACCTTCTCCAGCAGGGCCACGGCGTTGCGGATCGGCGCCAACGGGTTGCGCAGTTCGTGGGACAGCATGGCGATGAACTCGCTGATGCGCCGGCCTTCGGTCTCCAGGGCCTCCATGCGGCGGCGCTCGCTCAGGTCATGGATGATCTGGACGAAGCCGTGGTTGGTGCCGGGCTCGGCATGCTGCAGGACGGTGGTGGCGATGTCGGCCCAGAAGCAGGTGCCGTCGGCCTTGCGGCGCCATCCCTCCACCTGGAAGAAGCCCGCCTGGCGGGCCGAGGCCAGCTCCGCCCGGGGTCGGCCGGCCTCGCGGTCGTCGGCGCTGTAGAGCAGCCCGGCATCCTGGCCGATCGCTTGCGCCGCCTCGAAACCCAGCATGCGCTGCGCCCCCGCGTTCCAGGTCTGGATGCGCCCGGCGCGATCAAGAAGAAACATCGCGTGGTCCTTGACACCCTCGACCAGCAGGCGCAGGTTCTCCTCGCGCTCCCGGAGCTGCTCCTCGTGCTGGCGTCGCTCGGTGAGGTCCCGCGTGACCTTGGAGAACCCCCGAAGTTCACCGCTGGCGTCACGCAGCGGCGTGATGATGACGTTGGCCCAGAAGCGCGAGCCGTCCTTGCGCACCCGCCAGCCTTCATCCTCGAAATGGCCCAGCGCGATGGCGCGCCTGAGTTCCTCGGCCGGCCAGTCAATCTCCAGCGCCTGGGGGGTGTAGAACACCGAGAAGTGCCGGCCGATCGCCTCCGCGGCCGTGTAGCCCTTGATGCGCTGAGCGCCAGTGTTCCAGGAGGCGATCACGCCCTGGGTGTTCAGCATGAAGATGGCATAGTCGCTCACGCTCTCGACCAGGCAGCGGAACATCTCGGCGTTGCTGCCCAGAAGCTCGCTCAGGTCCGGTGTCGACGCCGGGTCTGTTGGCTTGTCGTCCTGCGGGTTCATGTCTTTTTCCAACGCGGTCATCAGGCTGCAATGTACTGTGGGCTGGACAGTGTGGGCGTGTGGAGGCGGGCGTGCTCTGGACGGCGGCGGGTGATCGACGCAGCGTTCGCTCAGGTGCACACTGTGCGACGCACTCCCCAGCGGCCCGTCGGCTGTCTGTTCTCGGCAGGTCAGCGGCGAGGCATCCCGTGTTGTCCAGCCAGGCAGTTTCACATGAGGAGCCATCACCATGAAATTCCATTCACCCAACATGTTCGAACTCTCGGGCGGCGGCATGTCTGTCATTTACTCCACGACAGGCATCGACGGCAAGCCCCACCTGCAATACCACGACGGGCACCAGAACCGAGTCTTTGCGGGCGACGCCATCCGACGGCAAGAATCAGACCTGGGCACGCTGGTCAGCGTCACGCTTCTGACCTCGCCCGATGCCGGCACGACGTCCTTCAGCCTGCTGGTCCCCAGGGTCAATCTGAGCGGTTCGGAGACGGCGCATGTGCGCACCGAAGGCATCACGACAACCCACCGGACGTCGCTGATGCCGGCGCTCAACCATGGACAGCTCGATGTCTATGGGGTCACCCATCTCTCCGGCACGGCGCGGCAGGTGGCTTTCTGAGGAAGTTTGTTCTGTGCCCGGGCTGCCTGGCGGGCGGCCCGGGACCGCCCTTTGGGGGTCGCACGGGTACTGGGATGAGCACCGATAATCGAGGGTTTGTTCCACTTCCTCCACGGCTGCCATCATGTCTTCGAAGATATTCGTGTTTTGTTGTCTGGCGATCTCGGCCCTGGCCTGTCAGGCCGGGCAGGCGGAGACGGGCCGCTTGAGAGAAGGGGCCAGCTGGCGCCAGGGGGACTGGCGCGACAAGTTCTGGGACAGCCCCTGCGAGATCAAGATCCAGTACAAGCACGAGGAATTCCGGCGTGACATGAAGTGCGAAGGCGGGATGCTCGTGGTCCACCACAGCGATCGCCCGATCATCCCCGAGGGCGCCTCGTGGAAGGGCGAATGGAAGCGCGAGTTTCGCGACGGTCCCTGCGTGGTCAAGCAGGAGGCCAAGGGCGACCAGTTCCAGGAAGAAGTCCGCTGCGAGCGCAAGAACCGCTGAGGGCCCGGGCCTTGTCCAGGATGACCGCCGCGGCGCGCTCGTTCAACGGGCTCCGACGGCGGTCGAAGAGCCCGCGTACGCATTGCGTCACGCGGCGCGGTGCGCCTGCCCCGCCGGCCGCCTTGCGGCTGGGCTAAGCTAGCCAGGATGTCCTCGCCCGATACTTTGCGCCGTTGGCGCCTGATGCTCGGCCGCTACGCGGCGCAACCCCTTGCGCATGCCCAGTTCTCGGGGGCGGACTGGAAGCTTGAGCAGGCACTGGAGTACCTGTATGGCCGTGAGTACGAGGGCCGCGGCCTGGCCCGCCCACAAGACCGGGCTGGCTCTCTGGACCCCAGCGCGCTGCGCGCCGTCGACTGGCTGAACCGGTCGCGCAAGCTGTTCCCCCGGGAGGTGTTCGACCGCATGCAGACCCAGGCGATCGAGCGCTACCAGCTCACCGAGCTGATGCGCGATCCAGAGGTGCTGCGCTCCCTCGACCCCACGCCAGGCCTGGCCAAGGCGCTGCTCAGCATGCGCGGCCGGCTCTCCGGGCAGATGCGCGACGCGGTGCGCGAGGTCATCGCCAAGACGGTGGACGAGATCACCCGCAAGCTGAAGAACGAGTTCGTCAACGCGCTGACCGGGCGGCGCAACCGCTTGCGTCGCTCCCAGGTCAGGAGCGCCCAGAATTTCGACGCGCGCGCCACCATCGCGGCCAACCTCAGACACTATGACCGCGACAGTGACCGGCTGGTGATCGAGCGGCCACTCTTCAACGCGCGCACCAAGCGCCACCTGCCCTGGGACGTGGTCCTGTGCGTCGACCAGAGCGGCTCCATGCTCGATTCCGTGATCTACAGCGCGGTGATCGCGGGCATCATGAGCGCGCTGCCCGCGGTGCGGGTGAAGCTGGTGGTGTTCGACACCAACGTGGTCGACCTGACGCACCTGGCGCACGATCCGGTCGAGGTGCTGCTGACGGTGCAGCTCGGCGGGGGCACCGACATCGGCCGCGCCGTGCGCTACTGCGAGACGCTGGTCAGTGATCCGCGCCGCACGGTGTTCGCGCTGATCAGCGACTTCGAGGAGGGCGCGGCGCCCGCAGCCCTGCTGGCGGCCGTCCAGCGCCTGGCCCAGGCGCGTGTCACCTTGCTCGGGCTGGCCGCGCTCGACAGCGAAGCCAGGCCTGTCTACGACCGGCAGATGGCGCAGCGCCTGGCTAACAAGGGAATGCAGGTGGCGGCACTGACGCCCACGCATTTCGCGCAGTGGCTGGCGGAGGTGATGGGCTGATGGACTGGACGCAGGCCTACCGCGCCTACGACGACGACACCCTGACCGCGCTGGCCAATGCCGGCCTGCTGCGCCGCGCGCTCAAGGATGTGGAGGCGGGCAAGCTCGCCTGGGTCGAGCGCGGGCAGGCGGGTGGCGTTGTGTCGGCCGACGGCCAGCGGGTGACGCTGGATGCCCGCGGGCCGCAGCAGGCCCGCTGCGACTGCCCCGCACCGGGCATCTGCAAGCACATCCTGGGGGCGGCATTGTGGCTGCGGGCGGGGGGCGGCGCAGTGGAAGAGGGCGAGGCGGATGGCGGAGCCGCGGGCACCCACTCCAACCCTGCGCCCGTGGAGGGCCTTTCGGGTGCCGAAGCGGACGGGGGTGGGGCCCCACCCGCCGGCCCGGGCGATCCGTTGGCCGAGGTCCTGGCCCTGGCGCCTGCCGCGCTGTTCAAGGCCGCCGGCGCGGCCGCGGTGCGGCGAGCCGCCGGCACGCCGGTGACCCAGGTCGACTGGCAGGTGCAGGGCGCCACGCTGGTGATGACGCTGCCGGAGCTGGGCCAGACCTGCCGCTGGGTGGCAGGCGCGGGCTTCGCGGGCATGGTCTCCGAGGTGCCGGCGGCGCAGTGCAAGGCCGTGCACCTGATCGCGATCGCTGCCTTGCGTGCGCAACAGGGGCAGCCGCTGGCCTGGCCCGCGGGGGTCCAGGCCGTCACGGCGCCGCAGCCGGGCGAGGCGGGCCTGAGCGAGCGTGAGCGCGCCTTCCTCCAGCAGGTCCAGGCGACGCTGCAGGAGCTGCTGGCAGGCGGGCTGTCGCACGTCAGCGAACTGACCTCGGCGCGCCTGCTGGCGCTGAACATGTCGGCGCGCGGCGAGGGCCTGCCGCGCCTGGCCGCCCTGCTGCGCAACCTGGGCGGCACGGTCGAGCTGCTGGTGCGGCGCGACCACCGCGCGCAGGAGCGCGACGCCCTGGCGGAGATGGCGCGCATCCACGCCCTGTGCGTCGCGCTGAGCGGCGCGCAGGGTGCGCTGGCGGGCGGTCTGCGGGGCCGCGTGCGGCGGGACTTCGACGCGGACGCGACGTTGGCGCTGCTGCCGCTGGGCGGTCACTGGTGGCAGACCCGCGGCGGCGCGCGCGGCCTGACGCTGGCGTTCTGGGACGTGCAGCACGGCCGGCTGCTGCAGGCCGCGCTGGCGCGCCCCGACGGCAGCGACACCTCGTTCAACCCACGCAGTGCCTGGGTGTCGCAGGCCTGGTGGCCCGGCGCGGGCACGGCGCAGCGCCTGTGCGAAGGCACGCTGACGCTGAGCCAGCCTCGTCTTGCTGAGAATGGGCGCATCGCGCCTGGTGGCGCGACGCGGGCCCAGGCGGGGCCGGCCTGGGCCGCGGACGATCCCCGCGTGCAGACGCTGGGGTGCGGCGACTGGCAGGAACTCGAAGCGATGCTGCGTCAGGCGACCGGCCTGGCCGGCGAGCCGCTGGACACCGTGTTGCTGAGGCCGGCGGGCACGCGCGAGCCCGTGCTCGACGAGGCCAGCCAGCAACTCGCCTGGCCCTTGCAGGACGCCGCCGGCCGCTGGCTGGCGCCGGTGATTCCGGTCGGTCCCGACACGCAGCGCCGGGCCGAGAACCTGGTGCGCCTGACGGCACGCCGCGCGGCCGTGCATGCGGTGCTGGTGCGCGTGGAGCGCGGCGCAGCCAGCACCTTGCTGGTCCCGCTGGCAGTGCTCAGCGAGAACGCCCAGGGCCGGCTGCAGCCCATCGCGCTGGACTTCGCCGAGGAGGCGCAGCGGCCGACCTCGCTGGGCGGGCGCATCCTGCGTCTGTTCGAGGCGCGCCAGAAGCTGCAGCCATCGGCACTGCCGAGCCTGGTGCCCGCCTCGCTGGCGGGGCGGCTGCTGGCGCCGGTGGCGGCGGTGCTGGAGGAGCAGGCGGCCACCGGGCGCATGCCGCTCACGCCGTCCCAAGCGCAGCGTCTGCAGGCGGCGCAGGAACTCCTGGCTTCGGTGGGCCTGGCCACCCTGGCCGAGGCCGTGCAGGCCCACCTCCGTGCACCCAGCGCGCAAGGGGTGCTGCGGCTGAGCCTGCTGTGCGAGTGGTCCCTGGAACTGGACAGCCTGCAGGCAGGCACCGCCTGAGGCCAGGGACGATGAATTGATGACTTTGATGGAGAAGCAGTGTGGGCATTCTTGACAAGATCCTGGGCGCCGTGAAGGGCACGGCATCCGACGGCGCTGGCCTGAGCAGCGCGCAGCGCGATCAACTGAAGGGCGCCTTCGAGCCCCTGGGCGAGGCCGGGGGCGAGCTGCCCGCCAGGGCGCTGGCCTTCGTGGCCGACGGCGCCCAGGAGAGCGTGCTGATCGACCTGCAGGCGGCGCAGGCTCGCGAGCCCGGGCTGCTGCTGGGTGAGCCCGGCAGCCTCCGGTACCACACCGGCCGGCGCCTCAACGGCGGCAAGGACCTGGAGAAGCGGATCAGCCAGGCCGCGAAGCTGCGCGCGGCGTTCTACAAGGGCATCCCGGTGGAAGGGCCGCCCCTGGCGGCGCTGGTGCGGCTGGGCAAGCTGTTCGCGGCCGCTGATGCGGGCCAGTCGCTGGACCGCCCTGGCGCGCCGGTGCCCGATTGGCTGCAGTACCTGGTCAACGACGCGGTGTTCAGGAGCTTCGACACCTACCACCTGGACGAGCACGCCGACAAGCTGCGCCCGGCCTGGACCATCGAGCTGATCGCCCAGCTGCTGGCCGTCGAAGGGCTCGACCCGACGCTGGCGCTGACGATGGTGTTCGAGCGCAAGGGGCTGCTGTCCTACTGCCACCGCCATCTCCAGATCCTCGTGCAGCCCGCCGTCGTGGCCGAGTTCATGCGGGCGCACCGCGAAGCCAGCGAGGCGCTGCCGGGTAGGCTGTCGGCCGAGGGGCGGCTGGTGCTGGCGCAGCGCCTGGGCAGCGACAAGGCTTTGCTCAACGATTTCGACGCCTTGTTCGTGCGCCTGGCCGTGGATGCCAGCAAGACGGTGCGTGTGCAGGCCACGCCTCACCTGGAGGGCATCGAGGCCACACGCCGCCAGGCACTGCTCGGCGCGCTGCTCGAGCAGGGTTCGCCCACCGAGCGCACCCAGGCCGCCGACCTGCTGGCGCGTCTGGCCGGCGGGCAGGTGCGGGCCCTGCTGGATGGGGCGCTGGCGCGCGAGACCAGCAAGTCGGTGCAGCAGGTGATCCGCAGCGCCTTGACGCGGCTCGACGCCGCAGGCGACGCCACCGCGGTCGAGTTGCCCGAGCCACCACCCTGGCAGCCCTTCGCTGAAGTCCCGCTGGGCGACGAGGCGCTGGTCGTGTTGAAGGCCAGTCTCGAGGAGGTGACCGAGCGGGCCCGCCAGGCGGCCGAGAAGGAGATCGAGGAGAACAAGGCCAGGAAGCGCAGCTACACCTGGGCGCAGCAGGCCCACGAGCGCCTGCGCGAGCACGGCGAGGCCGACCTGCGCCGGATCCTCCAGGTGCTCAATGGCGAGCCCCTGGGCAAGAAGGAGTCGGAGATGGCTCGGTCGCTGACGCAGGTGGTCACCCACGGCAACAAGCTGATGTCGCTGCCTTCCTTCGGGCCCATGCACCTGATCCGCTGGCTGTGGCTGGTCTCTTCGTGGCGCAGCTTCTGGTGCGACAACGCCTTTCACCAATGGCTGCGTCGCCAGCCCCCGGGCAGCGTCGACCTGCGTGCGCTCGCGGAGCTGGTGCAGCGATCGAAGCGCGACATCGTGGAGGTCGCCAGTGCCGCCCTGCAGCCCTACTGGAGCACGCCGGGCGCGGCCGACGTGCTGCCGCCGGAATGCGTCTGGCCGTTTTTTGCGGAACATCCTGAGTTCATCGACGAAGGGTTGGGACTGGCCGCTCCGCCGCATCCCCGCGACCGCTGGCGCGACTTCCAGCTCGACGCCACGCTGCGCACCCTGCAGACCTTCCCCGTGGTGCAGGCCCGCTGGCTGCCGCGAGTGATGGAGCTGGCGCTGGGCGAAGGCAAGACCCACCGGGCCGCGGCGCAGAAGGCGCTGTCCCGGCTGCCCGACCTTGGCCGGCGGGTGGCCGAGTCGTTGGGGCATTCCAAGGGCGAGGTCCGCATCGAGGCGGCCCGGTGGCTGGCCGACCTGCACGATGCGAGCGCCATCCCCGCGCTGACGCGCGCCCTGGACAAGGAGACCCGCGAGACGGTGCGGGCGGCCCTGCTGACGGCGCTGGAGGCGCTGGGCGACGACATCTCGCAGCGCCTGGCGCCGGCCACGCTGCTGGCCGAGGCGAAGAAGGGCCTGAAAGCCAAGCCGCCGGCCGGCCTGGCCTGGTTCGCCTTCGAGGCGCTGCCGGCGTGCCGCTGGCAGGACGGGGGCGGGGCGGTCGAGCCCGAGATCATCCGTTGGTGGGTGGTGCTGGCCTGCAAGCTCAAGGAGCCGGGCGGCAATGCCCTGCTGACGCGCTACCTGGGCCTGCTCGACGCGCCCAGCCGCCAGGCCTTGGGCCAGTGCGTGCTGCAGCAGTTCATCGCGCAGGACACCCGCCATCCCCCGCTGGAGGAGGGCATCGCCTACGCCCAGGCGCACGCGCCAGGGCGCTGGCAGTCCTACCAGAGCAGCTACGAGAGCGCCAAGCCCGAGTACAAGGTCTACTACGAGGCCAACTACCGCAAGACGCAGGAGCAGGTGTTCGAAGAGTGCAAGCGCGAGAAGATGAGCGAATACCTCGGCAGCGCCATCGGCGAGAAGGGCCTGCTCGCGCTGACCGCCTTCGCGCCGGGCCATGTGGGCGTCACGCAGCTTCAGCAGTACATGCGCGACCACTACCAGCGTCGCGCCCAGATCGAGGCCATGCTCGCCGGCCTGGCCGCCGGCAATGACCCGGTGGTGATCCAGCTGCTGCTGGGCGTCTCGCGCCGCTACCGCACGGCCTCCGTGCAGGAGACGGCGCGCTGGCTGGTCCAGGAGATCGCGCAGCGCAACCAGTGGACGCAGGAGCAGCTGGCCGACCGCACCATCCCGACCGCCGGCCTGGATGACACCGGCACCCTGACCTTGACGTACGGCGAGCGGGTGTTCACCGTGGTGCTCGACGCGGCCATGAAGCCCGAGCTGCGCAACCCGGAGGGCAAGGTGGTCAAGGCGCTGCCCGAGCCGCGCCAGAGCGACGACCCGGCCCTCGTCAAGGAGGCCAAGTCGCAGCTGTCGACCAGCAAGAAGGAGCTCAAGCAGGTGATCGACCTGCAGACCGCGCGCCTGGCCGAGGCGATGTGCGTCGGGCGGGTCTGGCCAGTGGCGGAGTGGCGCGACTACCTGCACGCGCATCCCATCGTCGGGCGGCTGGTGCAGCGCCTGGTCTGGGCGGAAACGGTGGGCGAGGGCACGCAGGCCGTGCAGCGGCTGTTCAGGCCGACCGAGGACGGCAGCCTGATCGACGCCCAGGACGAGGAGGTCGAACTGACCGACGGCGCCACGCTGCGGCTGGCGCATGCCTCGCTGGTCGACGCCGGGACGGCGCAGGCCTGGGTGCGGCACTTCAAGGACTACAAGGTGGCGCCGCTGTTCCCGCAGATGACGCGCCAGCCGCCGGCGCTGGCGTTCAAGGATGCCCAGGGCCGGGACGTGACCGAGATCGCCGACCGGCGTGGCTGGGTCAGCGACAGCTTCACCCTGCGTGGCGCCTTCACCAAGCTCGGCTACCAGCGGGCACAGGCCGAGGACGGGGGCTTCTTCTACTGCTACACCAAGGACTACGCGAGCGTCGGCGTGCGGGTGGTGATCGAGTTCTCGGGCAACACGCTGCCGGAGGAGAACGTGCCCGCCGCGCTGACCGTCCTGAAGTTCGAGGATGCCCGCGCGAACCGCTGGTCCGACTGCGCGCTGCCGCTGGCCGGCGTGCCGCCGGTGCTGCTGGCGGAGGCCTATGCCGACTACCTGGCCGTGGCCGAGGCCTGCGCGGGCTTCGACCCGGCGTGGGAGGAGAAGATGCCGTGGTGAGGCGGCTGCGTCCTGTCTCGCGCACGCTCACTGCCTTCGCACGCTGCGATACCTCTCAGGCAACAGCGTCCAGTGCGGGGGGATTGGCACGCGGTGCGCCGCAGCCCCCACCCCCGCCCTCCCTTAGCGGGGGAGGGAGTTCGCCCCTTCCCCCGCTGGGGGAAGCTTGGGATGGGGGCGCAGCCTTCGCGGTTCGCCACCTGTTTCTTCTCCACGCCTTTCGCCGACCGCGGCGACTACATCCACAGACTCAGACACGCCGACACCCATGAGCAATGCCTCCTCACCCGCGCTGGCGCCGCCAGCTTCCACCGCCAGGGCCGTGCGTCTGGCGCCCGAGCAGCGGCACGCCGACGAACTCGCCCGGCTGGCCGCCGCCGACACCGACCCGCGCCCCGCCGGCTGGCGCCTGTCGCCGCGGGCGGTGCGGCGCTTTATCCTCGGCGATGAGCAGCTGAAGGTCAGCCGCAAGTTCTATGGCGACGATCCGCTGGTCGACCGGGCCATCGTCACCCTGATGGGGCACCAGGGACTGATGCTCGTCGGCGAGCCGGGCACCGCGAAATCCCTGCTGTCCGAACTGCTCGCCGCGGCCATCAGCGGCGACTCAGGCCTGACGGTGCAGGGCACGGCCGGCACCACCGAGGACCACATCAAGTACAGCTGGAACTACGCGCTGCTGCTGGCCGAGGGTCCCAGCCCGCGTGCGCTCGTGCCTTCGCCCATCTACCAGGCGATGCGGGCCGGCAAGCTGGTGCGCTTCGAGGAGATCACCCGCTGCCCGCCCGAGATCCAGGACGTGCTGATCTCGCTGATGAGTGACAAGCAGCTGATGGTCCCCGAACTGGGCGACGAGGCCCGGCTTTTCGCGCAGCGCGGCTTCAACCTCATCGCCACGGCCAACCTGCGCGACCGCGGTGTGCACGAGATGTCCTCCGCCTTGAAGCGGCGCTTCAATTTCGAGACCGTGCGGCCGATCCGTGACCATGCCTTCGAGGTCGAGCTGATCACGGCCCAGCTGCAGCGCGAGCTGGCCGACGACGAGGCCCCCGTCGAGGTGCCGCGCGACGTCATCGGCCTGCTGGTCACCACATTCCAGGAACTGCGGGCCGGCCAGACGCAGGACGGGACGGCGATCAAGGGGCTGGATGCCGTGATGTCGACCGCCGAGGCCGTCAACGTGGCCTATGCGGCGGCGCTGCAGGCCCGCCACTTCAACCAGGGCCGGCTGACCGCCCACGAAATCGCCGGCCAGCTGCAGGGCGTGGTGCTCAAGGACGGCCAGGACGATGCCAAGCGCGTGCGCCACTATTTCGACACGGTGGTGCGTGAGCGCGGCAAGCGGGATGCGCAGTGGAAGGCGTTCCATGACGCGGCGCGTGCGCTGTGGCAGTGAGATGAACCCCGTTCCCGCGACCGGCACCGGCCTGCCCGAGGCTGTCCAGGTAGCCCGCGCCAGGCTGTTCGGCGAGGAAGGCCTGTACTTCGTGCCGGTGCGCCACCACAGCCCGGCCTGCGCGCTGGCGCTGCGCCACCTGCTGCGCGAGGTGCGGCCGGCAGTCGTGCTGATCGAGGGGCCGGATGACCTCGATCCCCTGCTGCCCCTGCTGCAGGACGCGCAGACCCGCGCGCCAGTGGCCTTCCTGTGCCAGGCCCAGCGTGAGGCACCACCTGAGGAAGCCCTCCAGGTCGACGGCGAGATGGACGACGCCGAGGGACGCGCCGCCGGCAAGCCCGGCGTGCAGACGCGCACCTCGTTCTATCCCTTCTGCGATTACAGCCCGGAATGGATCGCGGTGCGCGAGGGGGCGGCGCTGGGCGCGCAGGTGGCCTGGATCGACCTGCCTTGGCGGGACAAGGCCTGGGATGCGGAGCTGCCGCCCGACGACGGCGCACGCAGCCAGATGGAAGAGCGCCACTTCGCGCACAGCCGCTACCTGGCCGCCATGGCCCGCCAGGCCGGCTGCGTCGACCACCATGAACTGTGGGAGCGGCTGTTCGAGCTGCGTCCCGCCGGGCATGCCGACTGGCGCACCTTCTTCGGTGACGTGTTCAGCTGGTGCGCCATGGCGCGCCTGGACTACGAGCCCCAGGTGCTGGAGGCCGAGCTGAGCCTGCCGCGTGAGCGGCACATGGCCGGGCACATCCGCCGCTGGCGGGCGCAGGTCCAAGGCCCCATCGTCGTCGTGACGGGGGGCTTCCACACGCCGGAGCTGGTCGAGCGCTGGCGCGATGCCAGCACAGGCCCGGCACGGCCGCGTGCGAAGCCGGCGGCCTCGGCCACCGCCCCGCAGGCCTGGCTGATCCGCTACAGCTTCGAGCGGCTCGATGCCCTGAACGGCTATGCCGCGGGCATGCCTTCGCCCGGGTATTACCAGCAGCTGTGGGAACGCTGGGCGGCGGGCGAGGGCAGCGAAGCCCTGGCCGCCGTGGCGCTGGCCTGCCTGACGCGCTTTGCCCGCCAGACGCGCGCGCAAGACCAGGTGGACGCCGTCTCCACCGCCGGCGTGCAGGCCGCGGCGCTGCAGGCCATGCGCCTGGCTGCGCTGCGGGGCAACGCAGGGCCGGGCCGGCAGGACCTGATCGATGCCATCCGCTCCTGCTTCGTCAAGGGGGCGATCGACGAGGGACGCCACGGCTTCACGAGCGACCTGCGGCAGTTCCTGAGCGGCACGCGCATCGGCGACGTGCCGCCTTCCGCGGGTTCTCCGCCGCTGATCGAGGACGCCCGCCGGCTGGCTCGCGCCGCGGGCGTGCGCCTGGATGACAGCACGGCCCGCGTCGCGCGGCTCGACCTGTACCGCAAGCCCGTCCATCGCGAGCGCAGCCGTTTCTTCCATGCCATGGCCTACCTGGAGGCAGGGCTGGGCACGTGGCTGGCGGGTCCGGATTTCCTCGGCAACAGTCGGTTGCACCTGTTGTTCGAGGAGTGGCGGGTGGCGTGGTCGCCGCTGGTCGAGGCGCGGTTGATCGAGCTGGCCGAGCAAGGCAGCAGCGTCGAGGCCGTCTGCCTGGCACGGTTGCGGCGCGAGGAGCTGGCGCTGGCCGAGCAGGGGCGCGGGCGCAGCGCCAGCGCAGCCGTGATGCTGTTGCTGCGTGCCTGCCTGCTGGGCCTGCAGTCGCGCCTGCCGGAGCTGCTGGCCATGCTGTCGGACCACCTGGACGAGGATGCCGACCTGGGCTCCGTGGTGGGCTGCGGGCACCGCCTGGTCACACTGTGGCGCGCCCGCGAGCCGCTCGGCGTGCAGGGGCATCCGCAGCTGGGCCGGCTGCTGGCGCGGGTCTGGCCGGCGGCGCTGTACCTGCTGCCGAACCTGGCCGCTGGCGATGAGAATGCAGAGGCTGGGGCCGTCCAGCAACTGCTCTCGCTGCGCGAGCTGGGCCGGTTGCTCGCCGGGCTGGAGCCGGAGGCAGGGGGAGAGGCAGCGGCGCAGGCGGTTGACCTGGCCTTGCTGCACGCGCAGCTGGACCGCTTCGCGACGGGGGCGGGCGTGCCGCCCGGCGTGGCGGGTGCTGCGGCGGCCTTGCTCTACCTCGACGGACACTGGGATGAGATCACGCTGGTCCGCCTGGTGGCGTGCCGCTTCGGGCCCGGCGCCGAGCCGCGCGAGGCGGTGCGTTTCCTGAAGGGCCTGATGGCCGCGGCCCCTGAGCTGCTGACGCGGCTGCCTGAGTTGGTCGAAGGACTGGACGCCCTGGTGCGGGACTGGGACGAAGCGTCCTTCATCGCCCACCTGCCCGACCTGCGACAGGCCTTCACGGGGCTGCGCCCGCAGGAGACCGACCAGCTGGCGCTGCGGGTGGCCCAGTTGCACGGCGCGCAGGACAGCGTGGCGCAGACGCTGGCCACGGTCCACCATGAGACCAGCGAGCAGGACCTCCTGGCCGGGGCGCAGCTGGAACTTGCGCTGGCCGCCTGCCTGCGCCGCGATGGGCTGGGGACGTGGGCGGCGTCGCGGGAGTGAGATTCAGCGCGGCACGAGGATCAGGCCGTCCTTCGGGCCCAGCGTCAGGCTGCGCGCGGGGGTGCCCGAGTTGATGCTTGGGGCCTGCTGGCCGCGGAAGCGCTGCCAGCCTTCGCCCACGTCCACGGTGCGCGCGTCGGCGTTGGGGTTCACGAGCACGAGTGCTTTCTGGTAGCGACGTTTCCAGACACCGTTCTGCCAGGCCGCGGTGGGCCAGGGGTCGACGGCAGCACCCAAGGGAACCTCGTACTCGTCGAACCAGGGCACCGTGCTGTAGCCCAGCTCGTTCAGCGTGTGGCTGTAGTACCCATTGCCCATCAGGGCCGAGGCCAGCCCGTAGCGCAGGGCGCGGTAGTCGCCCTGGGCGCCCCAGGCATTGAAGCCCACGACACGGGCGCCGGTGAGGTTGTCGTAGACCGTCTTGTAGCGCCGCATCATCGCTTCCCAGCCGGCCCAGGTCTCGATCGACCAGCTCTTGCCGATCAGGCCCTCCAGGAATGCAGCACTCCACTGGCCGCTGTAGTCGGCATCGTCGGCGTTCTCGATGTTGGCCATCTGGAACTTGTGCGCGGGGGCCAGTTCGCGCGCCTTGCGCATCGTGGCCAGCTCGCCGCGGCGGTAGGCGGTGGCCACCGCGGGGTCGGTGTTCGCCTGGTCGGTGCCCGTGAGCTTCCAGTCGGCCCGCGCCACCAGGGGCTTTTGCATCACGTTGTCGAAATAGCGGAAGTCGAACTCGGGCACGGGCTCGAAGTAGTGCTGGTGCGCCCACTGGGCGTACCACTCGGGGAAGCGGTTTCCCTGGCTGTCGGCGCGGGTGTAGTCCGTGAAGTTGATGTCGTAGGCGCCGTACTGGCTCGTCCACTGCACCAGCTGGCCTGCGGCATTGCGCAGCCACCAGTTCTCGGCGTTCAGCTTGTCGATGACGGCGTGCTCGGTCGAGGTGGTCGTGTTGGCCGACTCGTTGAGGATGGTGTACTGGCCGACGAGCACCTTCGGGTTGTGCGACTTGATCGCCTGGACGGCCTGCCGGATGACTTCGCCGGCACGATCGCCGCGCCAGCCCGGGTAGAAGCCGAGCACCACGATGTCCAGGCGGGCCAGGGCTTCCTGGTAGGCCGCCTCGTAGTAGTTCTTCGCCCCGATGTTCATGCCCAGCAGCCGCGCACTGTCCGCAGGACGGCGGCCCGTGCTGCCGTAACTGGGTGCAGGGGCTGGGGCGGGACTCGGACTCGGCGCGGTGGGCGAGGGCGAGGG
>CBINPE010000076.1:0-22788 GCA_966252435.1 uncultured Burkholderiales bacterium | reverse complement strand
CCACCAGGCACATGCGGCAGTTGGCCGCGATCGACAGCTTCTTGTGGTAGCAGAAATGCGGGATGTAGGTGCCGGCCTTCTCGGCCGCATGCATCACCATGCTGCCTTCGAGCACCTCGACCTTCTTGCCGTCCAGTTCAATTTCAATCATGGTGAGCCTGGCCGCTCAGCGGCCGCAAAAAATGGGAGAGCACGCTTGCACGGGCGTTGCGCCGCGGACCCTTCTTCGTCATGCCGCCTCCGCCACCAGCGGCGCCTTGTGCTCGATCAGGTGCACGAACTCGTCGCGGAAGTGCTTGATCATGGCGCGCACCGGCATGGCCGCGGCGTCGCCCAGCGCGCAGATGGTGCGGCCCTGGATGTTGTCGGCCACCGAGTTCAACAGGTCGATGTCCTCCGGGCGGCCTTTGCCGTGGGCGATGCGCTCCACCAGGCGGTACAGCCAGCCCGTGCCTTCGCGGCAGGGCGTGCACTGGCCGCAGCTCTCGTGCATGTAGAAGTAGGACAGGCGCAGCAGGCTCTTGACCATGCAGCGCGAGTCGTCCATGACGATCACGGCGCCCGAGCCCAGCATGGAGCCGGCCTTGGCGATGCTGTCGTAGTCCATCGTGCACTCGAGCATGACCGACGCCGGCAGCACCGGCGCCGAGGAGCCGCCCGGGATCACGGCCTTGAGCCGGCGCCCCTTGCGCACGCCACCGGCCAGCTCGAGCAGCACCGGGAACGGCGTGCCCAGCGGGATCTCGTAGTTGCCGGGACGCTCGACGTCGCCCGAGACCGAGTAGATCTTGGTGCCGCCGTTGTTGGGCTTGCCGGCCTCCAGGTAGGCCTGGCCGCCGTTGCGGATGATCCAGGGCACCGCGGCGAAGGTCTCGGTGTTGTTGATGGTGGTCGGCTTGCCGTACAGGCCGTAGCTGGCCGGGAACGGGGGCTTGAAGCGCGGCTGGCCCTTCTTGCCCTCGAGCGACTCGAGCAGTGCGGTCTCCTCGCCGCAGATGTAGGCGCCAAAGCCATGCGCGGCATGCAGCTGGAAGCTGAAGTTCGAGCCCTGGATGTTGTTGCCCAGGAAGCCGGCGGCGCGCGCCTCTTCCAGGGCTGCCTCGAAGCGCTCGTAGACCTGGAAGATCTCGCCGTGGATGTAGTTGTAGCCCGTACCGATGCCCATCGCATAGGCCGCGATCGCCATGCCCTCGATGACGATGTGCGGGTTGTGCATGAGGATGTCGCGGTCCTTGCAGGTGCCGGGCTCGCCCTCGTCGGAGTTGCACACCAGGTACTTGGCGCCGGGGAACTGGCGCGGCATGAAGCTCCACTTCAGGCCGGTGGGGAAACCAGCACCACCACGGCCGCGCAGTGCGGAGGTCTTGACCTCGGCGATCACCTGCTCGGGCGTCATGCCCGGGCCGCCGTCCAGGCCGAGGATTTTCTTCAGGGCCTGGTAGCCGCCACGGCTCAGGTAGTCCTGCAGGCGCCAGTTGCTGCCGTTCAGATCGGCGTAGATCTGGGGCTTGATGTGGCGACCGTGGAAACAGGTCTGCTGCCCCGTGGCTTGAAACATCGAAAGATCGAGCATGGATGAAATGAACCTTGCTTGCTTGCTTGACTGGCGGGTGGGGTCAGCGGGAAGGCGCCGGCTGGCGCTTGAGCAGTTCGATCAGTTCGTCGAGCCGTTCGTTGCTCATGAAGCTGCACATCTGCCGGTCGTTCACCAGCAGCACAGGGGCGTCGGCGCAGGCACCGAGGCACTCGCTCTTCTGCACGGTGATGCGGCCGTCGGGCGTGGTGCCGCCCTCCTCCACGCCGAGCTTGCGGCACACGTGCTCCAGCGCCTTCTGCCCGTCGCGCAGCTGGCACGGCAGGTTGGTGCAGACGTTGAGCTTGAACTGCCCCAGCGGCTGCTGGTTGTACATGTTGTAGAAGGTCGTGACCTCGTGCACGGCGATCTGCGGCATGCCCAGGTACTCGGCGATCAGGTGCTCGCTCTCGGGCGAGACGAAGCCTTGCTCCTGCTGCACGATCGACAGGCAGGCCATCACGGCCGACTGCTTCTGCTCGGGCGGGTACTTGGCGACCTCGCGGTCGAAACGGGCGCGGGTAGCCTCGGAAATCACGGTCATGGGCGCACTCACCGGTCAATCTCCCCAAACACGATGTCCATGGTGCCGATCACGGCGACCGCGTCGGCGATCATGTGGCCGCGGGCCATCTCGTCCAGCGCCGCCAGGTGGACGAACCCGGGCGCGCGAATCTTCAGGCGGTAGGGCTTGTTGGCGCCGTCGCTGACGATGTAGATGCCGAACTCCCCCTTCGGGTGCTCGACCGCGGCGTAGGCCTCGCCCTCGGGCACGCGGAAGCCTTCGGTGAAGAGCTTGAAGTGGTGGATCAGTTCCTCCATGCTGCTCTTCATCTCCACGCGCGAGGGCGGCGCCACCTTGTGGTTACTGGTGATGACGGGCCCCGGGTTGGCGCGCAGCCAGTCCACGCACTGCTTGATGATGCGGTTGGACTGGCGCATCTCCTCGAGGCGCACCAGGTAGCGGTCGTAGGTGTCGCCGTTGACGCCGACCGGCACGTCGAAGTCCATCTTGGCGTAGACGTCGTAGGGCTGGTTCTTGCGCAGGTCCCAGGCGATGCCCGAGCCACGCAGCATCGGGCCGGTGAAGCCCAGGTTCAGGGCCCGCTCGGGCGAGACCACGCCGATGCCCACCGTGCGCTGCTTCCAGATGCGGTTGTCGGTGAGCAGCGTCTCGTACTCGTCCATGTACTTCGGGAAGCGCTGCGTGAAGTCGTCGATGAAGTCGAGCAGCGAGCCCTGGCGGTTCTCGTTGAGCTTCGCCATGGTCTTGGCGTTGCGCACCTTGGAGGCCTTGTACTGCGGCATGCTGTCGGGCAGGTCGCGGTAGACGCCGCCGGGCCGGAAGTAGGCCGCGTGCATGCGCGCGCCGGAGACGGCCTCGTACATGTCGAAGAGGTCTTCACGCTCGCGGAAGCAGTAGATGAAGATGTTCATCGCGCCGCAGTCCAGCCCGTGGCAGCCCAGCCACAGCAGGTGGTTCAGCAGCCGGGTGATCTCGCTGAACATCACGCGGATGTACTGCGCGCGCTCGGGCACATCCACGCCGAGCAGCTTCTCGATGGCCAGGCAGTAGGCGTGCTCGTTGCACATCATCGAGACGTAGTCCAGCCGGTCCATGTAGGGCAGCGACTGGATGAAGGTCTTGCTCTCGGCCAGCTTCTCGGTGGCACGGTGCAGCAGCCCGATGTGCGGGTCGGCGCGCTGGATCACCTCGCCGTCCAGCTCCAGCACCAGGCGCAACACGCCGTGCGCGGCCGGGTGCTGGGGGCCGAAGTTGAGGGTGTAGTTCTTGATTTCAGCCATGGCGTTTCAAGCGGATCGGGTATGGCACATCGTCGGGTGCAGGCTCAGTGCAGGCCCCCGTAGTTGTCTTCGCGGATGATGCGCGGCGTGATCTCGCGCGGCTCGATGGTCACCGGCTGGTAGATCACCCGCTTCTGCTCGGGGTCGTAGCGCATCTCGACGTGGCCCGAGGTGGGGAAGTCCTTGCGGAAGGGGTGGCCGATGAAGCCGTAGTCGGTGAGGATGCGGCGCAGGTCCTGGTGGCCCTCGAAGATGATGCCGAAGAGGTCGAAGGCCTCGCGCTCGAACCAGTTGGCCGAACTCCAGATCTCGTTGACCGAAGCCACCATCGGCAGGTCATCGTCGGGACAGAAGACCTTCAGGCGCAGGCGCCAGTTGAGCGACACCGACAGCAGGTGCGAGGCCACGCAGAAGCGCGGGCCTTCCCAGGGCTGGTCCTTGTAGCTGGCGTAGTCGAGGCCGCACAGGTCGATGAGCTGCTCGAACTTCAGCTCGGCGTGGTCGCGCAGGGTGCGCGCCACCTCGGCGTAGTCGGCCGCGCGCACGGTGATGGTGATCTCGCCGCGGTCGGTGCGCAGGCTGGCGAGGCGGTCGCCCAGGACCGATTCAAGTGCTGTTTGAAGCTTGTGAAGTCTGCTCATGGATGGTTGCCGCACTCGGCCGTCAGCGGGCGATGGTGTTTTCTCTGCGGATCTTGGCCTGCAGTTGCAGGACGCCGTACAGCAGGGCCTCCGCCGTGGGCGGGCAGCCTGGCACGTAGACGTCGACCGGCACGATGCGGTCGCAGCCGCGTACGACGGAATAGCTGTAGTGGTAGTAGCCGCCGCCGTTGGCGCAGGAGCCCATGCTGAGCACCCAGCGCGGCTCGGCCATCTGGTCGTAGACCTTGCGCAGGGCCGGGGCCATCTTGTTGCACAAGGTGCCAGCGACGATCATCAGGTCACTCTGCCGCGGGCTCGGCCGGAACAGCATGCCGAAGCGGTCGATGTCGTAGCGGGCCGCGCCCGCGTGCATCATCTCGACCGCGCAGCAGGCCAGCCCGAAGGTCATGGGCCACAGCGAGCCCGTCTTGGACCAGTTGATGACCGCGTCCAGGCTGGTGGTGACGAACCCTTCTTTCAAAACGCCTTCAATGCCCATGCTGTCACCTCATTCCCAATCCAGGGCACCCTTTTTCCACTCGTAGACGAACCCCACGACGAGGATGCCCAGAAACATCATCATGGCCCAGAAGCCGACATGCCCGATCTCCTTCAGCGAGACGGCCCAGGGAAACAGGAACGCGATCTCGAGGTCGAAGAGGATGAAGAGAATCGCCACCAGGTAGTAGCGCACGTCGAACTTCATGCGGGCATCCTCGAAGGCTTCGAAGCCGCACTCGTAAGGCGAATTCTTGGCCGCATCCGGACGCCGCGGGCCCATCACGAAACCGATCACCTGAGGCGCCACCCCCACCGCCACACCCACCAAGATGAAGAGAATGATGGGCAGATACTCGTTGAGGTTCATGGGGTCGCTGGCTCTTCGGTGATCGTGGCAGACAAGGCGTGCCGGATGGTTGGCTCACAGACCAAGTCCGGATCCAGGCAGCGCCTTTTCCTTTGAACAATATGCATTTGGTGCCGACGGCGAGACTCGAACTCGCACAGCTTTCGCCACTACCCCCTCAAGATAGCGTGTCTACCAATTTCACCACGTCGGCCCGGTACGGGAACCCTGGGGATAGCTCCCCGGGAGTGCTGTTTGAAGCTGCGTTGAATTGCCCCTCAAACAGCCTGCCATTCTAACCTCAACTCAGGCAAAACCCTGCCTTTTGCGCATCAAAAACACAGCGGTTCACTGGGTGGCCGTTGCGCCGGACGCTGGCGCGGAAGCCGGAACGACTGGCGCAGCGCCCGAAGCAGCCTCCGAGGCGGGTGTCCGCACAGCGCTCGGGACTGCGCTCGGCAACGCACCGGAGCCTGCCTCGTCGGCCGCCTTCGGGGCCGAGGCGGACTCGGCTGGACGGTCGAGCACACTGCCCGCGCCCTCGGCCGCCGGCCGGCTGCCGTACAGGTAGGCCAGGGCCAGCGTGCACGCGAAGAAGACAGCGGCACACACGGCCGTGGAACGCGACAGGAAGTTGGCGCTGCCAGTGGCACCGAACAGGCTGCCCGAGGCCCCGCTGCCGAACGAGGCCCCCATGTCGGCGCCCTTGCCGTGCTGCACCAGCACCAGCCCCACGATGGCCACCGCGGCCAGGATCTGGACCACCAGGATCAAATTCGTCAACCAGTTCATTTCTCACTCACTCCAGGATGTCAAGGGACGAGAGTCCCGGTCAGGCGGCAGCGCGGCCGATCGCAAGGAAGTCGGCCGCCTTCAAAGAAGCGCCACCGATCAGCCCGCCATCGATGTCTGCCTGGCCGAACAGCTCGGCGGCGTTGTCGGGCTTGACACTGCCGCCATACAGCAGGCGCAGGGCCGAGGCCTGCGGCGTGGCCGCCGCCAGCTGGGCTCGCAGCAGTGCATGCACCTCCTGCGCCTGAGCAGGCGTGGCCGTGCGGCCCGTGCCGATGGCCCAGACGGGCTCATAGGCCACCACGATCTGGGCGACGCAGGGGCCCAGCGTGTGGATCACGGCCGAGAGCTGGCGCTTGACGACCGCCTGGGTCTGGCCGGACTCGCGCTCGCTCAGGGTCTCTCCCACGCAGACGATCGGCGTCAGGCCGTGCGCCAGCGCAACCTTGGCCTTGTCGGCCACCAGCTGATCAGGCTCGCCGTGCAGCGTGCGGCGCTCGGAATGGCCGACGATCACGTAGCGGCAGCCCAGCTCCTGCAGCATCACCGCGGCGATCTCGCCGGTGTAGGCGCCCGGCTCGTGGGCCGAGCAGTCCTGCGCACCCCAGCTCACCTCGCTGCCCTTGAGGGCCGTGGCCGCGTCGGCCAGGAACACAGCGGGCGGGCACACCGCAAGCTCGGCCGCCAGGCCGCCGGCCTGGCGCAGCTCGGCCAGCAGCGCGCTGTTGGCCGCACGGCTGCCATTCATTTTCCAGTTACCCACCACCAGGGGACGACGCATTTCAATAGCTCCTGTTGTCTTCGTATGTCTTCAGATTCGATTCGGTTCAGTGCGGGGACCGCGCGGCGTCATCCCAGACCAGCACCAGCTTGCCGATGTGCTGGTTGGACTCCATCAGTGCATGGGCCTGTGCCGCCTGCGCAGCGGGAAAGCTGCGGTACAGCACCGGCTTGACGCGCCCCTCCTCGAACCACGGCCAGACCGTGGCGCGCAGGGCCTGGGCGATGCGTGCCTTGAAGGCGATGGAGCGGGCACGCAGGGTCGACCCCGTGACCGTCAGGCGGCGGCGCAGCACGGCGCCCGCATCCAGCGTGGCCTTCGTACCGCCCTGCACCGCGATCAGCACCAGGCGGCCATCCTCGGCCAGGCAGGGCAGTTCGCGCTCGATGTAGTCGCCCGCCACCATGTCCAGGATGACGTTGACGCCCAGCCCGGCGGTCAGCCGCGCCACCTCGCCCACGAAATCATGGCTGCGGTAGTTGATGGCGTGGTCGGCCCCCAAGGCCTCGCAGGCGGCCGCCTTGGCATCCGAGCCGACGGTGACGAGCACCTTGGCCCCATGCGCCTTGGCCAACTGGATGGCCATGACGCCGATGCCGCTGCTGCCGCCATGCACCAGCAGGCTCTCGCCAGGCTGGAGGTGGGCGCGGTCGAACACGTTCGACCACACCGTGAAGCAGCTCTCTGGCAGGCTGGCGGCCTCCGCGTCGCTCAGACCCGCAGGCACCGGCAGGCACTGCCCCACCGGGGCCACGCAGTACTCGGCATAGCCCCCGCCAGTCAACAGCGCGCAGACGCGGTCGCCAACCTTCCAGCCGCTGCGCGCCAGGGCGTCGGCGTCACCGCCGGCGACCGTCCCGGCCACTTCCAGACCCGGGATGTCGGACGCGCCGGCAGGCGGGGCGTAGCGGCCTTTGCGCTGCAGCACGTCGGGGCGATTGATCCCGCTAGCTGCCACGCGGATGAGGAGCTCTCCGGCGCCGGGCACGGGTTGCTCGCGCCGGGCTGGCCGCAAGACCTCGGGAGCCCCGAAGGAAGCGATCTCGATGACGTTCATCGGCTGCGGCTCCGGCAACATGGCAGGAAGGCCGGGCCACGGGCCTGCCGCTGCCGGCAGGCCACGCACGAACGACCCCCTGCGCTCCGGTGCTCGGTCCCCATCAGGTCGATGTCAGATCTGCTCTGCCGGCTGGGGAGCGGGCTCGCGCTCGATCAAGGCCTTCATCGACAGCTTGACGCGCCCCTTCTCGTCGGTCTCCAGCACCTTGACCTTGACGACCTGGCCTTCCTTGAGGAAATCGGACACCTTCTCCACGCGCTGGTGGGCGATCTGGCTGATGTGCAGCAGGCCGTCCTTGCCGGGCAGCAGGTTGACCAGCGCGCCGAAGTCGAGGATCTTGGTGACCGGGCCTTCGTAGACCTTGCCGATCTCCACCTCGGCGGTGATCTCCTCGATGCGGCGGCGCGCCTCGGCGGCCTTGTCTGCGTCGGTCGAGGCGATGGTGATGGTGCCGTCTTCCTCGATGTTGATCTGCGTGCCGGTCTCTTCGGTCAGGGCGCGGATGACCGCGCCGCCCTTGCCGATCACGTCGCGGATCTTCTCGGGGTTGATCTTCATCGTGTACAGGCGCGGCGCGAACTTGGACACGTCGTGCTTGGCCTCGCCCAGCGCTTCCTGCATCTTGCCCAGGATGTGCATGCGCGCTTCCTTGGCCTGCGCCAGGGCGACCTGCATGATCTCCTTGGTGATGCCCTGGATCTTGATGTCCATCTGCAGGGCGGTCACGCCGGCGCTGGTGCCGGCCACCTTGAAGTCCATGTCGCCGAGGTGGTCCTCGTCGCCCAGGATGTCGGTCAGCACCGCGAAGCGGTTGCCTTCCTTGATCAGGCCCATGGCGATGCCGGCCACGTGAGCCTTCAGGGGCACGCCGGCGTCCATCAGCGCCAGACAGCCACCGCACACGGAGGCCATCGACGAGGAGCCGTTGGACTCGGTGATCTCGGAGACCACGCGCATGGCATAGGGGAACTCGCCGCGGTCGGGCAGCACGGCCACCAGGGCGCGCTTGGCCAGGCGGCCGTGGCCCACCTCGCGCCGCTTGGGCGAGCCCACGCGGCCGGTCTCGCCGGTGGCGAAGGGGGGCATGTTGTAGTGGAGCATGAAGTGCTCGGAGAACTCGCCGGCCAGGGCGTCGATCTTCTGGGCGTCACGGTCGGTACCCAGCGTGGCGGCGACCAGCGCCTGCGTCTCGCCGCGGGTGAACAGGCTGGAGCCATGGACACGCGGCAGCACGCTGTTGCGGATCTCGATCTGGCGCACGGTGCGGGTGTCACGGCCATCGATGCGGGGCTCGCCCGACAGGATCTGGCCACGCACGATGCGGGCTTCGATGTCGAACAGCAGCGCGTCGAGCTTGACCTCGTCGAAGGCTGCGCCCTCGCCTTCCAGCGCGGCCTTGGTCGCGGCGTAGGCTTCGCGGGTGGCCTGGGTGCGCAGTTGCTTGGAGCGAATCTGGTAGGCGGCACGCAGCGGGCCCTCGGCCAGGGCAGTGACCTTGGCGATGAAGGCCTCGTCCTTGGCGGGTGGCTGCCAGTCCCAGGCCGGCTTGCCGGCCTCGCGCACGAGTTCGTTGATGACGTTGATGGCGATGTTGCCCTGCTCGTGGCCGAACACCACGCCGCCCAGCATCACCTCCTCGCTGAGCTGCTGGGCCTCGGACTCGACCATCAGCACCGCCGCCTGCGTGCCCGCCACGACGAGGTCCATCTTGGACTCGGTCAGCTGGGCCTTGCTGGGGTTCAGCACGTACTGGCCGTTGATGTAGCCGACGCGAGCCGCACCGATCGGGCCGTTGAACGGCACGCCGGAGATAGCCAGCGCGGCGCTGGCGCCGATCATGGCAGGGATGTCGGCCGCGACTTCAGGGTTGAGCGAGAGCACGTGGATCACCACCTGCACCTCGTTGAAGAAACCGTCCGGGAACAGCGGGCGCAGGGGACGGTCGATCAGGCGGGAGGTCAGGGTTTCCAGTTCGCTGGGACGGCCTTCGCGCTTGAAGAAGCTGCCAGGGATCTTGCCGGCAGCGTAGGTCTTCTCGAGGTAGTCGACCGTCAGCGGGAAGAAGTCCTGGCCGGCCTTGGCGCTCTTGGCGGCCACGACCGTGGCGAGCACCACGGTGTCGTCCATGTTGACGATGACGGCGCCCGTGGCCTGACGGGCCACTTCACCGGTCTCGATGGTGACGGTGTTCTGGCCCCACTGGAAGGTCTTGGTGACTTTGTTGAACATGCTCATGGCTTTCTCCATTGTTGTGTGTAGGTGCCCGTCCCGCGGGCACATTGGTTGCCACTGGATTCACCCGCTTCGATGCCATTCCAGCGCGGCCCGCACCGGGCCGCCTTGGAATGACACACCTCGGCCGAGGCTGTCCAGCTTGACTGCAGAGAGAGGAAGGGACGACAGACGAACGGGTGATGAAGAACAAAGAGCCTGTGCTGGGACGATCCAGACAGGCTCTCGTTTCTTGCTCACCAGGTTTATTTGCGCAGACCCAGCTTCTGGATCAGGGCGGTGTAGCGGTCGGCGTCGCGGTCACGCAGGTAGGCCAGGAGGCTCTTGCGTGCATTGACCAGCTTCAGCAGGCCACGGCGACCGTGGTGGTCTTTCTTGTGGAGCTTGAAGTGGGGGGTGAGATCGTTGATGCGGGCGGTCAGCAGCGCAACCTGGACTTCGGGCGAACCGGTGTCGTTCGGCGCGCGTGCGTTGTCCTTGATGATCTCGGCCTTTTGGGCGGTGGTGGTGGTCATGGGAGTGTTTCCTGTGAAGATGAACTTGCGGTAGCCAGTGAAACGAACCGGCGCCGTGCGGTTTTTTTGCGCGTGAGACGCTGCAAAACACGAGATTATAGCCAGTCTTCGGGCACCGTCCCCAGCAGGGAGCGAATCAGGCCGCCCCGGCCCGCAGCCCGTCCAGCGGCCAGCGCGGCAGCACGCCGAAGCCGTGGTCCGGCGCATCCTCCAGCAGGCCGCGCTGCCAGCGCATGCCCGCGGCCAGGGCGATCATGGCCCCGTTGTCGGTGCACAGGGCCAGCTCTGGATAGTGCACCCGCACCCGGCGCCGGGCACAGGCCTCGTCGAGCCGGGTGCGCAGGCTGCGGTTGGCCCCCACCCCGCCGGCCACCACCAGGCGGCGCAGGCCGGTCGCCTTGAGGGCGCCCAGCGACTTGTGCAGCAGCACGTCCACGATGGCGCACTCGGTGGCTGCCGCCAGGTCAGCCAGGTCCTGGGCCGGCGGCGAACTGCCGAGCTTGAGCACCTGCGTGCGCACCGCCGTCTTGAGCCCTGCGAAGGAGAAATCCAGGTTGGGGCTGTGGAGCAGCGGCCGCGGCAGCGCGAAGCGCCCGGCATCGCCCGTGGCTGCCAGGCGCGCCAGGGCAGGCCCGCCGGGGTAGCCCAGCCCCATCAGCTTGGCGGACTTGTCGAAAGCCTCGCCGGCCGCGTCGTCGATGGTTTCGCCCAGCAGTTCGTAGTGGCCCACGTCCTCCACCCGCATCAGCTGGGTGTGCCCCCCCGAGACCAGCAGCGCCACGAAGGGGAATTCGGGCGGATCGGCCGAGAGGAACGGCGACAACAGGTGCCCTTCCAAGTGGTGCACGCCCGATACCGGCACCTCCAGGGCCGCCGCCAGCGCGCTGGCCACGCCCGCCCCGACCAGCAGCGCCCCCGCCAGCCCCGGCCCGCGGGTGTAGGCGACGCGCTGGATGTCCGGGAGCGTGAGCCCGCTGGCTGCCAGCACCTGCTGCAGCAGCGGCAGCACGCGGCGGATGTGGTCGCGCGAGGCCAGCTCGGGCACCACGCCGCCATAGGCCTGGTGCATGTCGACCTGGCTGTGCAGGGCGTGGGCGAGCAGGCGCGGCACACCGGCGGCCTGGCAATGCACCAGCGCCACGCCGGTTTCGTCGCAGGAGGATTCGATACCCAGGATGTGCATGGGGGCGCAGTGTAGAGCCTGTCCAGCCCCGGGGCGGCGAGCGTGAAAAGTTGGCGCCTGGCGCTGTGGGAATCCCGCAGTCTGCGCAAACCCGGCAATTCTCCCTTCCGCCGCCCTGCCCGCCTGCCTAAGCTCATGGACTCAGGGCGTCGTGCATCCGGCGGCGCTCCTGTCGCTGTCGCTGTGGATAAGGAACATGAAAGAGTACAGACTGGTCAGCCTGCCCGATCTGGGCAATTCATTCTCCAAAGTGGTGTTTCGTCGCATGCTCAGCGACCTGTCGCACCGTCATCTCACCTTCGTCGAACTGGTCAAGTACAGCGGCCTGCGCCGCCAGGAGGTGCGGGCCTTCCTCGACGTCCTGCAAGACATGGGAGTGCTCGAGGAACGCGAATGCACGCGCGATTTCTCGCCCGCCGTGGGCTTGTTCGATTCGTTCCGCCAGACGCCGGACTGGCTGCGCCGCGCGCTCTCCATCACCGCCTGAGCGCACCGCCCGCTACCGCGACGGGATGCGGTAGACCCAGACCGGCTTGCCGGCCACGCGCTCCAGGCGTGCGAGCGGGTGCCACCCCGGCACCTCGAACTCCAGGCTGACCAGGTACGCGCCCGGTCGCAGCTCGGCGCGCGCCTTGGCCGCGGCGCGCGGCATGCTCTCCGGGCGCTGGAACAGGTAGACCAGGTCGAACGCCGACCAGTCCTGGCGCCAGATGTCGGCCCGGCGCACCTCGGCACCCAGGCGCCGGCAGCGCCAGGCGCAGGCCCAGGCCAGCGGGCGGCTCCACTCCCAGCCGGTGAGACGGACCTGCGGGTACTCGCGCGCCAGGGCCCACAACCCGTCGCCCAGGCCGCAGCCGGCATCCAACACCCGCGCACCGGTCGGCAAGGGCAGGCGTGCGCCCAAGCCCTGCAGGGCTGCGGCCGGGGTGGGAAACAGGGGGGCATCGCCCCAGGCCTTCAGGGGGTACAGGCTGCACAGCAATCCCAGCGGCAACAGCCACCAGGCCGCATCCAGCAGGCCCCGGCCATGCAGCTGCCAGGTCAGCAACCAGGACAGCGGAAAGCCCAGGGCCACGCACAGGCGGCGCCAGGGCGTGCCAGCCCCGCGCGCACAAAGGCCGCCGACCGCGCAGGCGGTGGCCACAGCCAGCGCCGGAGCCGCCAGTTCGACCAATCCGCGGTAACCGAGCCAGGCCAGCAGCCAGGCGCCCAGGGCCGGCAGGGGCCAGGGCCAGCGCAGCACCCCAAGGGCGCGACGCCCCGCAGGATCCCGCTCAGTACTCACGCAGCCGCACCCGCAGCCGCGCAATGCTCTGGCTGTGCAGCTGGCACACCCGCGACTCGGTGACCTTGAGCACCGCCGCGATCTCCTTGAGGTTCATGTCCTGCTCGTAGTACATGCTCATCACGTGCTGCTCGCGCTCGGGCAGCACCTTGATGGCGTCGATCAGGGCCTCGCGCATGCGGTGGTCCTGCAGCTGGGCCAGCGGGTTGAGGGCCTCGTCGCCGGCATGGCGGTCGAGGTAGTCGTTGTCGCCGTCGTCGCCCGACATGTCCTCCAGGTAGACGAGCTGGGTGCCGCGCACCTTGCTCAGCAGGTCCTGGTAGTCACTCAGCGACATGCCCATCTCGCGGGCGATCTCGCTCTCCACCGGTGGGCGGCCGAGCCGCTGCTCCAGGCGGTGCACGGCGCTCTCGATGCTGCGCTGCTGCTTGCGCGTGCCGCGTGAGAGGTAGTCGCTGCCACGCAGCTCGTCCAGCATGGCGCCGCGGATGCGCTGGGTGGCGAAGGTCTCGAACTGCACGCCCTGCGCCGCGTCGAAGCGCGACAGCGCATCGGTCAGGCCAATCATCCCGACCTGGATCAGGTCATCGATCTCGACGTTGGCTGGCAGCTTGGCGATCATCTGGTGCGCCAGGCGACGCACCAGCGGGCTGTACTGCTTGAGCATGGAGTTGACATCGAGTTGGCCTTTGGCGGTATACATTTGCGGCTCCATCTGGGTCGTCAATTCATCGCTCGATTGGCGCTGGATGAGGGGGCACGGGACTGCAGCGATCCGGCCTGGGCCCCGGCCGGGCGGCCACGCACCGGGTTGGCCACCTGCTGGTCCCAGTCGCTCTCGGCGGACTGCAAAACCAGGTAGGCCCAGCGCAACAGGGCCGGGGTCGGGGCGTCCTGAACCGCCGAGGCGGGGTCGATCTGCACCGCCTGGCGCAGCACGGCTCCGAAGAAATCCTCGGCGCAGGTGGCCAGTTGCACGGCGATGCGGTCGGCGCGCGGCGAATCCGGCGCCACGCTCAGCAGCAGGTCATAGACCTTCAGGCCAGCGCGCTGGGTCAGCAACTTCATCCCGGCGTAGGCATGGGTCACGCTGGTGGGGTGGTCGTCGGCCATCATTAGCGGGCGCGCCGTGCCATGCATGAACAGGCGGCACAGGTCGGGCGCGTTGGCGTGCACGAGGATGATCTCCACCTGCGGCACGGCCTGCGACACCGCCTCCAGGAACGGCGCCGTCGAGCCGTGCGTGTCCACGTAGCGCAGCGGCAGGCCCTTGGCCGCCAGGTAGTAGACCTGGCTCGACAAGGCCTCGATGCAGGCCGAGAGGTCGATGTCGGCCATCTCGTCGGGCTCGGGCGAACGCTCGGCCGCGTCGATGACCAGGATGCTCTTGCCCAGGGCCGTGAAGGCCGCGCAGAGCCGCTCCAGCATCACCCCGCCGAAGGCGACGTGGGGATTGGAGACGACGGGAATGAACAATACCTGGGCGTGGGCGAACAAACAGCGCAGGCCGTAGGCCTGGTCCAGCGGCATGGGGCGGGATGCAAGGGCGCTCATGGCTCGTTCCAGCGTGTTCGTGGTCGTGGGGCGTCAGTCGGTCAGGGATGAGGAAGCAGCTCAGCTGCGCGCGGGGTTGCCGCCGGCCGGAGCCTTGGGGTTGGCGTACAGGGAGGCATGGGGCGCCGCGAAGACCAGGTTCACGTCGCTCGAGTCCATGCGGTAGGCGGTGCTCGGGGTGCTGCGCAGCGCGCGCTGCACCATCGCGTTGGCCGACAGGCGGTGCCAGTCCTCCGGCACCCGCTGGCCGTTGGCCACGCCCAGCACGCACAGCTTGTGGCGGATCATGGCGTCCAGCGCCGGGCCCAGCTTGACGGCTTCGTCGATCTTGGAGAGCACCACCCCGCGCGCCTGGTTGGCGCGGTAGGACAGCAGCACGTCGTCGATCGTCTCGCCCTGCGCGGAGGCGTTCACCACCACCAGGTTGTTGATCGAGCGATGGCCCAGCATGTCGAGCAGCTCGCGGGTGCGGCTGTCGCGCTGGCCCATGCCAGCGGTGTCGATCAGCACCATCTTCTTGGAATTGAGCAGCTCGAGCAGGTCTTCCAGCGAGGCCCGGTCGTGCGCCGTGTGCACCGGCACGCCGAGGATGCGGCCGTAGGCGCGCAGCTGCTCGTGGGCCCCCACCCGGTAGGCGTCCAGCGTGATCAGCCCGAGGTTGACGGCGCCGTGCTTGGTGGCGAAGGCGGCGGCGATCTTGGCGGTGGTGGTGGTCTTGCCCACGCCGGTGGAGCCGATCAGGGCGAACACCCCACCCTGGTCCTCAAGGGCGGGCTGGTTCTCGGCGGTCAGCAGGTTGCGCTGCAGCACGTTGGCGGCCCACTCGTTCTCGTCCACCACGTCGGGCCGCATGCTGGCGGTGAGCTTGCGGATCAGGGCGGGCGAGAAGCCGCAGTCGAGCAGCTTCTGCGTCAGGCGGGCCTGGGCCGGGTAGCGCTGCAGCTTCTCCATGAAGGCCAGTGCGCCGAAGCGCTCCTCGATCAGGCCTTTCATGGACTTCAGTTCGTTGAGCATGTCCTGCTGCTCGCGCCGGGCCACGGCGTTGTCGGCCAGCACCGGCACCTCGTCGCGCAGGATGGGCGGCTCGATGCGCACGGGGGCGGTGCGCGTCGGCGCCGCCCGGTTCTGCTCGGCGGCGCGTGCCTGGGCCTGGGCTTGCGCCTGGGCCTGCGCTTGAGCTTGCGCCTGGGCCTGCTTTTGCGCCAGCTGCTGCGCCTGGCGTGCGGCCAGTTCCTCGGCCTCGCGTTTTTCCGCGGCCTGGCGGGCTGCTTCCTCGCGGCGCTTGAGCATGCGCTGACGGGCGTACTCCTGGAACGACAGCGTGCTCATCGACAGCCGCTCGACATCCTCGTTCACCGAGGCCATCGCCTGGGCCCGGGCTTCGGCCGCCTTGGCGGCGGCCTCGGCCTTCAGCGCGGCCTCGCGCTTCTTCAGCATGCGCTCGCGCACATAGTCCTGGAACGACAGGGAGCTGCCGTTGAGCTCGCGGATGTCAGCGTCGACGGCGGCATCGTCGGGCAGCTTCGACTTCTCGAACGTGGGTTCGGTGCGCTCGTGCCCCCGCACCGCCGAGCGCGCGGCATTGGCCAGGGCCGACCAGACATGGGCGGCCGCCGCACCCGCCCCGGCGCCGGCCGGCTTGGGCAGGGCCGGCTTGGCAGGCGCCGGCAGGGCCGGACGGGCTGCGGGGCCGGCCGCCGCGGGCGATGCCATGCGCTCGATCTGCTCGACGCTGCCGGGCGCCATGGCCAGCACCTCCACCCCTTCCGGGCAAGGCTTGGTGGACAGCACCACGGCGTCGTCGCCGAAGGTTTGGCGAACCTGGGCCAGGGCCTCACGCGAAGTCGGGGCGGTGAAACGTTTGACGTTCATGTGGACTCTCCAGCTCAGATAAAACAGCGGGCGTTGTCAGCCGGGTCCCGGACTTCGGGAGGCTCCAAGGCCGAAACGACGATCCACCCTCCCCCCTCGGGAGCGGCAGGCAACTTGGGTTTGGTCCGGGGCGTCGTCACGAGGCGCCTCCGATGATCGAGCCGATGCGGATCGAGTGCGTCTCCGGGATCTCGCTGTGGCTCAGCACACGCAGGCGCGGCGCGGCACGCTTGAGCAGCCGGGCCATCGGCGCGCGGATCAGGTCGGGCACCAGCAGGCAGGCCGGGTGGCCCTTGTCTTCCTGGCGCTTGGCGGACTCGACGGCACTGCGGGTCAGGGTGTCGGCCACGCCGGGGTCGAGGGCGGCGCCGTGGGGGGAATTCAGCGCCTGGGTCACCAGGCGCTCGAGTTCGGGGTCCATGGCGATCACGTCCAGCTCGCGCACCGGGCCGTAGATCTGCTGGACGATGGCCGAGGACAGGCTGATGCGGATGCGGCGCGCCAACTCGGCGGGGTCGGTGACGGCGGCGGCGTGCTCGGCCAGGCTCTCCACGATCGAGCGCATGTCCCGGATGTGGACGCCTTCCTCGAGGAGCAGCTGAAGGACTCTTTGCAGAGCAGCGATGCCGACCATTTTGGGAACCACGTCTTCCATGAGTTTCGGGGCCAGCTTGGAGACATGCTCCACCAGTTGCTGGGTCTCGACGCGGCCCAGCAGCTTGGCCGCGTTGATCTGCATCAAGTGTGAAAGATGGGTCGCCACGACGGTCGAGCAATCAACAACCGTAAATCCACTCATTTGGGCGCTTTCGCGCTGACGCTCCTCAATCCAGACCGCCGGCAGCCCGAAGGCCGGATCGGTGGTGCGCGTGCCCGGCAGCTGGGTGCTGGCCCCCCCGGGGTTGATCGCCAGCCACATGCCCGGAAAGGCCTCGCCCTCGCCCACCACGGCCCCGCGCAGGGTGATGCGGTACATGCTGGGCTTGAGCTCCAGGTTGTCGCGGATGTGCACCGGCGGCGGCAGGAAGCCGACGTCCTGGGCGAATTTCTTGCGCACCCCCTTGATGCGCGCCAGCAAATCGCCCTCGCGGTTGCGGTCGACCAGGGTGATGAGGCGGTAGCCGACCTCCATGCCCAGGGTGTCGACGGGCACCAGGTCGTCCCAGCTGGCCTCGGCGTTGGGCTCGGCCACGGGCGGCGGCGGCGGGGGGGCGTTCTTGGCCTTGCGCTTGCGCTCGCGCAGCCACCAGGCGCCGTAGCCGAAGGCGGCGGCGATCATCAGGAACACCAGATGCGGCATGCCGGGGATGACCCCCAGCAGGGCGATGACGCCGGCCGTGATCCCCAGGGAGCGCGGCGAGCCCAGGATCTGGTCGCCAATCTGGGTGCCCACGTCATGCTCCTTGCCGACCCGCGAGACCACCATCGCGGCAGCCACCGAGATCAGCAGGGCCGGGATCTGCGCCACCAGGGCGTCGCCCACGGCCAGCAGGACGTAGGAGCTGGCCGCGTCGGCAGCGCTCAGGTCGTGCTGGGCCACCCCCAGCACGAAGCCGCCGATGATGTTGATGAACAGGATCAGCAGGCCGGCCATGGCATCGCCGCGCACGAACTTGCTGGCACCGTCCATGGAGCCGAAGAACTCGGCCTCGTCGGCCACCTCGGCGCGGCGCCGCTTGGCCTCCTTCTCGTTGATCAGGCCAGCGTTGAGGTCGGCGTCGATGGCCATCTGCTTGCCGGGCATCGCATCCAGGGTGAAGCGCGCGCCCACCTCGGCGATGCGCTCGGAGCCCTTGGTGACCACCACGAAGTTGATCACCACCAGGATGGCGAAGACCACCAGGCCGACCGCGAAGTTGCCACCGATCAGGAAATGGCCGAACGACTCGATCACCGCCCCGGCCGCGCCGGGGCCGGTGTGGCCGTGCATCAGCACCACCCGGGTCGAGGCCACGTTCAGCGACAGGCGCATCAGGGTCGTGAGCAAAATCACGGTCGGGAAGACCGCGAAGTCCAGCGGGCGGATCATGTAAGCGGCCACCACCATCACCATCAAGGCGACGGCGATGTTGAAGGTGAACAGCATGTCCAGCGCCATCGGCGGCAATGGCAGAACCATCATCGCCAGGACCATGATGATGAACACCGGGGCGAGCAAGGCCCGCGCCGCGCCGGCGTTGCCGCTGAGATTGCCCCCCAACAGCTTCTGGAGCTGTTGCATCACGCTGTCCATTCCTCGAACTCCTGGGCCTCCTTCCTGTCAGCGGAGGCAGCCGGCTGCATGCCGATCAAGGCACCAGGTCATTGTTCGCCGCCAGGCGCGGGGATGCGGGGGGATAAAAGGGGTGAAGTCGAGGCTTCTTTGGCAGGCAGGCGGCCTTGCCGGGCACAGTTCACACCCGGCCGGGCTCGACGCGGGGCGTCAGCGACCCGCGTAGAACGCCAGGTAGGCCGCCAAGTGTTCCATCCAGTACAGCCGCTCATGCCGCCCGGCAGGCCAGAGGGTCTGCACGGCCACCTCCCGCTGGGCCAGCGTCTGGGCCAGGCGTTTCGTCGGGGGCGCAAAGCCGAAGTCATCCTGCTGGCCGCAGTCCAGGAAGACCTCCAGGCCCGCGAGGTCCCGCAACTGGGCCAGCCGCAGGACGTCCCGCGAGGCCCGGGGCACCTCGGGCGGGTAGAGCCAGGCGAACTCCCCCTCGATGAGGGCGGGGCTGTGTCCCCCTGCCCGGCTGAACCGGTCGGGATGGCGCATGGCGGCGTGCAGGGCGGCAAACCCGCCCATCGAGATGCCGCCGACCCACCGGGCATCGCGCTCGGCCCGGGTGGGGTAGCGGGCGTCGATGAAATCCACGAGGTCATTGACGAGGTAGTCCTCGTAGCGCCCGCCGTCGAAGGTCACGGGGCCGGCGGGAAAGGCCGCGTCGTGGTACGAGGCCGCGTTGTTGACACCGAAGCTGTTGTCCAGCTGGGGGGTGACGATGATCAGCGGCTGGATGCGCCCGGCGCGGACCAGCTCGGTGGCCCGCTCGAACAGACCCAGCTCTCCCCAGAACCCTTTGCTTTCGCGCATGCCATGGTAGAGGTAGAGCACGGGGTAGCGCCGGCCGGCCTGGTAACCCGACGGCAGGTAGACCAGCGCCCCCATTTCCCGACCCAGGGCCGCACTGGGCACGCGCTCCTCGACGATGCGGGCCTCGTCCGCCCCCGCGCCGCCCTGCGGGCCGTCGCCTGAACGGCAGCCGACCAGCATGCCGGCCCACGCGGCGGCCAGAGCGCCAAGGCAGGCCCTGCGCAGGGGATCGTGGGAACGGTCATCAACAGACGGCAGGGGCATGGAACATCTTCCTGGAGAAAAGCCACGCACCCTATCGCCGCCGCCCGGCGCACGGATTTCATTCGTGTCACGACAAAAGCGACAAAAAGCAAAAGCCCGGGGATGCGGCAGGACCGCATCCCCGGGCTTCACATCAGCTCACGCCGGGCTCAGAAGTTCAGCGAACGCTTGTCCACCGCCAGGGCGGCTTCCTTGGTGGCTTCACTCAGGCTGGGGTGGGCGTGGCAGATGCGGGCGATGTCCTCGGACGAAGCCTTGAACTCCATCGCCACCACCGCCTCCGAGATCAGCTCGGACGCCATCGGGCCGACGATGTGCACGCCGAGAATCTCGTCCGTGGCGGCATCGGCCAGGAACTTGACCATGCCGGTGGTGTCGCCCAAGGCGCGGGCGCGGCCATTGGCCATGAAGGGGAAGGTGCCCGCCTTGTAGGCGCGCCCCACCGCCTTGAGCTGCTGCTCGGTCTGGCCGACCCAGGCGATCTCGGGCGAGGTGTAGATCACCCAGGGGATGGTGTTGAAGTTGACGTGCCCGTGCTGGCCGGCGATGCGCTCGGCCACGGCCACACCTTCTTCCTCGGCCTTGTGCGCCAGCATCGGACCGCGCACCACGTCACCCACCGCCCAGACGTTGGGCAGGTTGGTGCGGCACTCGTCGTCGACCACCACCGCCCCACGCTCGTCGAGCTTCAGGCCGACGGCGTCGGGGTTCAGGCCCGTGGTGTTGGGCACGCGCCCGATCGAGACGATCAGCTTGTCGACCGCCAGGGTCTGTGCCTCGCCCTTGGCATTGGTGTAGGCCACGCTCACACCCTTCTTGGCGCTCTTGATCTCGCCGATCTTCACACCCAGCTCGATCTTCAGGCCCTGCTTGGTGAAAGCCTTGTGGGCTTCCTTGGCGATCTGCTCGTCCACCGCACCCAGGAAGCTGGGCAGGCCCTCGAGCACCGTCACCTCGGCACCCAGGCGGCGCCACACCGAGCCCATCTCCAGGCCGATCACGCCGGCGCCGATCACGCCCAGCTTCTTGGGCACTTCACCGATGCGCAGCGCGCCGTCGTTGGACAGGATGTTCTCCTCGTCGAAGGCCGTGCCCGGCAGCGCGCGCGGGTTCGAGCCGGTGGCCACGACGATGTGCTTGCCGGTCAGCGTCTCGTTGGCCGCACCGGTGACCTGGATCTCGTAGCCGCCGTCCACCGCCTTGGTGAACGCGCCGCGGCCATGGAAGAAGCTGACCTTGTTCTTCTTGAACAGGTACAGGATGCCTTCGTTGTTCTGCTTGACCACCGTGTCCTTGCGGGACAGCATCTTGGCCACGTCGATCCCCAGGTTGCTCAGCGAGATGCCGTGCTCGGCGAAATGGTGGCCGGCGTGCTCGAAGTGCTCGCTCGACTGCAGCAGAGCCTTGGAGGGGATGCAGCCCACGTTGGTGCAGGTGCCGCCCGGTGCGGGGCCGCCCTTGCCGTTCTTCCATTCGTCGATGCAGGCGGTGTTGAAGCCGAGCTGGGCAGCCCGGATGGCAGCGATGTAGCCGCCGGGGCCGCCGCCGATCACGATCACGTCAAATTGTTTGCTCATGGGTCACAGGGACTCTCGAGGGAGTCGGAAAAAGGTCCATCGAAGCCACTGCCCGCGCGCGAGGGCGGGCGAGCGGCATGCGGGATCGGCGCGGGACGCGGCAGGCGGTGCGCAACCGCCCTGCCCCGCGATCCGATCAACTCAGGGCGCGGGCGTTCAGATGTCGAACAGCAGGCGCGACGGGTCTTCCAGCGCTTCCTTCATCGTGACCAGGCCGAGCACGGCTTCGCGGCCGTCGATGATGCGGTGGTCGTACGACATGGCCAGGTAGTTGATGGGGCGCACCACGACCTGCCCGTTCTCCACCACGGCGCGCTCCTTGGTGGCGTGCACGCCCAGGATGGCCGACTGCGGCGGGTTGATGATGGGGGTGGACAGCATCGAGCCGAACACGCCGCCGTTGGAGATGGAGAAGGTGCCGCCGGTCAGTTCCTCGAGCGAGAGCTTGCCGTCCTTGGCCTTCTGGCCGAACTCGGCGATCTTCTTCTCGATGTCGGCGAAGCTCATCTGGTCGGCATTGCGCAGGATGGGCACCACCAGGCCGCGCGGCGAGCCCACGGCGATGCCGATGTCGAAGTAGCCGTGGTAGATGATGTCGTTGCCGTCGACCGAGGCGTTGAGCACCGGGAACTTCTTCAGCGCCGCGACGGCCGCCTTGACGAAGAAGCTCATGAAGCCGAGCTTGACGCCGTGCTCCTTCTCGAACTTCTCCTGGAAGCGCTTGCGCATCTCCATGACCGGGGCCATGTTGACTTCGTTGAAGGTGGTCAGGATGGCGTTGGTGGCTTGCGACTGCAGCAGCCGCTCGGCCACGCGGGCACGCAGGCGGCTCATCGGCACGCGCTGTTCGGGGCGCTCACCCAGATTGATGGACACCGGTGCCTTCACGGCCGGCAGCGCAGCCTTCGATGCCGGGGCGGGAACAGGGGCCGCGGTCTGCTTGGCGGCGCCGGAAGCAACCGCGCCCAGCACGTCGCCCTTGGTCACGCGGCCGTCCTTGCCGGTGCCGGCCACGGAGCCTGCGGGCAGGTTGTTGTCGGCCATCAGCTTGGCGGCTGCGGGCATGGCCACGCCGGCCTTGCTGCTGGCCGCGGCCGGCGCGGTGGCAGGCGCTGCGGCGGCCGGGGCCGGCGCGGGAGCGTCGGCGGCACCGGCCTTGGCGACGCCTTCGGTGTCGATGCGGGCGATGACCTCGTCGCTCACGCAGGACTCGCCGTTGTTCTTGACGAGCTCGGACATCACGCCGGCGCTGGGCGCGGGAACTTCCAGCACCACCTTGTCGGTCTCGATCTCGACCAGGATCTCATCGATCGCCACGGCCTCGCCGGGCTTCTTCTTCCAAGTCAGCAAGGTGGCTTCCGCCACGGACTCGGACAACTGGGGAACTTTCACATCAACGATGGCCATTGTTTTCTTTCGGGATCAGGGGGCGGCAGCCGCAGCCGCCGCCTGGAGTCTGAGTAATTGGAAAAATCAAAAATCGGGGTGGAGAAAGGAGCGGTGAGGGGCGCCGGCGGCAGCCGCCGCCGCGCCGCCGTCACGTCACTTGTTCAGCACGAAACCCTTCAGCTTGGCGAAGGCCTGGTCGAGCAGCGCCTTCTGCTGCTCCTGGTGCAGGTGCGAGTACCCCACCGCCGGCGAGGCCGAGGCGGGACGTCCCGCGTAGCCCAGCTTTTGGCCATCGAGCATGTTCTCGTGGATGTAGTGCTGCACGAAGAACCAGGCGCCCTGGTTCT
>CBINPE010000075.1:0-22810 GCA_966252435.1 uncultured Burkholderiales bacterium | reverse complement strand
GCGAGCCGATGGGCTACCCCGGCGGCACCAACATGCTCAAGGTCTGCCAGGTGCGCTGAGGCTGGCGGCCATGAACCCGGGTCGTCTCCTGCTGAAGTCGCTGGCGATGCTGGGTGTGGCTGCGGGCCTGGCGGGCCCCGCCTGGGCTCAGCTGGGCCAGAAACCCTCGGGCTACCGGGCGGCGGCGCAGGCCGCCGCAGGCACGGAGGCGCCCGACCCGGCCCCCTGGCTGGACCGCTTGCCGGATCGTCGCGCCTTCGACCGCATGGCGCGTGTGTACGACCGCGGCACGCCCATGGAGATGCCGCACCTGCTGTTCGTGATCGATCGTGCCCAGCATAACCGCGTGTATTTCCTCAACACCCGACGCTACGCGCTGCACGAGCACTTCGTGAAGGCGCATTTCGGCTGGGGCAACCTGCCGTTCGTCCGTCTGGAGGACAACTACCGACTGCCCAACCGGCGGTTCGTGTTCGGCACCTTGGGTTGGCAGCCGAGTGTGCGGCGCTGGGCCTTCGAGTTCTGGGACGGGGACCGCCTGACGCCCGAGCTGCTGCGCCTGACGCAGCAGGAGCTCTCGAGCCGCTTCTTTGCACCCCTGGCGTTCAAGGCCAATGCCTCCTTGCATGAAGACGTGGCGGCCAGTGCAGGCATCGTGCCCCTGACGCTGGCGGAAGTCATCCAGGGACAGGGCTACCTGCCCCTCAACCCGGGTGTGGCGCGTGGCCGCCTGCGAGTGCTGGATGACGTCGACCAGGCCGATGACCTCGAGCCCGACGACATCGTGGTGCTGCACCAGGTGCCGCTCAACCTGGCGCCGATCGCGGGGGTGGTGAACTCGCAGCCATCCACCACCCTGTCACACGTCAATCTGCTCGCCAAGGGATGGGGCATCCCGAGCGCCTATGTGCGCGACACGCGTGCGCTGGAGGCGCTGGCCGGGCAATGGGTCGAGTTGCGGGTCGAGCGCACGGGCTACCACGTGAGGGCCGTGCCGCCTGATGACGCCAGCACCGTTCGTCCCGTGCGCATGGCCCAGGCCTGGCCGAAACCGGTGCTGACCCAGCAGGCCCTGGTGCCGCTGGAGAAGTTGCGGCGCGAAGACCGCCAGCATTGCGGCAGCAAGGCCGCCACGCTCGGGGCGCTCGGGGCCGCCGCCCGGCAGGGACGCCTGGGCCAGGTGGCGCCGGTGCCCGACGGCTTCTGCATTCCCTTCAGCCAGTTTGCGGCGTTCATGGCCAGCCCGGCAGCGCAGCGGGCCTTGCAGCGGGCCGAGCAGACGCCGGGCTTTGCGACCCAGCGGAAGGTGCGCGCTGCCGCGCTGGAAGTGTTGCGGGCCGAGTTGCTGGAGGTGCCAGTGCCGGCCGCGCAGGTCCAGGCCTGGGTCCAGGCCTGGCAGGGCCAGCTGGGCGGTGACGGCGTGTTCGTGCGCAGTTCCTCCAACTCGGAAGACCTGCCGCATTTCAGCGGGGCGGGGCTCTACAGCACAGTGCCCAATGTGCGCGAGGCCGCGGCCCTGGAGCAGGCCGTGAAGAAGGTGTGGGCATCGGTGTACAACGCCGAGGCCTACGAGGCACGGCGCTGGGCCGGTGTACCGCATGACCGCGTGGTGATGGGCGTGCTGGTGCAGCGTGCGGTGGACTCGCGGGCGTCGGGTGTGCTGGTGACGGTCAACCCGTTCGATCCCCTGCAGCGCGGCGTGACCTACATCTCCGCCAAGCGCGGCCTGGGCATTCGCGTCGTGGAAGGGCGCCGGGTGGCGGAGCAGGTGGTGTTCACGCACCGCAGCGGCGCGGTGCAACTGCTCAGCCGTTCGGATGACGATGTCGCCTTGCTGCTGGACGCCCAGGGCGGTGTGCGCGAGCAGGCGCTGGGCAGCTCGGACCGTGCCGTGCTGAATGATGACCTGGTGCGCAGGCTGGCGCGGACCGGCACGCAGATCAAGGCCCTGCTGGGGCCGGCCGATCAGGATGTCGAGTGGGCGATCGACCCCGAAGGGCGCATCGTCGTGCTGCAGGCCCGGCCGTATGTCGACCATGCACGCGAGGCCGCCGCCGCAGGACGCTGATGAGCCCCAGGTGTCACCGCCGCGTCAGGGGGCGAGGTCTTCGTCCATGAGGCCCTGCCACAGCGTCTGCAACTGCAGCTTCTCGCCCTCGGCCAGGCGGTCGCTCAGCAGCAGGCATTCGCGCTGCAAGGCGCGTAGGCGCTGGCGCAGCTCGTGCTCGGCGAGCTCCAGTTCGAACAGCTCGTGTGGCAGCAGCTCTGCCGCCGGAACCGCCCACAGGCCGGGTGCATTCCAGGCCACGCGCAGCCGGTCCAGGCGCTGCAGGCTGTAGTCGACAACGCCCGTGACACTGGCGGGGCGCTTCTGGGCCTGGAGGGCGTCGGCCAGGGTGCGTCCTCCGGTCAGCCGCTCTTCGATCTCTTCCAGGGGAAGCGGGCCGGTGGCGGGCCGGTTCGGATCCCGGGGTGCGATCTCTTCCTTGGTCTGGCGCGCCACATCGCAGAGCAAGGCCGTCCAGGCGGGATCGAATTCACCCGGGACGACCCGCAGCGCAAAGCTGGTGCGGGTCAAAGGGGCCTCCTTGGCCTGGAGGATGGCAGCCGCTACTTCCACCACCGACAGGATGCGGCCCAGGGTCGAGAGCTGGTCGCCGTGCGCGCGGGCAGGGTAGCCGGATCCGTCGAGGCGCTCGTGGTGCTCGCCGATCGCGCGGGTCAGGGCCTTGGGGTAGTCGGTGGTGTTCTCCAGCATCATCTGGGCCAGGCGCGGATGCACCATCAGGTGCTTGTGGCCGGTCACACCCATCGGGCCGTTGTAGTCCAGGTACTGGGGATGGATGTAGATCTCGCCGAGGTCATGCAGCAAGCCGCCGAGCATGGCCATGCGGATCGCCGCGCTGCCCCCTTCGGCACCGCTCCTCTCCCGGCTGGCGGTCAGGGCGCCAGCCAGGCCCATGCACAGCACGGCATGCGGCAGGGTGGTGGGCCGGTTGGCGAAGGAGGCCGTGAGCAGCAGCTGGGCCACCGAGTGCAGGGGCAGCTGCTCGATCTGCTGCAGCAGCATGTCGGCATGGGCCTGCAGCACCACCTTGGCCGGGCCTTCCTGGGACAGCAGGGTCTCGAGCTGTTCGCGCACGGTGAACAGGGTGACGCCATCATCGGCGTTCAGGCAGGATTCCAGGGGCTGCGCCAGCTTGCGCTCGAGCAGGCGCTGGGTCAGAGCCTGCGACACCGGCTGGCCGCGGGCCAGCAGCTTGATGCCGTTGGTGTCCACGATGTCCTGGGAGGCAACGATCGAGAACTGCTCGCCGGCTTTGACGATCGCATTCAGTGCTTGCGGATTGGCAGAAACGCCTTGTGCGTTGCTCATGAAGGGCACCCGGATGACAAGAATGCACGGCAAACGGGCCTGTGCCCCCCGACTTGGCGCCTCAGGCGTCAGCTCAGGTTGGCGTGTCGAGTCGGAGACAACACGCCAACAGCAGCGATCATCATCATCCAGCCTGACGCTTGGCCAGCCCGCCGGGCTGGTGCTCCGGCTGCGTCAATGCATCGACCGGGCGCAGCAGAGGATAAACGCCCAGGACCCCGATAAGCAACAGCAGGCCGAATGCGGCCAGCGCCTGGGAGCGGCCCAGCAAGTCCATCAGCAGGCCGGTCAGTACCACGGGCACGCTGAAGCCGACGTACGCCAGCAGGAAAAATCCCGCGCTGGCGCGGGCCGTCTGCTCGCCCGCCAGGGACACCACCCGGCTCAGTCCCCCCAGGTAGACGAAGCCGTAGCACACGCTGCTGGCTGCCACCGCGCCCAGCATCACGGCCCACAGCGCCGCCTGCGTGACGCCGTACACCAGCAGCGCGTAGGCCGCGGGCAGCACGAGCAGGCCGCGCTGGATGGCGAGCTCGGGCGCCAGGCGGCGCGCCCAGGGCTGGAAGAGGATGCCGCAGCTGCACACGGCAAACACCACGAAACCCGACAGCTGCTGCCAGCCGTGGGTCTGCAGGGCGAAGGGCAGCAGGGCGATCACCCAGCCGACGGTGGCCCAGGACAGCAGGATCGCCAGGCCGCAAGCCAGCGCCCCGGGGGGGAAGCTGGGCCAGCGCGCGCTCCAGCCGCTCGGACGCACCTGGGCGGTCTCCGGCAGCCTGGACACCGCCCGCAGGGCCAGGCAGGACATGAGCGCCTGCACGCCCAGGCTGCCGGGCCGCAGGCTGAAGTCATGCAGCAGGAACAGGCTGGTCAGCGCCGCCCCGAGGCCGAAGCCAAGGGCGGTGCTGGCCGCCACCCAGGCGGCGGGGCGCGGGGCGGCCGTCCCCTGCGCCAGCTCGGCCATGTAGGCCGGGGCGGCCGAGGCGCCCAGGGCGGTGCCCACCCCCAGCAGCCAGCGCGCGGCGGCCAGGCTGAGGAGCTGCGGCTGCCACCACATCAGCAGGGTGGCCAGCAGCGAGCACGCCAGCCCGGTCAGAACCACCCGGCGGCGTCCGATGGCGTCAGACAAGCCGCCGAACAGGACCAGCACCGGAATGACCCCGATCACGTAGGCGGAGAACGCCAGTGTGGTGGTGGCCACGCCGAACCCGCCCGCCTGGGCGTAGGCCGCGTAGAGCGGAGCCTCCAGGTTCACGGCCGAGGTGAGGGTGCACAGGGCGAAAGACAGGGCGGCGACGTGCCGCACGGCGCTCATGACGCCTGGAGCCCAAGTTGGTCGAGCACTTCGCACACCTTCACGATGTCCTGTGTGGTGTTGTAGTGGACGAAACTCAGGCGCAGGGCGGTGGCCTGGGCCTGGGGCGCCAGCCGGCGCAGGGTGGCCGGGGTGCCGAACTGGCCAATGCGCACGTCAATGCCTGCGCGCTCGAAAGCCTTGCGGGTCCTCAGCCATTGGTTCGGCTCGAGCACCAGGGAGAAGATCGGCACCCGGCGATGGGGCGTGTCGACCCCCAGCAGCAAGGGCCGGCAGGCGTCAGGCACGTTCTGCATGAAGGCGTCGTGCAGCCGTGACTCGTGCAACCGGATGGCTTCCATGCCGCTGCTCAGCGTGCCTCGGGGGGTGAGGGCGCACAGGTGGTCAAAGGTGGCCACGAAGCCGGCGAAGGTGGCCTGGGCGAATGAGCCCCACTCGAGCGATGGATGGCTGCCCGAACACGGCTGGATGCGCATGCGCTCCAGCAGCGATTCCCGGATCGCCCACCAGCCCAGGTGGGGAGCGAAGAGCTTGCAGTTCGAGAAGATGGCCACGTCGACCTCGGGCAGCATGACCTCGGTGTAGCCGTGCGGCGGGCCCTGCACCGCATCGAGCACCACCACGGCGCCGGCTGCGTGCGCCTCGCGCGCCAGCCGCTCGTAGGGGAGCAGCACCCCCGTGACGTTGGACAGCATGCACAGCGCCACCACCCGGGGCCGGCGGGCCAGGGCCTGTTCCCACGCCCGGGGTTCGAGCGAGCCGTCCTGCGCCACGGGCACATCGATCACCTCGATGCCCAGTGCGTTCAGGGCCTGCCAAGGGATGCGGTTGGCATCGTGGTCGGCCTCGGTGATCAGAACGGCGTCGCCGGGGTTCAGCAGGGTGCCGGCCATGGCCCGCGACAGGATGGCCAGGGTGCTGGTGCCGTTGGCGGCGAAGCCGATCTGGTTGTCGGTGCCCCCGCACAGGGCGGCACCGACCACGCGGGCGCGCTCGCGCAGGGCGGCCGCCCGTTCGGCGCGGGGGCTGTCCCAGTCGGCGTGGCCGCCACGGTGGGTCTCCCAGTACTGGAGCTGGCCCACCACGGCCGCCAGGGTCTGGGCCGGCAACTGGGCGCGCGAGGAGTTGTCGGCGAACACGCAGTTGCCGTGCACGCCGTCGTCCCACAGAGCGGGGAAGCGGCGGGCCCAGCCGGCCGCGTCGAAAGGATCTTGCACCGCCGGGGCGGGCGTCGAACAGCCGGAGGAGACCATCTCCTCAGATGCTGAAGAAGTCGACGCGCTGGCGCGGGAAGTAGTTTCCGACGCGGCCGTAGTAATCCTTGATCTCCAGTTTTTGAGCGTCGAAAGCATGCTTCAGGTCGTGCAGGTTGTTCACGGTGTTCGCCAATTCGGTTTCACTGCGAAAGTTCAGGAGGTGCGCATGCTGGGTGGCCAGCTTGCCGTGGCCCAGATCAGCGTCGATCTGGCTGTGCTTGAAGAAGGGTGCGAGCGCATCCTCCGGGGTCTGGTAGTGCTGGGCGAAGGCGCGCTGCATGGCGGGCAGTTCGCCGGGGTGGAAGTCGTCGGCCTCCACGATGGCGGCGACCAGCAGGGCGGCACAGGGTGTCTGGCTGAACAGCTCGCGCATCAGCAGGTCGATCATGCGGGTGCTGACCAGCGGAATGCTGTGGCGCACTTCCTCGGCGCTCAGGCCCAGGTGGCACAGCGACTGCTCGACGAACAGTTCGTGGCCCTGCTCCTGGGCGGCATAGGCGCTCAGCACTTTCTTCAACTCGCCAGTGGCCGCGTCGGCTGCCAACTGCAGGGCGGCAGGGAAATTGCGGATGTAGTGGTAGGTCTCGAGCAGCCAGCCCACGGCCACGGCGCGTGACACGTCGCCGTTGAACACGCTCACGGCGATGTGGGTGTCGCGCAGCTGCTCCGACCAGATGCGTGCGGCCGCCAGCAAGGTGGCCTGGATCTCGGCTGCGTCAAGGGACTCGAAGGGGCGCCAGGGCCGTCGCAGCATGTCGCCCTGGGCCAGGGAATCGATGATCTGGCGTGTGCGCTCGACCGACAGGCCGCCTTTGCTGGCGATTTCCTCGATGTCGGCGTGGCCGGTACAGAAGCCGCGTATCTTCAGAAACTCTTCGGCTTCCTCGCGGGGAACTTCGAAGGTGCCGTGGCTGACCGTCAGATAAGTGACGTCGGGCTCATCTGCGTAAGTCGTCAGCAGGTTATGCCTGAACTTCGGATAATTTGTCCAATTTTTTTCTTTTGTCAGCATGGGCAATCCAGGAAAGTCATAAAAACCATGGGGCAGATTCATTTTCGTGAATCTGCCCCAAAAACCCTCGGGCTATCCGCAGGTGGCGCCGTTGACTCGGCGGTTGTTTCGAGGCGCTGGATCTACTTTCTTGAGATTCATGGTCACTCCTTGAAGTCAATGAAAATAAGGCGGAAGGCCTACTGAAACGAATTGCATCAGTGAAACAACTGTAGGGGTGGAGCTGGTCTAATGAAAGGTACAATCTCGCACAGTCCGATGGTAATTGTTACCTTGAAGTGCTGGAACAGTTGAACCTTGCAGGCTCCTATCCATGTCTAAGATGCAGCTCCGAATCGACCGCGCCTCCGCGGTTCCCTTGGTCAATCAGGTGGTGGAGGCAATTCGCGAGCGGATCGAGTCCCAGGGCATCCGCCCCGAGGAACGCATGCCGTCCATCCGCCAGTTGGCGCAGGATGCCGGCATCAGCCGCAACACCGTCATCGAGGCCTACGACCAGCTGGTCGCGCAAGGCCTCCTGCGGTCCCGGCTGGGCTCGGGTTTTTACGTCACCGAGCGTGCCCCCCGCCAGTTCGGGGGGCAAGGTTCGTCCAATCCGGAACTGGCCTTCGACGTCACCAGCCAGATGTGGAATCTCTTCAACAGCGACAACACGAATTTGAAGCTGGGGTGCGGCTGGTTACCTGAAGCCTGGCGGGAAATCGATGATTTGTCATATGCCATCCGGCATGTCACGCGAATGAATCGGGCCGGTTTGCTCGACTACAGCACACCGCTGGGATCCATGAATCTGCGGCAGCTGGTGCAAAAGAGGTTGCGTTTGCTGGATATGCAGGTGGACGGCAGCCAGATATTGTTGACCACGGGGGCGAGCCATGCCCTCGATTTATTGGTCAGATATTTAACGAAACCAGGTGACACGGTATTTGTTGAATCCCCGGGTTATTACAATCTTTTTGGTTTGCTGAAACTGCAGGGCGTGAACATGGTGGGGGTTCCTCGCACGCACCAGGGTCCCGACATGGACGAACTGGAACGCCTGCTGCAGATCCACCGGCCGCGGCTGTTCTTCGTCAACAGCGTGCTGCAAAACCCGACCGGCACCACGCTGGCGCCCGGTGTGGCGCACCGCTTGCTGCAGTTGGCCGAGCGCTTTGACTTCACGGTGGTGGAGGATGACATCTACGCCGACTTCCAGGCCGACCCCACCATCCGTCTGGCGGCGCTCGACGGCCTCAAGCGGGTGATCTACCTCAGCAGCTACTCTAAGAGCCTGTCGTGTTCCCTGCGGGTGGGTTTCATCGTGGGCGACAGCGCGTTGATCCGCGCACTGGTGGACGTGAAGATGCTGACCAGCATCGCCTCCTCGCGCTTTGCCGAGCACGTGGTGGCCACGATGCTGGAGAACGGCAGCTACCGCAAGCTGATCGAGCGCCTGCGCCAGAAGATGACGCGTCAGATGGTGAGCGCCCTGAGTTTGATGCAGGGTGCGGGTTGGGAGATCTTCTCCGAGCCGGCCGGCGGCATGTTCGTGTGGGCCAGGCGGCCCGAGGTGGCCTCGGCGCAGGAAGTCATCGCCCGGGCGGCGGCACGGGGGGTCAGCCTCACGCCCGGGGCGATCTTCCGGCAGGACGCGGCCGACACGCCTTGGCTGCGCATCAACGTCACCTACGCCGCCGACCCGCGCGCGGCTGCCTTCCTCACCGACTGGCCCGTGCTGCCCACGCGCAACGGGGAGCGCTTGGCCATGCCGCCAGCCCCGGCTTCACCCGAGCCTTTGTCCGTGCCCGGGACACGGGAGCGGGCCCCTCAGCGGGGGCCGTACAACGGCAGGGTGGCGCCCACCTCGTAGGCGCCGGCGTCCGGCGCCGCACCCCGGAAGCCGTCGTTGACGTTGGGAATGGCCACGCCCGCGTCCTCGGTGGCCGAACCGGGACGCAGGCGCAGGTCGGGGATGGCGTAGGCCGTGAGTGCCGCGGTGGGCAGCGTGGGTGGCGTGGCGAACACCGACAGGTCGACCTGCCTGGCGTTCTTCTCGAGGCTGCCGCTGCGCAGCTGCGCCAGGCTGTTGAAGCGGCTGGCGCCGAGGACGCCGTTGAAGCCGCCCGTGGTGCTGCCCAGTGCGTCGTGGTCCATGTCGGCGCTGGCGTTGTTCAGCGTCGCGAGCTGGATCACGTTGCCTGATCCGTTGCTGTAGCCGCCGAAGGTGCCGCCGGGGCCGCCGATGAACAAGTTGTTGCGGCTGTAGAGAGACGTCACAGGTGTCTCGGCGTAGACCGCCAGGGCGTCGCCCCCCTTGACCACCGTGTTGTGCAGCAGCACGTCGCCCTGGCTGCCGCGGTACAGCTTGAAGGCCACGTGGGCGACGTTGTACAGGCTGTTGCGGATGAAGTAGGTCGGCCCGCCCAGACCGGGCTGCGAAGACAGGCCGACGAACACGTTGGTGATGCGGTTGCGCATGATGCGGCAGTTGTGGAAGCAGAAGTCGGCTTCCACCGCATCGTCGGCGGCGAAGGTGAGGTCGTTGTTCAGGATGTCGATGCTGAACTGATCCACCGCCTCGTCGTCCTCCAGCAGGGAGATGTTGTCGCGGAAGCCGCTGACGCGGTTGTTCATGATGACGTGGCCGGGTCCGGTCACCTGGATGCCCTCGCCCCGGTTGTTGCCGTTCACCCCCAGCGAGGCGTCTGCCCAGGTCGAGGTGCCGGTGACGACGTTGTCGGCGATGTAGGCGTTCTCGGAGCGCAGCGCGGTGGAGATGCCGTCGCCGTTGCGCACGCCGGCCACGGCGTTGACGGTGCAGCGCACCACGGAGATGTTGTTGGAGCCGTTGAAGCGGATGGTGCCCTGGACGGTCACGCCCTCCAGCATCACGTGGTTGCGGTTGTAGATGTCCAGCTCGCCGTTGACGACAGCGCCGGTTGTGCCGCGGATCACCAGAGGGCGTCCCGGCGCGCCGTCGCGCTCGACGTTGATCCCCGCGTAGCTGCCTGCTGCCAACTGGATGATGTCGCCCGGGGCGGCCCCGGCGAGCACACTGGCCAGCGTGGCCGGCGTGGCGTTCTTCACCGGGGCGTTGGCCATCGGTGTGGGCACGGCGCGGGTCGTCACGTTGACGGTGCGGGTGGTGCTGCCGCCGTCGGGGTCGTTCAGCGACAGCTCGATCTCGTAGGTGGTGGCGGGCTGGAGGTTGAAGAGGCTGCCCGAGTGGCGGGTGCGCCAGCTGAAGCCGTTCGAGCTGCCGCCGCTCACCCGGCGCAGCGGCATGCCGGTCGACCAGCTCGGGCTGCCCTGCACGCGGTAGCGCATGCCGACGGTGGCGTTGGCATTGGCGTCGCCGCTGAAGGCCCATTCCACGGTCACGTTCTCCAGCGTGGGGTAGGGGGTGGTGATCGCGCCCGCGACGCTGGCATTCGGGCCGGCGGCGGGTGTGCCCGGGGTGTCGGTGCTTCCAGGATTCCCTGAGCCGCTTTGGCTGCCCGTGCCACCGGCGGCCGGCGCCGTCTCGGCGGGGTCTCCGCCGCCACCCCCACCGCCGCAGGCGGCCAGGGCCAGCAGCAGGGCCGCCAGGCCCACCCGGCCGAGGTGCCGGTGAGGCATGGCACGGAAGGAAAGGTTCGCGGGCGGGGAAGGGCGGTGGTTCATGGCGGAAACAGGATCTGGTCTGGCCGCCATGGTCGCCGGGTTGGTGCCCCGGGGTGTAAGCAAATGCACGGGTGGCGTGAGCGCCGTCCCGTCGTGTGAGCAGGTCCTAATCCAGCTTGAAGGAGATGCCTGTGATGAGCAGCCCGTTGGAGTTCCTCACGCCCAGGCCGGGGTCGTTCTCGTAGCGCTGGGTGAAGCCCGCGGTCAGGTTCATGCGCGAGTTGATCGCCACCGACAGGCCGCTCTCGAACACGAAGCGGTAGCCGCCCGTGCGCTGGGTGTTCGTGAACAGGGTCAGCTTCTGGCGGAAGGAGGCACTGGGCGACAACTTGTGGGTCGAGTCCTCGCCCAGCATCCACTCGGCGCGGCCGTAGTCGTCGCGCAGGCCTCCGGCCACTTGGGTGGCATGCACATAGCGGTCCATCGTGTAGGCCAGGCCGACGGAGACGTCCAGCGTCGTGGTGTCGTTGCGGATCAGGTGCTTGCCGGGGCCCGCCACCAGCGAGAAACGGGAGTCGAGGTTGGCCGGCTGGTCGCGCAAGTACTCCAGCTTGTTGAAGGCGAACGAGGTCTCGGAGAGGTCCTTGTCGTACTGCGAGCCCAGCGCCTTGTTGTCAGCGGTGGTGTTGGAGCCCGCGGTGGCATAGAGCAGACGGCCGGTGAGGCTCCACTTGCTGTGCTCGGTGGCGCGCACGGCTTCACCCGTCATCGTGAGATTGGTCGAGCGGCTGTTGCCGGAGGCCACGCTGCCGCCGATCCCCAGGGCCGAGCGCCACTCGCCGTCCCGCTTGACCGTGGCCTGGGCCCAGGCTGCCTGCACGCAGGCCAGCGCCAGCACCCATCCCACACATCCACGTCCCACCCGCACATACCGCTTGCCAGTCATCCCGAGTCTCTCTTGCTCCAAACCCCGCACTATAGGGGCCTGGCGGCGGACAGCGCGACGGCCCCCTGCGTTCCTGGGGGGCGACGCCTCACGCGCGGCGCGTGAGGCTGGGTCACTGGGCCGTGGCGGGGGGCAGCACGCTGTTGACCATGGCGGCCACGGCGGGGCACATGTTCACGGGCACCAGTTCCGTCTGCGCGTGCTGGGGTTTCAGGACGCGGAACAGTTCGTCCACGAAGCTGTGGCCGACATGGGGGATGCCTTCGAAATCCACCTCGGCGCGCTGAAACTGGTTCAGCCGGTCGGCCACGCGGCGCGCCTGGGCGCGCGACTCGAGCCCGGTCTGGGCGTTGGAGACCAGGCGCAGCGGCACGACGGTGCGTTCGAAGCCGAAGCCCGCGCCGTTCAGGCTGAAGGACTGCAGCACCGCATCGAGCGTGCGCGTGGTGTCCAGGGCGATCGAGAAGTAGACCGAGGTGCCCTGGTGGCGCAGGGCGCGGCCAGGCAGCCAGCCGGCGCGACTCCATTCGCGGTGCTGGAAGGCGACGTCGTTGGCATGCAGGTCGAACACGTCGGCCAGCTTGGAGGTGAAGAACAGCCCGCGGCCGGTGTGGCGGTTCGGCAGGCCGGTGAGCTTGCCCTTGCTCAGCTCGAGCATGGCCACGTGCGGGTCGCCGATGGAGAAGACGTGGCTGATCTTGTCGAACAGGCCGCGTCCGTCGTCGGACACCAGCAGCTGCACCTGGCTGGGCGTCTGGCGCAGCGAGACCGTGACCGAGGTGCCCTCGCTGTGGTCGATGGCGTTGTTGAGCAGCTCGCAGAAGGCGTGCTGCGTCATGCGGCGCACCTCCGCCGGCAGGGTGAAGAAGGGGGCGAAGTCCTGCGACCAGGGTCCGTCTTCCGACAAGCCCGCCAGCTCATAGCGGCGCACCACCTGGCGCAACAGGCCGGGCCGGTAGTGCGGGCGGCGCGGCGTGCCGTCATTGATCACCCAGTTCAGGCTGGCCAGCTTCTTGAGCGCCTTGTGCGCCGTGCTGCGGGTGATGCCGCTGCGGGTCATGACCTCCTGCAGCAGGGTGTGCGGATGCTGCACCGCTGCGGCAGTGATCCATAGGGTCATTGCGTTGATGTCGAGTCGGGCCATGGTTAGCCTTTCGGGAGAGTGGTTACTGCGGCGAAGGAAGGCGAAGGCGCGACACCCCCGAATCTTCCTGGGTCCCAGTGTCTGGCAGCGGGCAGCGGGCGGGGGCGAGAAAAACAGGGCGCTTGCGGGCCATTTCTGGGCGTTCGCGCAGGGTGTGATTTTGTGCAGCAGGCGCGGCCACCCACTCCGGGGGGCAGCAGGAAGGGAAGGAGATCTGAATCGATACAATTCCGGCAACATTTGAAATATTTCACTGCCCCATTTCCTGTTGGCAGCTCGATCCGGTTTTTCCATAACTCAGAAGAGAATCACCATGCCCCTCGTCTCCATGCGCCAGTTGCTGGACCATGCCGCTGAAAACGGTTATGGCATACCCGCCTTCAACGTGAACAACCTCGAGCAGGTCCAGGCCGTCATGGCCGCCGCCGACGAAGTCGGCGCCCCGGTGATCCTGCAAGCCAGCGCCGGCGCCCGCAAGTACGCCGGCGAAGCCTTCATCAAGCACCTCATCTCGGCCGCCATCGAGGCCTATCCCCACATCCCCCTGGTGATGCACCAGGACCACGGCCAGAGCCCCGAGATCTGCCAGGGCGCCATCAACCTGGGCTTCAGCTCGGTGATGATGGACGGCTCGCTGGAGGGCGACGGCAAGACCATCGCCAGCTATGACTACAACGTCCAGGTCACCCGCAAGGTGGTCGACATGGCGCACGCCCTGGGCGTGACCGTCGAGGGCGAGCTGGGCTGCCTGGGCTCGCTCGAGACCATGCGTGGCGACAAGGAAGACGGCCACGGCACCGACGCCACCATGACCCGCGACCAGCTGCTGACCGACCCTGAGCAGGCCGCCGACTTCGTCCAGCGCACCCAGCTCGACGCCCTGGCGATCGCCATCGGCACCAGCCACGGCGCCTACAAGTTCACCCGCAAGCCCACCGGCGACATCCTGGCGATCAACCGCATCAAGGAAATCCACCGCCGCATTCCCAACACCCACCTGGTGATGCACGGCAGCTCCAGCGTGCCGCAGGACCTGCTGGCCGAAATCCGCCAGTACGGCGGCAACATGAAGGAAACGTATGGGGTGCCGGTGAGCGAGATCCAGGAAGCCATCAAGCACGGTGTGCGCAAGATCAACATCGACACCGACGTGCGCCTGGCCATGACGGCCGCCATCCGCCGCTTCTTCGCCCAGAACCCCGACAAGTTCGATCCGCGCGAGTACCTCAAGCCGGCCCGCGAGGCCGCCAAGGCCATCTGCCGGCAGCGTTACGTCGAGTTCAACTGCGAAGGCCAGGCCGGCAAGATCAAGCCGCTGTCCCTGGTGCAGGTGGCCGAGCGCTACGCCAAGGGTGAGCTGTCCCAGGCGGTGCTCTGACCGACGGGCCACGGGCCTGGCATGCCGGCCCGACAATTCAGCCAACCCACCAACCCGGCTTCGGCCGGGTTTGTTTTTGGCAGCGAAAAACGGCGTTTCGCCCACCTGGCCCTGAGGCCAGGCTTTCTACAATCTCCGCTTCCGGGATTGATTGACCGACTCTGACCATTTCCTCCTCTGCCATGACCGCCGCCACACCGCCCCTCCTGCGTTCCACCCTCACGTCCCTGCCGCTGCTGGCGCGCGGGAAAGTGCGCGACAACTACGCTGTCGGCAACGACCGCATCCTCATGGTCGCCACCGACCGGCTCAGCGCCTTCGACGTCGTGATGGGCGAGCCCATCCCCGGCAAGGGGGCCCTGCTGACGCAAATGGCCCTGTTCTGGTTCGAGCGCCTGGGCCACATCGTGCCGAACCACCTCACGGGCGAGGACCCGCTGAGCGTCGTCGCCCCCGCGGAGCACGAGCAGGTGCGAGGGCGCGCCATGCTGGTCAAGCGGCTGCAGCCCCTGCCGGTCGAAGCGGTGGTGCGCGGCTACCTGGCGGGCAGTGGGTGGGCCGAGTACCAGGCGAACCAGGCGGTGTGCGGCGTGCCGCTGCCGCCGGGGCTGCGCAACGCGGGCCGCCTGCCCGAGCCCATCTTCACGCCGGCCACCAAGGCCGACGTCGGCGACCACGACGAGAACATCGATTTCGCCCGCATGGCCGGGCTGATCGGCGCGCCGATGGCCGAGCGGGTGCGCGAGGTCTCGATCGCGCTGTACCGCACGGCGGCTGAGATCGCGCTGGCCAAGGGCATCATCATTGCCGACACCAAGTTCGAGTTCGGCCTGGACGCCGACGGCACGCTCACCCTGATGGACGAGGTGCTCACGCCCGATTCCTCCCGCTTCTGGCCGGTGGAGGGTTACGAGGCGGCCTTTGCCGAGGGACGCAATCCGCCCAGCTACGACAAGCAGTTCGTGCGCGACTGGCTGGAGGCGGCGCAGGTGAACGGGGCGCCCTGGAACAAGCGGGCGCCTGCGCCGGCACTGCCGGCCGATGTGATCGAGCGCACCGCGGCCAAGTACCGCGAAGCCCTGGATCGGCTGACCCAATGAGCGGCAGCAGCCTGCCCGTGTCGCGGCGGGTGGCGCGCCTCAACAGCCTCATCGCCCGTTGTGGCTACCGCGTCGAGCGGGCCTGCCTGCGGGCAGAGCGGGCAGGCGTGCTGGCGCGGCAGGGGCATTTCGAGGAGGCGGCGCGCGAGATCGCCGCCCTGCATGCCGAGTTCGACCGCCGGCCCCATCCCGAGATCTCGGTGGGGCTGTACCTGGCCGAGGCGTGGATGGCCTATTTCAGCGACCTCTCGCCCGAGGCGCGCGACAAGGTCCAGCGCGCCCACGGGCTCAGCCGGGCCACGGGGCAGACCGAGCAGCAGGCGCTGAGCGCGGCCTGGCTGGCCCACCTGGACTATGTCGCGCTGGATTTTTCCTCGATGGCGCGGCACGTGCGCGAGGCCCTGTCGCTGGCCGGGCCGAAGGCCCACGCCGCCCGCAGCCGGGCCTACCTGGTGATGGCCGAGGCCTACCACCTGGCCCAGCGCCTCGACCTGGCGCAGCCCTGGTATGCCTTGTCACGCCAGCACGCCCAGTCCGAGGACGATCCCATGACCGTCAGCGCGCTGAACCACAACATGGCCTGGCACCGCGCCCTGCATGCCTTGCAGGCGGCCTTGTGGGGTGGCGATGCGGCCGGCGAGGCGCGACACGCCCTGACCTCCACCACGGCCACGCAGCACTTCGACACCTACCGCGATGTCGTGTCCTTGCCGGCGCTGATCCAGGTGGCCAGCGCACTGGCGCACTCGGTGCTGGGCGACCATGCGCAGGCGCTGGCCTTGTACGAGGCGCATGCGCCCCAGGCCGACGCCCAGGGCCTGCGGCCCATGCGGGCCCTGGTGCTGGCCGACATGGCCTGGTGCTGCCACCAGCTGGACAAGCCCGAGCTGACCCGCCACTACGCCGAGGCGGCGGAGGTGGCCTTCGTGTTCAGCCAGCATGACGACGACCGCGCCCTGGCCCACGCGCGCCTGGCCCAGGTGTGCGGGGCACAAGGCCAGGCCAAGGCGGCCGAGCGGCACCGGTCGCAGTCGCGCATCCATTGGCGGGCCCACCAGGCCCTGCAGGCCCAGGTGCTGGCCGCGCTGGAGGGGATCGCCCGGCCCGCAGACCCAGGAACTTGGGGCCGGGGCGAGGGACAGTGAGGGCAGGTTGCCCGCTCCAGGGCCGTCAGGGACCGTCAGGCGCCTGAGGGCCCTTGGGGTCGGTCTTAGAACAAGGCCATGCTCAGCTTGCGACGGTAGCTGTCGACCACGGGGTCGGACGGGGTGGTGGCGACGTGGCCGGCCACCTCCAGCGTGCCTTTGGGCGCTTCGGCCTTGGCCTTCGGCGCCGGCTTGGTCATCAGCTCCAGGATGGCGACGTAGGTCTTGCGGGCCAGCTCGTCGTTCCATGCCTTGTCGCGCATGATGATCTCCAGCAGCTCGTCCAGCGCCTCGGTGAAACGCTGGGCGGCGAAATGGGTCTGCGCCAGCTCGAAGCGCGCAGCGAAGTCGCGCTTGTTGGCGGCAATCGCCTGGGCCAGGGCCTCGGGCGGACGGGCCTGCGCCGCCTGCTCGCCGGCCTGCAGCCAGTGCTGGCAGGCGTTGAGGCGGGCGTCGAGCATCAGCTTGCCGGTGACCGGCGCCAGGACCTCGCGGGCCTGCGCCCACTGGCCCTGCTGCAGCAGGGCGCGCAGGTACTCGGCCCGCGCCGCGTCGTTGTCCGGGTTCAGGGCGAGGGCCTCGCGCAGCTTGGCCACGGCGCTGTCCACGTTGCCCTCGGCCAGCAACTCGTCGGCCTCTGCCGCCTCTTCGTCGGCGGCCAGTTCATCGGCGCTGGGCACGTGCTTGTCCAGGAACGTGCGGATCTCCTTCTCGGGCAGGGCTCCCACGAAACCATCCGCCGGCTGGCCGCCCTTGAACAGCACGCAGAAGGGGATGCTGCGCACGCCGAACATCTGCGAGAGCTGGCCGGCGATCTGGGGCTGCTCGTCGGCATTGAGCTTGGCCAGCTTGAAGCGGCCCTCATAGGCGACCTCCAGGCTCTCCAGGACCGGGCCCAGCGCCTTGCAGGGGCCGCACCAGGGCGCCCAGATGTCCAGCAGCACGGGTTGTTGGAGGGAGGCCTGGATCAGTTCGGCTTCCAGGTTTTGCAGTGTGATGTCGATCATGGTGTGGGTGGGTGAGGGAGCGGCGGGAGATGGTCAGGTGCGGCAGCCCGCCTACAATTCAATGTTTTTGATCCACGCACGGAGCATGCATGAGCGAAGGCTTGTTGAGGACGAATGAAGAAGCATCGGCATCGACGGGCGCCCCGGTGTGGATCGGCGTGCTGATGGGCTCCAGCAGCGACTGGGAAACCTTGCGCGTCAGCACCGAGATTCTCACCGAGTTTGGCATCCCCTTCGAGGCCCGCGTCGTCTCCGCCCACCGCATGCCGGACGAGATGTTCGCCTATGCCGAGGCCGCCGCCTCGCGCGGCCTGAAGGCCATCATCGCGGGGGCTGGCGGCGCCGCCCACCTGCCCGGCATGCTGGCCGCCAAGACCACCGTGCCCGTGCTGGGCGTGCCGGTGGCCAGCCGCCACCTGCAGGGGGTCGACTCCCTCCACTCCATCGTGCAGATGCCCAAGGGCATCCCGGTGGCCACCTTCGCGATCGGCACGGCCGGCGCGGCCAACGCGGCGCTGTTCGCCGTGGCCATGCTGGCCACGGGCATGCCCGAGCTGCAGGCGCGGCTGGAGGCCTACCGCGCCCGCCAGACCGAGGCCGCGCGGGCCATGAGCGCCGCGCTGGTCTGACCCTGATGAGGATGAAGAGCCGGCCATGACCTCCTTTGCTTCTGCCGCTTCCGCGGAGTCCGCCGCATCGACGCCCTCACGCGAGGCGGCCTTCATCGCCCCCGGGGCGGCCCTGGGCGTGCTGGGCGGGGGGCAGCTCGGACGCATGTTCGTGCAGGCCGCCGAGCAGATGGGCTATGCCACGGTCGTCCTGGATGATGACCCGGCCAGTCCCGCCGGCCTGACGGCCCATGAACACATCGCCGCCGGCTTCGACGATGCCGCCGCCCTGGACAGCCTGGCGGCCCGCTGCGCAGCCGTCACCACCGAATTCGAGAACGTGCCCGCTGCCTCGCTGGCGGCCCTGGCCGCGCGCGTACCGGTGGCCCCGGCGGCCCAGGCAGTGGCCGTGTGCCAGGACCGCGCCACCGAGAAGGCTCATTTCCAGGCCTGTGGCGTGCCTTGTGCGCCCCACCGGCTGATCGACAGTCCCCAAGCGCTGGCCGCGGTGCCGGACGAACTGCTGCCCGGCATCCTCAAGACTGCCCGCCTGGGCTACGACGGCAAGGGCCAGGTGCGCGTGGCGCGGCGCGAGGACCTGGCGGCCGCCTGGCAGTCACTGGGGCAGGCGCCCTGCCTGCTGGAGCAGATGCTGCCCCTGGCGTTCGAGATCAGCGTCATCGTGGCACGCCATGCCGATGGCACGGTCGTGAACCTGCCGGTGCAGCACAACCTGCACGTCAACGGCATCCTGGCGGTCACGCGGGTGCCGGCGCCGGGCGTGTCGGCCGCGCTGGCAGAGCGCGCCGTCCACGCGGCGCAGCGGCTGGCGGCCTCTCTGCAGTACGTCGGCGTGCTGTGCGTCGAGTTCTTCGTGCTCAAGGACGGCAGCCTGGTGGCCAACGAGATGGCGCCGCGCCCCCACAACTCCGGCCACTACAGCCTGGACGCCTGCGACGTCTCCCAGTTCGAGCTGCAGGTGCGCACGCTCGTGGGGGCGCCGCTGGCGGTGCCCCGGCTGCACTCGAGCGCTGTCATGCTCAACCTGCTGGGCGACCTGTGGTGGGTCGACGGCCGCGAGCGCACGCCGCCGTGGGCCGAGGTGCTGGCCCTGCCGGGCACGCACCTGCACCTCTACGGCAAGGCCCAGCCCCGCCCGGGCCGCAAGATGGGCCATCTCACCGTCACCGCCGCGGCCTTGCCGCAGGCCGAGGCCGTGGCCCGCCAGGTCGCAGCGCTGCTGGGGCTGCCCTCGTTCTGAGGCTTCCCGTTCCAGGATTCGAAAGAAAGGTTGACAGCGTGGTCGCATCGACGGGATTAGCACGCGGTGCGCAGCAGCCCCCACCCCAGCCCTCCCCCAGAGGGGGAAGGCGTGCACTCCCTCCCCCCCTGGGGGAGGGCTGGGGTGGGGGCGCAGCCTTCGCAGCTCGCCACCAGTTTCTTGTCCACGCCCGACCGCGGCGAACGGGAGGCGTGCGGGCGGTCGCCCTGCGTGGGCGTGGCATGGCGCCTTGCCTCGCCGAGGACAGGCCGGGATGGAGGCCGCTGGCATGACGTCGTCGATTCTCCCCGGCACCGATCCCCGGGCGCTGGCCACCGCGTGCGAGCGTCTGGCAGCGGGTGGGCTGGTGGCCTTTCCCACCGAGACGGTCTACGGCCTGGGTGCGCGCGCCGACGACGATGCCGCCGTGGCGGGCATCTTCCAGGCCAAGGGCCGGCCGAGTGACCATCCCCTGATCGTGCACGTGGCTGACGCCGAGGCCGCGCGGCACTTCGCCGCGGACTGGCCCGAGGCGGCGCAAAAGCTGGCCCAGGCGTTCTGGCCCGGGCCCCTGACGCTGATCGTGGGGCGCCGGCCCGGCATGGCCACGGCGGCGGCGGGCGGGCAGGACAGCATCGGGCTGCGCTGCCCGGCGCACCCGGTGGCGCACGCGCTGCTGCAGGCCCTGCAGGCCAGGGGGGTGTGGGGCGTGGCCGCACCGAGCGCCAACCGCTTCGGCCGCATCAGCCCGACCACCGCCGCCCACGTGGCCGCGGAGTTCGACGCCGCGCTGTGCGTGCTCGACGGCGGGCCCTGCCAGGTGGGCATCGAGTCCAGCATCATCGACTGCTCGCGGGGCCGCCCCGTGCTGCTGCGCCCGGGCGTGCTGACGCGTGAGCGCATCGAGGCCGTGCTCGGGCAGGCGCTGGGCGAACCCGACGCCGAGGCGCCGCGCGCCTCTGGCACGCTGGCCGCGCACTACGCGCCGCAGGCCACCCTGCGCCTGATGGAGACGGCGCAGCTCGAACAGGCCCTGCAGCTGCTGGGGCCCGCCGCCGGGGTGCGGCTGGGGGTGTACGCGCGCACCCTGCGCCAGGTGCCCCAGGGCGTGCAGCTGCGCCGCATGCCGGCCGACGCCGAAGCCGCGGCCCGCGAGCTGTTCGCGGTGTTGCGCGAGTTCGACGCCCAGGCGATGCAGCTGATCTGGGTCGAGGCCCCGCCGCAGACGCCCGAGTGGGAAGGCGTGCGCGATCGCCTGCGCCGCGCCGCGGCGGCGTTCTGAGTGAGCCTGCGCCGCTGCCCGGCCATCGCATCCTCATCTTCCTCCTTCTGCCCTCTGCGCCCGTGATGGAACTGATCGCCTATCCCTTCCTGCTGATCGCGTTCGTGGTCATCTTCTGCGCCGAGGTGGTGGCCCCGGCCTCCAACAACCGGTGCGACCGCCGCTGGCTGGTGTGGGCAGGCGGGCTCAACCTGGCCCAGGTGGGTGTGTCCCTGGGCGTCGGCTACCTGTTCCGGGAGAAGATCGCCTCGGGGGCGCTGGTGGCGCTGCCCGAGGCCCTGCCGGCGCCGCTGGTGGGCCTGCTGGGCTTCGTGCTGACCAGTTTCCTGTTCTATTGGTGGCACCGCGCCCTGCATGCCAGCGATTTCCTCTGGCGCACCGTGCACCAGCTGCACCACAGCCCGCAGCGCCTGGAATCCCTGAGCGCTTTCTACGCCCACCCGATCGACAGCGCCGCGGCCACGGCGATCGGCTGCTTGTGCAGCTACGTGGTGTTCGGCGCCTCGGCGGGGGCGGCGGCCTGGTGCGTGCTCTACACCGGCCTGTTCAACCTCTACATCCATTCCGACACCCGCTCGCCGCGCTGGCTGGGCTACCTGGTGCAGCGCCCGGAGATGCACCGCGTTCATCATCAGCGCGGGCATCACGCGCAGAATTACGGCATTCCCCTGTGGGACCTGTTGTTCGGCACCTGGGCCAATCCTCCGGTGCGGGTGGAGCAGTGCGGATTCGAGCCCGCCAAGGAGGCTCGCGTGTTCGACATGCTGCGGGGGCGGGACGTGAAGGGGTGAGGAACCCCGGTGGGGCGTTGGCGGGAAAGGCGGGGCTGAAGCGCTGCGCAGTTCATGAATATGGCAAAGGATGTGATTCATGAGGGTGACTTCAAGGAAGACGGCGGGACTGGCCCTCGTGCTGGGGTGGGCCCTGCACGGCGGGGCGGTACAGGCGGCGGGCATTGATTGCCAGCGGGCCCAGTCCCAGGTGGAGCAGGCCATCTGCCGCAACCCGGCGCTGCAGACACTGGACAACCGGCTCAATGCGGTCTACGCCGAGGCCTTGCAGCGCCAGCCCGAGCGCAAGGCCGCGCTGCTGGCCGAGCAGAAGGACTGGCTGCGTCAGCGTGAAGGTTGCGGCGGGGAAGCGGCGTGCCTGCGGACCCGCTACCTGGCGCGCCAGGAGGCCCTGCTGCTGGGTTTGAGCGTGCCCCTGGACGCCACCGACGCCCAGGCGGTGCAAGCCCTGCAGCACGCGCTGGAGGCCCAGCGCGCCCTGAATGCCGAGTTCACGCTGGAGAAGACACTGCAGTCGTTCACCATCCGCGAGGGGCTTACCACCTTCGCCAACGTGGAAGGCACCGACAGCATGAACGACGCGGCCTTCCCCACGCGCCGCCCGGCCGGGGTCTCCGTGGACGAGTGGGCCGCCCTGCAGCGTTCGAACATCGACGGGGGCGGCGAGAACGGCGCAGCCTCCTACACCTTGCTCGACCTGGACGGCGACGGCCAGCGCGACCTGATCATGGACACCTACGTGGGCGGCACGGGCCTGTTCAACGCGGTCAATGTGCTGCTGCGCAAAGGCGCGCGTTTCGTGGGCCTGGTGCAGGGACGCCGCGACATGGACGAGCCGGACGATTTCTACACCCTCAACGGCCGGGGCAGCAACCAGCGGGCTTATTGGATCCGGCTGTTAGGGCGGGTCTATGTGGCGTATGTGGAGGGTGCCTACGGACGCGATGAGGTGACCTTGCTGCGCCCGGTGGGGCATCCCAGCAGGGTGTCGGGCTGGACGCTGCGCTACCGCTACGCCTTCTCCGTGCCTGCCCAGCAGGAGGGGCAGTCCAAGGCAGAGGGGCGGAGGTTGAGCGCGATGCAGCTGGTGGCCTTGCGCAAGGGGTTGGAGCAGGTGAACGAGCCGCAGCCGCAGGCGGCAAGCGGTCCGGTGTGCCCGCCGCCCCCGGGGGCCACCGAGGCGGAGGCCCAGGCCTACCAGGACGGGGGGCCGACGCACTACAGCTTCGAAGTCGTGAAGGACTTTCCCGTCTGGCTGGGACGCGAATGCCGCATCGGGCGGCTGGTGGACTGGTTCGGCCGGTATGACGAACAGGGTCTGGCCTTGTTGCTGTGGGTCACGCCGCCCGGCCACGAGGACCGGCAGGAGAGCTTTCAGGTGCATGCGCGGCGGCAGCTCGTGGGCATCGAGGGCGGCCGACTGGGGAGCACCGTGGTGCCGACGTCGGCTGCGGCATCGCACTGAAGCCCTGGGTGTTTTGACGGCGGTGGTCGGCCCGCGCCGCGCCCCCACCCCGACCCTTCCCCAGCGGGGGAGGGCGGCCCTGGTAAAGCAAACCGCCCGTCATGCGCCAGAGCGCATGACGGGCGGTTCACTCACGCAT
>CBINPE010000074.1:0-23220 GCA_966252435.1 uncultured Burkholderiales bacterium | reverse complement strand
GCGGATCGAACGCGCGACCTCTCCCTTACCAAGGGAGTGCTCTACCACTGAGCCATATGGGCTTTAACTCATCAATACAGGCTTGAGGACCCTGCGGCCATCAAGCCTCTACTGACACCGACTTGCCTGTCGTTGCCGTCTTGGCACTGGTGCTTCAGCGAATTCTGGAGCGGGAGACGGGAATCGAACCCGCGTCATTAGCTTGGAAGGCTAGGGTTCTACCATTGAACTACTCCCGCATCGCGCATTTCGCTCGACACCACCCACCTGACATACAACAACCTCGCCAGCACGCTCTCAGAGCCGCACCGGACGCCAACATTTGGTGGAGGAGGCTGGATTCGAACCAGCGTACTCGTAAGAGGGCAGATTTACAGTCTGCTGCCTTTAACCACTCGGCCACCCCTCCCAAATGAGCCGGGTACTGTACCACGGCTTCCCCAGACCGACAAGACTGTTGACCTGGGCGGCTATTCCTTGACAGTCACTGCGGCCAATGCCAGGCCGCACCCGTGCGCTCGGAAAGGTAGGCCTCCGCCTTTTCGAAGTGCCCGCAGCCGATGAAAGGCACGGGCGGACGGGTGGCTGACAACGGCGACGGATGGTTGCTGGACAGCACGAGATGGGCACCCCCCGCGGCCTCGATGATCGGCGCCTTGGACTGGGCGTGGGAGCCCCAGAGCATGAAGACCTTGGGGCGTGCATCGGCAGCGACTGCGCGGATGAGCTCGTCAGTGAGCACTTCCCAGCCCTTGCCGGCATGGCTGCCCGGCCGGGCCTGCGCCACCGTCAGGGAGGTGTTGAGCAGCAGCACCCCGGCTTGCGCCCAGGCCCCCAGGTGCCCCGAGGATGGCGCGGGCCGCTGGGGATGGGTGCGGCGCAGCTCCTTGAAGATGTTGCGCAGGCTGGGCGGCGGCGTCTGGCCGGCCGGGACCGAGAAAGCCAGCCCCTCGGCCTGGCCAGGGGCGTGGTAGGGATCCTGGCCCAGGATCACCACCCGGGTGGCGGCCAGCGGGGTCAGCCGCAGGGCACGGAACACGTCCGCCGGGAACACCACCTCGCCCTGCGCCACCTGGCGGTCCACCCATTCGATGAGCTTGCGGCCCGCGGCGCTCTGGCGCCAAGCGCTCAGCAGCGGTTGCCAGTCACCGGTCACCTCGTCCAGCAGAACGTCCAGGGGCTGTCGCAGGGCATTGGTGGGGAGCCCAGTGGCGGGCGCTTCGGCGTGATCCAGGTCTTTCACGTCTTCCTTCGACATCGTTCTCGTTCCTTGTGGTTCAGGCAAACAGCTGCGCCAGGGCGGCGCCGGGATCGGGAGCGCGCATGAAGGCCTCGCCGACCAGGAAGGCATGCACGCCGGCATCGCGCATGCGGCGCACGTCGGCGGGCGCGAGGATGCCGCTTTCCGTGACGAGCAGGCGGCCGGGCGGCACCTGGGCGCGCAGGGCCAGCGTGGTGTCGAGCGACACCTCGAAGCTGCGCAGATTGCGGTTGTTGACCCCGATCAGCGGCGTGCGCAAGCGCAGGGCGCGCTCCATCTCGGGGGCGTCGTGCACCTCGACCAGCACCGCCATGCCGAGCTCGTGCGCCTGGGCCTCCAGGTCGGCCATGCGGGCGTCATCCAGGCAGGCGGCAATCAGCAAAATGCAGTCGGCGCCAAGGGCGCGGGCCTCGTAGACCTGGTAGGCGTCGATCATGAAGTCCTTGCGCAGCACCGGCAGCGCACAGGCGGCGCGGGCCTGCTGCAGGTAGGCGGCCGAGCCCTGGAAGAAGCGCTCGTCGGTCAGCACGCTGAGGCAGGCGGCGCCGTGCCCGGCATAGCTGGCGGCGATCTCGGCCGGTACGAAGTGCTCGCGCAGCACACCCTTGCTGGGGCTGGCCTTCTTGACCTCGGCGATCACCGCCGCCCGGCCCGCAGCCACGCGCTCCTGCAGGGCGGCCACGAAATCGCGCTGCCCGCCCAGGGCTTCGGCTTCGCGGCGCCAGGAGGCCAGGTCGCGCCGTGTGCGTGCCGCGGCGAGCTCCTCGTGCTTGACTTGGACGATGCGTTGGAGGATGTCGCTCATGCTGCAGCTCCCAGGGCCTGGGTACGTTGGACAAAGGTTTCACAGGCGGCCCGGGCGCGGCCCGAAGCCAGGGCCTCGCGGGCCAGCGCCACGCCGGCCTGCGGATCGGGCGCCACGTCGGCCGCGTACAGCGCCATGCCGGCGTTGAGCAGCACGATGTCGCGCGCCGGGCCGGGCTGGTCGGCCAGCACGGCCTCCAGCATCGCGCGGGACTGCGCGGGCGTCTCGACGCGCAAGGCCTCGAGACCCGCGCGCGGGAAACCCAGGTCCTCGGGGCGAAGCTCGTATTCACGCACCTGGCCGTCCTTCAGCTCGCCGATCAGCGTGGCCTCGCCCAGGGTGATCTCGTCCAGGCCATCGCGGCCGTGCACCACCAGGGCCCGCCGCGCGCCCAGGCGCTGCAGCACGCGCACCTGGATGCCGACCAGGTCGGGGTGGAACACACCCATCAGGACATGGGGTGCGCCGGCCGGGTTGGTCAGGGGGCCCAGGATGTTGAAGAGGGTGCGCACGCCCAGCGCCTTGCGCACCGGCGCGACGTTCTTCATGGCGGGATGGTGGTTGGGCGCGAACATGAAGCCGATGCCGGTGTCCTGCAGGCAGCGCACGATCTGCGCCGGCGCCAGCATCAGGTTCACCCCGAGGGCCTCCAGCACGTCGGCGCTGCCGGACTTGCTCGACACGCTGCGCCCGCCGTGCTTACAGACCCGCGCACCGCCGGCGGCAGCAACGAACATGCTGCAGGTGGAGATGTTGAAGGTGTGGGCCGAGTCACCGCCGGTGCCGACGACGTCGAGCAGGTGCGTGGTATCGGGCACCTCGACCTTGGTGGCGAACTCGCGCATGACCTGTGCCGCGGCGGTGATCTCGCCGATGGTCTCCTTCTTGATGCGCAGGCCCACCAGCAGGGCCGCCACCATGGGCGGCGCCATCTCGCCCTCCATGATGCGGCGCATCAGGCCGGTCATCTCGTCGTGGAAGATTTCACGGTGCTCGATCACGCGGTTCAATGCGTCGGTGTCGGAGAGGAAAGTCATGGCGGGCCTCCGGCGCTCAGGGCTTGAGTTCGAGGAAATTGCGCAACATGGCGTGGCCGTGCTGGGTGAGGATGGACTCCGGGTGGAACTGCACCCCTTCCATGGGCGTGGACGTGCCCGCAAGCGCCCGATGCCGCACCCCCATGATCTCGCCGTCCTCGGAGGTGGCGGTGACGACCAGCTCCGCTGGCAGGCTGCTGCGTTCGATGACCAGCGAGTGGTAGCGGATCACGTCGAAGCTGGCGGGCAGGTCGCTGAACACGCCGCGCTGGTCGGTGGTGATGACGCTGGTCTTGCCGTGCATCTGGCGCTGCGCGCGGATGATGCGCCCGCCCAGGGCCGCCCCCATCGACTGGTGGCCCAGGCACACCCCCAGCAGCGGCAGCTTGCCCATGAAGTGGCGCACCGCCTCGATGCAGATGCCCGCCTCGGCCGGCGAGCACGGCCCCGGGGAGAGCACCAGGCGGTCGGGACGCAGCTCGGCGATGCCCTCGAGGGTGATCTCGTCGTTGCGGAACACGCGGACGTCTTCGCCCAGCTCGGCGAAGTACTGCACCAGGTTGAAGGTGAAGCTGTCGTAGTTGTCGATCATCAGCAGCATGGTGGGCGCTCGGTCCTGTTGAATGCGGTCATGGATGAGATGAGGAATCGCCGTATGCCGGGGCCGGGAGGCTGCCGGGTGGGCGCGGAGTGGCTCGCGGGGAGCGGACGGTCAGCAGGCAGGCCGACGCCAACGCCCAAAGCGCACGCGCGCTGATGCGGACAGGAAGGCGGTGAAGGGGGAAAGGCACGGGACAGTCACGCGTCAGATTATGGCCGCATCCGGCGGTTCGCGGTCAGGCCCGCCGGCCCGGCGCCAGGCGGCCCCCAGGGCGGCGGCCAGGGTGTGGACCTGCAGCGGCTTGGCCGCCACCCCGATGTCCCCGGTGGGGGCCGCCGCCCGCGCGGCCGCCGTCTCGGCGGTCACCACCAGGGCCGGCACGGCATGGCCGGCGCGGGCGCGGATCGCCTGGATGGCGTCGAGCCCGGTGGCGCCCTCGCCCAGCCGGTAGTCGCTGATGACCATGTCGGGGGCGTGCACGCCGTCATCCTCCAGCACCGCCAGTGCCTGCGGCAGGGAGGTGGCCGCGAGCACGCGACAGGGGAAGGCCTCCAGCAGGGTGCGCATGCTGCGCAGCACCGCCTCGTCGTTGTCGATCAGCAGGATCAGCCGGCCATCGAGCAGACCGGCCAGCGAACCCTCCCGCCCCGCCAAGGACCCACAGGGTTCGACGGAAGGGTCCAGGGGGACCCCGATGGCGAACATCGACCCCCGGCCCACCCGCGAGCGCAGCACCACCGGATGGCCCAGCCGCTGCGCGACCTTGCGCACGATGGCCAGGCCCAGGCCGACGCCGTGGATGCCTTGCCGCAGCGGCGCCGCCTCCAGCTGGACGAACTCGTCGAAGATGCGGTGGCGGTCGGCCAGGGCAATGCCCACGCCGCTGTCCCAAACCTGCAGCCAGGCGGTCGACCCGCGCACCCGGCAGCGCACCAACACGCCGCCCTTCGGCGTGTGGCGGATCGCGTTGGAGACCAGGTTGGCCAGCACCCGGCGCAGCTGGTAGGCGTCGCTCAGCACGCACAGGGCACTGGCCCGGACGCGGAAGGCCAGGCCCTTGGCGTGCGCCTGGGCAGCAAACTGCAGGGCCGTGCAGTCCAGCAGCGGGGTCAGCGGCAAGGGGCCCACCTGCAGGGGCAGGGTGCCGTCGTCCAGCCGGGCCACCTCGAGCAGTGCGCTGATCAGGTCGTCCATGGCCTGGACCGAGGCGCCCAGCTGCGCGCCCAGCCGTGTGTGGTCGCCGGTGGGCCGGTGGCGCAGCACGCCACTCAGCAAGGCGATCGAGTGCATGGGCTGGCGCAGGTCGTGCCCCACCATCGCCAGGAAGCGCGTCTTGGCTTGGTTGGCAGCCTCGGCCGCAGCCCGCTCCACCTCCAGGGCCGCGGCCAGGGCCCGGCGCTCCTCGGCCTCGAGCAGGGCCTGCGTGGTCAGGGCGTTCTGGGCCCGCGCCAGGCGGATCAGCAGGACCACCGTCACCAGGCTGCCCAGGGCCAGGGCGAGGTTGAGCAGACCGCCGCAGCGCACCAGGTAGACAGTCATCAGCAGCGCGCATGGCGACACCAGCCAGGAGATGCCGGGGCGGTAGGTCGCGTACAGGCCCAGGGAGCCGGCCATCACGAGCAGCAGCCCCACAGCCACATAGGGCGCCAGGATCTCATTGCCCTGGACGACCAGGCCGACGCAGCCCCACAGGCAGCCCATCAGCACGGTCAGGCGGCCACAGCGCACCTCCCACAGGGGCAGCGCCTCGTCCGGCGGCTGGGCGCGGGCGAAGCGGCGCACCAGCAGCGCCATGCCGGCAATGCCCGCCAGGGCGCCCAGGCCCCACCACACGACACCCGGCCCCGGGACGAAGACCGTCATGACGCCCAGCCACAGCAGGGCCCCCACCCCGGCGGCCGCCACATTGGCCGGCATGGCCTGCATCAGGTGGCGGAACTGCTGGCCATGGATGCGGCTGAACACCTCGGACGCGCCCGTGGCGCGCGACAGGCGCGGAAGCGGACGGACCAGGTCCGCGAGGTCGGACAGGGTTTCACCCGCGCCCCGGACCGCGCTTCGCCAACCAGCAGTCAACATGGAAGATCAGCCCGGATGGCCGGGGCCATCACCCCAGCAGGGTCCCCTGGGCATCGAACCCGCCCTCCACCAGCTCGGCGGCTCGCAGCAGCGCGCGGGCCTTGGCCTCGGTCTCCTGCCACTCGAGCTCGGGCACGGAGTCGGCCACCACGCCGGCGGAGGCCTGCACGTAGAGGGTCTGGTCGATGATGATGCCGGTGCGGATGGCGATGGCCACGTCCATGTCGCCAGCATGGCTGAGGTAGCCGCAGGCCCCGCCGTAGATGCCGCGCTTGACGGGCTCCAGCTCGTCGATGATCTCCATCGCGCGCACCTTGGGCGCGCCGGTCAGCGTGCCCGCCGGGAAAGTGGCCTTGAGCACGTCGAGGTTGGTCACGCCGTCCTTCAGCAGGCCCTCGACGTTGCTCACGATGTGCATGACGTGCGAGTAGCGCTCAACCACGAAGGCCTCGGTCACCTTGACGCTGCCGGTGCGGGCGATGCGGCCGATGTCGTTGCGCGCCAGGTCGATCAGCATGAGGTGCTCGGCGCGTTCCTTGGGGTCGGCGCGCAGTTCCTCCTCGAGCGCGCGGTCCTGCTCGGGCGTGGCGCCGCGCGGCCGGGTGCCGGCCAGCGGTCGGATGGTGACCTTGGCACCCTCCGCGCTGCGCTCCTGGCGCACCAGGATCTCGGGCGAGGCGCCGACGATCTGGAACTCGCCCAGGTCGTAGTAGTACATGTAGGGCGAGGGGTTGAGCCGGCGCAGGGCGCGGTACAGGCTCAAGGGATCGGCGGTGTAACGCTTGCTCAGGCGCTGGCCCACCTGCACCTGCATCATGTCGCCGGCCGCGATGTACTCCTTGGCGCGGCGCACGGCCGCCAGGTAGTCGTCCTTGGCGAAGATGCGGGTGACGGGCTGCGGCTCGCTGGGCAGCACGGGCGGCACGCTCACCCCCTGGCCCAGGCGCGCGGCCAGCTCGTCGAGCCGGGCCGCTGCCGCGGCATAGGCGCCAGGCCGCGTCGGGTCGGCGTAGACGATCAGCTGCAGGCTGCCGGCCAGGTTGTCGATCACGGCCAGGGCCTCGCATTGCAGCAGCAGCACGTCCGGCGTGGGCAAGCCGCCGGGCAGGCTGGCCTCGGCCAGCTTGGGCTCGATGTAGCGCACGGCGTCATAGCCGAAATAGCCGGCCAGGCCGCCGCAGAAGCGCGGCAGCCCCGGGGGCAACGCGACCTTGAAGCGCTTCTGGTAGGCCTCGATGAAATCCAGCGGGTTGCCTTCGGCGGTCTCCACCACGCGCTCGTCTTCCAGCACCTCGGTGCGCAGGCCGCTGGCGCGCAGCCAGGTGCGGGACGGCAGGCCGATGAAGGAATAGCGCCCGAAGCGCTCGCCCCCCACCACCGACTCGAGCAGGAAGCTGCGGCGCGCCGCAGCGCCGGTGCCGACCAGCTTGAGGTACACCGACAAGGGGGTGTCGAGATCGGCCAGGGCCTGGCGGACCAGGGGGATGCGGTTGTAGCCCTGGCTGGCCAGGTGCTGGAATTCGGTTTCTGTGATCACGGATTGAGGGCCTCCGCGGCCAATGGTAGCGCCGGATGGCCGCAGACCCGCCGGACACGCGCGCCGTCCACCCTGTCACGACCGGTCCGTGCCGGGGCCGCTCGGCGCCCCACCCCACCGTCAAAGCATGGTGCAATGGCCCTCCCGCCCTGGAGACCCGATGGGGACACCCAGTTAGTTGCACAGTACAACTAACTGGCGTACAGTACGCGCCATGGATTCAACGGAGGCTCTCATGACCATCACCCCGACCCCTGCCCCGATGCCCGGCAACCACCTGCTCGTGATCGATCCGCAGAATGATTTCTGCGACCTGCCCGAGACCTACCGGCCCCTCGATCCGCTGAGCAAGCAGCACCGCGCGCCCGCCCTGCCCGTGGCCGGCGCCCATGCCGACATGCAGCGACTGGCCCGCTTCATCGACCGCTGCGGCGCGGGGCTGGATGCGATCACGGTCACGCTCGACGCCCACCATCGCTACGACATCGCCCACCCCACCTTCTGGCAGCGTGGCGACGGGGCGGCGGTGGCGCCTTTCACGCAGATCACGGCCACCCAGGTGCGCACGGGCGAATTCCGACCGCGCCGGGCCGAGGCCCTGCCGCGTGCCCTGGCCTACCTGGACGAGCTGGAAGCCCGCGGCCGCTACACGCTGATGGTGTGGCCGGTGCACTGCGAGATCGGCAGCTGGGGGCACGACGTGCACCCTGACGTGCGCGCCGCCTACAACCGCTGGGAAGAGACGCACTGCCGCGTCGTGCAGAAGGTGGGCAAGGGCAGCAACCCCTGGACCGAGCACTACAGCGCCGTGCAGGCCGAGGTGCCCGACAGCGCGGACGCGGACACCCAGGTCAACACGGCCCTGCTCGAGCCGCTGCGCGCGGCCGGCCTGATCCTGATCGCCGGCGAAGCCAGCAGCCACTGCGTGAAGGCCACCACCGAGCACCTGGTGGCGCAGCTCGGCGCGGCGGCCGCACGGCGCATGGTGCTGTTGACCGACTGCATGAGCCCGGTGGGTGGCTTCGAGGGCGCGCAGGCCGCGTTCTTCGAGGCCATGGCAGCCCAGGGCGTGGCGCTGCGGCACACCACCGACGTGACCTTGTAGGCGGCGCACGCCTCCACCGCCCGGCCCCGCGCCTGATGTTTTCCTTTCGCGAGATGTCCATGAACACCCCGATCATCACCAGCCTGCTCGACACCGACCTCTACAAGTTCACGATGTGGCAGACCATGCTGCACCAGCACCCGCAGGCCCAGGCCGAGTACCGCTTCGTGTGCCGCAACGCCAGCGTGTATCCGCTCGCCTCGCTGGCACCGGCCGTGAACGCGCAGCTCGACGCCCTGTGCAACCTGCGCTTCACCAGCGAGGAGCTGGCCTACCTGCGCGGCCTGCGCTTCATCAAGCGCGACTTCATCGACTTCCTGCGCCTGTTCCAGTTCCAGCGCGACTTCATCGAGGTGCGCACCCGGGGCGAGACGCTGGAGATCGTGGCGCGCGGCCCGCAGGTGCACGTGATGGGCTTCGAGATCTACGTGCTGGCGCTGGTCAACGAGCTGTACTTCCAGGCCTTCGACGCCACTGCGGCGCTCAAGGAGGGCCGCGCCCGGCTGCAGGCCAAGCTGAGCGGCCTGCGCGAGTTCGCCCGCCAGCCGGCCTGCCGGCACCCGTTCGAGTTCTTCGACTTCGGCGTGCGGCGGCGCTACAGCAAGGTCTGGCAGGAGGAGGTGGTGCGCACCCTGCAGCACGAGGTTCCCATGTATTTCAAGGGGACCTCCAACGTGCACCTGGCGCGCACCCTCGGGCTGGTGCCGATCGGCACGATGGCGCACGAGTACCTGCAGTCCTACCAGGCGCTGGGCGTGCGGCTGCGCGACTTCCAGAAGGCCGCGCTGGAGGACTGGGTGCAGGAATACCGCGGCGACCTCGGCGTGGCCCTGACCGACGTGGTCGGCATGGACGCCTTCCTGGCCGACTTCGACCTGTACTTCGCCAAGCTGTTCGACGGTTTGCGCCACGACTCGGGCGACCCGGTCGCGTGGGGCGAGAAGGCGCTGGCCCACTACGCCAAGCTGCGCATCGATCCGCACACCAAGCGGCTGGTGTTCTCGGACGGCCTGGACATCCCGACCGCCCTGGCGCTCTACCGGCACTTCGGCGAGCGCACCCAGCTGGGCTTCGGCATCGGCACCAACCTCAGCAACGACGTCGGCCTGCACCCGCTGCACATCGTGATGAAGCTGGTGCGCTGCAACGACCAGCCGGTGGCCAAGCTCTCCGACTCGCCGGGCAAGACGATGTGCCAGGATGAGACCTTCCTCGCCTACCTGCGCCAGGTGTTCAGCCTGCCGGCCTGAGGCCCTGCCCGGCTTCCTGCCAGTGTTTTTGTCCGATAGACGATTTGACTGAAAGAACTTCCATGCTCCGCATCACCGCCGCCCAACTCAACTACACCGTGGGGGACATCGAGGGCAACGCCCGCAAGATGATCGAGGCCGCCGAGCGCGCTGCCGCCGAGCAGGCCGACCTGGTGGTGTTCTCCGAGCTGTCGCTGTGCGGCTACTACCCCGGCGACCTGCTGGAGGAACCCGGCTTCATGCCGCGCATCGAGGCCGGCCTGCAGACGCTGCAGGCGGCGTCGGCGCAATGGCCCTCGCTGTACTGGGTGCTGGGCACCCCGCTGTCGCATGAGGGGCCAGGCAAGAAGCTGCACAACGCCCTGGTGGTGCTGCGCGCCGGGCAGGTCGTGCTGACCTACGCCAAGCAGCTGCTGCCCACCTACAACATCTTCGACGAGCGGCGCCACTTCGAGCCCGGGCCGGACGTGGCCCGCGTGCTGCGCATCGGCGACACCCAGGTCGGCCTGCTGATCTGCGAGGACGGCTGGAACGACGATGGGCGCGACTACGCCGTCAACCCCTTCCTGCGGCTGAAGGACGCCGCGCCGGACCTGGTGATCTCGATCAACGCCAGTCCCTCGAACATCGGCAAGCGCGAGCAGCGCCACCAGGTGTTCAAGCAGGCCAGCACGCGCCACGGGCTGCCGATCCTGTTCGTCAACCAGATCGGGGGACAGGACCAGATCGTGTTCGACGGCGCCTCGTTCGCCGTGGAGCCCGAGGGCGGCGTGGTGTACGAGGCGCAGCGCTTCGTGGAGGACGTGCGCACCCTGCGCTTCGGCAACGGCCGCTTCAGCGGCGCCAGCGACGACCCTGCCGACCGGCTCGCGCCGGTCAGCGCCGAGGGCCTGTCGCCAATGGCCTTCTACCAGGCGCAGATCGTCCTCGGCCTGCGCGACTACGCGCGCCGCTGCGGCTTCCAGCGCGCGGTGGTGGGCTCCTCGGGCGGCATCGACAGCGCCCTGACGCTGGCGCTGGCGGTGCAGGCCCTGGGCGCGGAGAACGTGGCCGCGGTGACGCTGCCCTCGGTGTTCTCCTCGGCCGGCTCGGTGGACGACTCGGTCACGTTGTGCCGCAACCTGGGCATCCCCCTGCACACCTACCCGATCGCCGGGCTGGTCGACGGCTATTCGCAGCAGTTCCAGGACAGCTTCGCGCAGCCGCTGCGCGGCCTGGCACTGGAGAACCTGCAGGCGCGCATCCGCGGCACCGTGCTGATGGCCTACTCGAACAGCTTCGGCCACCTGCTGCTGACCACCGGGAACAAGTCCGAGATCTCGGTGGGCTACTGCACGCTGTACGGTGACACCAACGGTGGCCTGGGCCCGATCGGCGATCTGTACAAGACGGAAGTGTTCGCGCTGTCGCGCCACGTCAACGAGGTGGCAGGGCGCGAGCTGATCCCACAGGCCATCATCGACAAGCCGCCTTCGGCCGAGCTGGCGCCGGGTCAGAAGGACACTGACAGCCTGCCGCCCTACGAGGTGCTGGACGAGGTGCTGAAAGTGCTCATCGAGGGCCCACGCCTTGCCAAGTGGGAGTTCGACGAGGCCACCGCCTTCGTCGCCGAGTTGCGCCTGCGGCCCGAGGGCCCCGCACTGATCGAGCGGCTGCGCGGCATGATTGCGCGCAATGAGTACAAGCGCCGCCAGGCGCCGCCGATCGTGCGGGTGCGCGCCCGGGCCTTCGGCGTGGGCCGGCAGATGCCGATCGCGGCACGGCACGTGTGATGTGCGTCCAGGGAGCTTTTCTCGAACCTACTTTTTCTTCGATTCCTTCCCGCACGATCCCATGACCCTCACCCACGACATCGCCGTCTACGTCGGCCGTTTCCAGCCTTTCCACAATGGCCACCTCGCCCTGTTGCAGCGCGCGCTGCAAGAGGCGCCGCTGTGCGTGGTGGTGCTGGGATCGGCGCACCAGGCGCGCACGCCGAAGAATCCCTTCACCTGGCAGGAGCGCGCCGAGATGATCCAGCTGGCGCTGCCCGAGGCCGACCGCGCGCGGCTGCGCTTCGTGCCGGTGCGCGACTACTACAACGAGGCGCGCTGGGTGCAGGCGGTACGCTCCGGGGTGACCGAGGTGGCCCACAAGGAACACCTGCACACGCCCGCCATCGCGCTGGTGGGGCATTTCAAGGATGCCACCAGCGAGTACCTGCGCCGTTTCCCGGGGTGGCAGCTGGTGTCGGTCGAGCGCCAGCCCAGCGCCGACGCCACCCAGCTGCGCGATGCCCTCTTCGCCAACGCCGACCAGCCGCTCGGCCCCACGCTGGCCGCCCTGGTCGACCAGGCACCGCCCAGCACCCTGGGTTTCCTGCGCGCCTGGGCCTGCCTGCCCTACTACGCCCAGCTCGGGCAGGAATGGCAACAGCTGCGCGAGGACAAGGCGCGCTGGGCGGTGGCGCCCTACCCGCCGGTGTTCGTCACGGTGGACGCGGTGGTGCGCTGCGCCGGCCGCGTGCTGCTGATCCAGCGCGGGCGCTTCCCCGGCAAGGGGCTGTATGCCGTGCCGGGGGGCTTCATCGAGCAGCGCGAGACGGCGTACCAGTCGGCCCTGCGCGAGCTCAAGGAAGAGACCGGGCTGAACCTTCTGGACCACAGCATGCAGCTGGCCCTGCGGGAAGTCGCCGTGTTCGACCACCCCGACCGCAGCCTGCGCGGGCGCACCATCACCCATGCGCACTACTTCGACCTGGGCGAGCGCGAGCTGCCCGAGGTGCAGGCCGACGACGACGCGCAGGCCGCGACCTGGATGCCCATCGAGCAGCTGTCGGGCCTGGAAGACCGCTTCCACGACGACCACTTCCACATGCTGGACCACTTCCTCGGCCTCACCGGGCCGGTCTGACACGGAGCGGCTCCGATGGCCTGGCTGACGCGGTGGACGGCGGGACTGTCGGATGGTCCGCCCCTGCTGCTGTGGCTGGGCATGCCCCTGCTGCTGGCCATGGCCGCCTCGTTCAGTGAAGCCCAGCCACCGCGCTGGCGCTGGCTGGGCCGGGCGGTGGTCTGGAACCTGCTGCTGGTGCTGGGACTGCGCCTGGGGCGCTATGCGCTGCACTGGCCGGCGCCGGGATGGGTCTGGGCGGTGGCGGTCATCGTGCTCCCCTGGCGGCTGAGCCACAACGCCTCGCCGCGTTTTCTCCTGCTGGTCTGGCTGTTCAGCCTGTGCGCGGCCCTGGCGGCACTGCTGCAGTGGGCCGCCCCGGCCCTGCCGCGCACCGCCAACGACCTGCTGATGGCCTGCGGGCTGGCCGGCTGGGCGGTCTGTGCCTTGGCGCACTGGGTATGGCCGCGCCACCGCGAGCCCCCGGCGGCCCCCACGCCCCCGACGCCCGAGGCCGCAACCCCGCCTCCGCCTGCCCTGGACGAAGCCACCCTGCGCCAGCACCTGGACAGCCCCGCGGCCCAGGAAGGCGCCGACAAGTACACCCGCGAATGAGCGGTTGATTGAGGCCGTGAACATGCACAGCGCCGTGCCGCCCCCGCTACCACCCGAGGTGCAGGCGGAGCTGTTCTCAGCCCGGCGCCTGCCGGGGCTGAGCCGCCACGGCGCCGAGCTGCTGCACTGGCTTCATGCTCACCCCTGCGCACCGCTCTACCGCAACTACAGCGGCCATCGCCTGCAGCCATGGGACGTGCTGCAGGCGCGCTGGCGCCGTGCCTGGATCGAGCGCGCCGCGCTGCCACCGCCGGGCCATGCCCTGCAGCCCGCGCCGCCGGCCTGGCTGGTGCGCTGGACACAGGCGGTGTGGCCGCGCCTGCCCTGGCGGCGCCGGCAGTCTCTGCGCCCACCGGCCTCGTGGCAGGAGATCCTGCCAAGCCAGCGTGCCGACCTGAGCGCCGCGCTGGCCGAGCACGTGCTCTGGGACCCTCGGCGCGTGGACGAGCTGATCTGCTTTGCCACCTCGGGCAGCACCGGCCACCCGCTGCGCGTGCCGGCCCTGCCGCGCGTGGCGGCCGACCACCAAGCCCACCACCGGCGGGCGCTGGCGCACTTCGGCCTGCTGCCGCTGCACGCGCGGCGCGGCCAGGTCGGCATCGTGCTGGCCGGCCACCAGCAGCGCTGCTTTACGTATGTCTCGGTCAACCCGCTGCAGGACGACTGCGGGCTGGTCAAGCTGAACCTGATGCCCCACGAGTGGCGCCACCCGGACGACCGGGCGCGCTACCTGGACGCGCTGGCGCCCGAGCTGATCTCGGGCGATCCGGTTTCGCTCGCCGCGTTGGCGGCCCTGCCGCTGGCCCACCGTCCACGCGCACTGCTGTCGACCTCGATGGCCTTGTCGCCGGCCTTGCGCGCCCAGTGGGAGGCCCGCTTCGGCTGCCCGGTGCTGGATCTGTACTCGCTCAACGAGGTTGGCCCCGTGGGTGTCTTCGATCCCGTGCTCGACGGCTTCGTGCCGCTGCAGCCGCGGCTCTACATCGAGCTGCTCGACGACAGCGGGCACCGTGTGCTGCCGGGGGTGCGCGGCGAGATCGTGGTCAGCGGCGGCTTCAACCCCTGCCTGCCGCTGCTGCGCTACCGCACCGGCGACCATGCCTGCTGGGCCGCCACCGCCGACGGCTGGGTGCTGCGCGACCTGCAGGGCCGCGCGCCGGTCCGGTTCCGTGACGCGCGGGGCGGCTGGGTCAACAACATCGAGATCAGCCAGGCCCTGCGGCCCCTGCCGCTGGCGCGCTTCGCGCTGCACCAGGCGGCGGACGACCGCCTCACCCTGCGCGTTGACGCCCCCGACCTCGGCACGCTGCAGGCGGCCCTGCGCGGCGCGATGCATGCCTGTCTGGGCCCCTTGCCGCTGGAGATCGTGGCCTTGGGGGCCGAGGACAAGGTGCGGCAGTACACGCGGGACGGCGGCAAAAAAGGAAACGAGGATTCCTGGAGGAATACTTCGGGCGAAGAGGGAACAGTGACCTATTGAGCCGGCTCAATAACTGTTTCGCAAAGGAAGGCTGCAAGCGGTGTAGACAATGCGGCACGTCGCATCGTAATCGTCAACGGGGCCTTTACAAACCTTCAGAGCCAATTGAACCGCCCCATCCGATGTGCGGGCAGCTTGCGAACTGTGGCCCTTGTCACCCGAGGCCATCGCGATGCACGAGTTCGAATAAGAGTTCTCTACCTTGCATTGCGTGCCCCCTTTGGCTTGGCATTCTGCAAGGGCTTCCTGCTCCGCTTCTCGCCGGATCTGTTTTCCGCTGGCGGCTCCCAAATGCTCTATGAACCCATCCGTCGCAACCGCCCCCCATTGGTCCACCCAGATTTCACGCGGTGGAGCGATGGGGGCTCGACCATAACCGGGAATAGGGTAGCAACTGCTTGGTGTCTCCGGCGACCGGATGGGCTCGAGACCGGGTGGGCAACCACGTTCGGCAACAGCCAGTTGCGACAAGGCCAACCACGAAAGAAAACAGCAACGCAAGAAGTTTCTTCTTGCCATATTTGAAACTCCCCCGTTAAACGTACCTCTTGACCACCTGCCCACCCCGCATTGCGAGCGCATGCGCAGGGCTTGAAGTTGCCAAGCAGTTTGGCCGCAAGTTTAACGGCTTGAACCCTCGGCACGGTTCGCTGAACGAACCCGTCGCGGCGGTCATGACGTGCCCCTCCAAGGTTTGCGTCGTCGGTTCGAGCGCAGTTCGGCGCATCGAGCCATTGCGTGACAGAGGTCGTTCAGGCCGGGCTTTCTCCCGGCTCCTGGGCGCTTGGTGCCGGCCGCTCAGCCGGCGTGACGCTGCGTGTCCACCTGCCCCCCCAACTCACGCGCCCGCAGCACGCTCATCAACCCCAGCAGCGTCGACAAGGCATTGCCATCGCCGCCGCCCTGGCCCCCCAGCTGGATCTGCGGCACCAGCGGCGTGCGCGCGGTCTCGAAGGCTTCGGCCAGGCGCAGCATCACCGTCTGCATCAGCTGCTTGTCGGCGCCTTCGCCCTCGAGTGCTTCAGAACGCGCCCGGATGGCCGCACCCTCGGCCTCGCCCACGCTGCGGATGGCGGCGGCGCGGCCCAGGCCCTCGGTCTCCTGGCGGAAGCGTTCGGCCTGCGCCAGCGCCTCGACCTCCTGGCGGCGCTTCTCCGCCGCCTTGACGCTGGCCGCGCCTTGGTTCTCCTTGATCGAGATGTCGACCAGCGAGGCCGTCAGCTCGGTCTGCTTCTCGGCGCGCTTCTCCGCCTCGTTCAGCTCGCGCTGCTTGTTGGCGGCGATCTCCTTCTGCGCAAAGGTCTCGACCTGCTCGCGCGCGATCTGGCGGTCACGCAACTGGGACATGATGTCCTCGATCTTGTGGTCGCCCGGCTGCGGCCGCGGGGTGCCGATCAGCACCTCCTGGAACTCCAGCGAGTAGGCGAGGAAGCGCTCGCGCATGTCGACCGAGGCCTTGGCCTGCAGCTCGCTGCGCGACTGGATCAGCTCGATGAAGGTGCGCGTCTGCGACACGTTCTTGAAGTACGAGGCCACCATCGGGTCGAGCGTCTGCTCGACCAGCTGCTTCACGTTGCCGAAGCGCTGCACCACCATCGGCGCCTTGCGGTAGTCGATGTGCACCACCACCGACAGCGGCAGCTGCGGCTCGAAGGCGTCCTTCGTGATGAGCGTGACTTCGCGCAGGTTGGAGTCGAAGTTCGAGCCGCTGGCACCCGACTGCCACATCAGCACGAAGTTGGTGGTGGGCACCAGCTCGATCTTGCCGGCGTAGGTGTTGAAGGCGTACTTGCCGGGCATCAGCGGATCGCGCCACACACCGCGGCAGCCGCTTTGCACGAGTTCGCCATGGCTGTAGTCGGCCCCGGACAGATCGTCGCCCTGGTGGCCGGTGTAGGACACCACCACGCCCACGAAGCCCACCGGGATGACCGTCTTGCCGATGAACTCCACCGTCGCGAACAGGCGGTTGATGTAGTAGGTGCCCTCCACCAGCACCCGCTCCTGCCGCCCGCGGCGACCGCCGGCGGCGAGGAAGCGCTCGGGCTCCTGGAAGGAGTTATGCGTGTCGCCCACGTCGGGCGCCAGCAGCTCGCCGCGCGGCAGGGCCGGACCGTCCTGCACCGTCACCACGGCCAACTGGTCGGACTCGTGCGTGCCGTCACGCTCCTTGATCACCACCGGCGTGAAGGCCGCGCGCTCGTCAAGCAGCTCGCGCATGCGGTGGTAGTAGGCCTGCTCCTGCTCGGCCATGGTGTTGAGCGAGTAGGTGGTCTCCTCGGTCATCACGACGAACAGGGCCGGGTTGATGATGTGGGTGCCTTCGCGCAGGATCTTGCGCTGCGGCCCTTTCTGGCCACCGCCGGCCAGGAAGCCACGCACGTCCAGGAAGTCGTCGACCTGGGCGTTGCCGGCCAGGGTCTGCCCCGCCGGCAGGTCGATGCCGTCACGGGCGAACACGTAGCCGATCTTGCCCTGGGTCACCGAGACCATGGGATGGATGTGCACGCGGTACTGGAATGGCGGGAAGAAGTGGAAACCGCCGCGGCGCACCTCGGGCTGGAAGCCGGCCTCGCCGTCCAGGGCCAGCAGGCCGGCACGGACCGAGCCCTTGAAGCTCCAGAGCTTCTCGAGCACGCCGATGCGCGCGTTGGGGATGTAGCGCAGCATGCCCGAAGCCCAGACGAAAAGGGCCGCGGCCACGAGGCCGAGCAGGAGAAAAAAGAGGACCGGCGAGATGCCGGCGCTGGAGAGCACTTCGCTGAAAGACATGATGAACACCTGACTTCGTCAAAAGAGGTTGGACGACAACGCTGCCACCGCGGCAACGGCGTCTTTGTGCGCCTGGGCTCATCAGGAACGCATAAGGAACGGATGGGCAGCACCCCGCTGGCACAGCCTGCTTGAGCCGCACCAGCCGGTGCCCTATGCTGGCGGCCCGTCACGCGACCGCGCCCATGACCGTCACCCTGCCCCCTCCCCTGGAACTCTGGGCCAACGCCGTCACCACCCTGTCGATCGCGCTGGCGGCGCGCAACAGCGTGCACACCTGGTGGAGCGGCATCCTGGGCTGCGCGCTGTTCGGCTGGATGTGCTGGCAGGCGCAGCTCTACGCCGACGTCACCCTGCAGGTGTTCTTTCTCGCCACCAGCGCGCTGGGCTGGTGGCAATGGCTGCACCGCCCGGCGGAGGGCGTGCGCCACGCCGAGACAGCCCGGCCCATCGCGCGCACCGGTGCTCCGCAGCTCGCCTGGATGGCCGTCCTCGCCCTGGCCGTGACCGCCGGCTACGGCGCGCTGCTGCATCACTACACGCAGGCCTTCATGCCCTACCTCGACGCCGCCGCGATGAGCCTGAGCGTGGTGGCCCAGTGCCTGCTGATGCAGCGTCGGCTGGAGACCTGGCCGGCCTGGCTGCTGGTCAACAGCCTGAGCGTGCCGCTGTTCTGGCAACGCGGGCTTTACCTGACGGCCGGTCTGTACGCGCTGTACTGGCTCAACGCCTGGCACGGCTGGTGGCACTGGCACCGGCAATGGCGGACTGCCCCGCCCCTCGCCCTGCCGCAGGAGGCGGTGTCGTGACGAAAGCGCGGCCGTACGCCCTCGGCCTGGTGGTGGGCAAGTTCTCCCCCCTGCACCGTGGGCACGAATGGCTGGTCGACCAGGCCGCGGCCGCCTGCGAGGCCGTGCTGGTGCTGAGCTACAGCGCGCCCGAGTTCCCGCGCTGCGCGGCCGCGGCCCGCCAGCGCTGGATGCAGGCCTGCCTGGCCAGCCGGCACGCGCACGTCGAGTGCCTGGCGCTGGACGCCATGGGCTTGGCGGCGCGTTGCGCCGCGCGCGGCCTGCCGCTGCGGTCGATGCCGTCCAACGCTGCGTCCGACGCCGTCCAGCAGGACTGGCTGGCCTGGCTGCTGCATGAGGTGCTGGCGCTGCAGCCCGACGCGCTGTTCAGCAGCGAGGCCTACGGCCCGCCCTGCGCGGCAGTGCTGTCGCGCGCCTTCGGGCGGCCGGTGGCCAGCGTGGCGGGCGACCTGGCACGCCAGGCCGTGCCCATCTCCGCCACACACATCCGCCGCCAGCCGCAGGCGCACCGCGTGTGGCTCTCGCCCGCGGTGTGGGGCGACTTCGTTCCGCGGGTGGTGCTGCTGGGCGGCGAGTCGAGCGGCAAGACGACCCTGGCGCGCACCCTGGCCCAGGCGCTGCAGACCTGCTGGGTGCCCGAGTACGGCCGCGAGCTCTGGGAACGCCAGGGCGGCCACCTCCTGGAGCCCGACCTGCTGCGCATCGCCCGAGAGCAGGTCCGCCGCGAGGACGAGGCCGCCTGCCGTGCCCGCACCCACTTGATCTGCGACACCTCGCCCCTGACCACGCTGGGCTACAGCCTGTGGATGTTCGGCCGTGCCGATCCCGCGCTGGAGGCCCTGGCCGCGCGCCCCTACGACCTCCAGGTGCTGTGCGCCCCCGACATCCCTTTCGACCAGGACGGCACGCGGCGCGATGCGGCCTTCCGCCTGCAACAGCACGCGTGGTACCTGCGCCAGCTGCAGGGCCAGCCCCGGGTGATCACGGTGCGTGGCAGCGTCGAGGAGCGCGTGGCCGCGGTGCGCCGGGCACTGGATGCCCCGCCCGCCGGCGAAGGCGAGGCCTGAGGCGTGCCAGCGCCGCGGCCCTTGCCCGCAGCAAGCTCAGTTCGGGAACAGATGCGGGTAGTGGGCCTTCAGCACCGCCCACACCGGGTCGGCAAGTGCCAGGCGTCCGAAGCGCGCGACCGGTCCGACGCCCAGGGTCTCGGCCATGGCGTAGACGCGGCAGTTCAGACAGACCAGGATCCGCCCCACCACCTGTTGCCGCGTATCCAGGAAGGTCAGCTGGAAACCCGGCGCGAACTGGCAGGTGTTGTCGGCCGGACGGGGCACGCCCTCCACCTCGCGCAGAGCCTGGTGCAGACGCCGTGCCTCGTCCGCGCTGAGCGGCTGGGGCTGGCGCTCGCTGTCGGGCACGAAGCGTGGCGTCATCACCATCGCCCCGAGCGATTCCAATTGCAGGCTTGTGGCGCCCTGAAGCGCGGCGGCCTCCTGCGGCTTGAGGAACGGCGCCGCATCCGCGGTGCCCACCCACGCCAGCATCGCGGCCACCAGCAGCCGCAGGACATGGCGAAACCAGCCGGTCATTGTCGACATCGTCATGTGAAAGCCTCCGCAGAGCGACGGCGCATTGTCGCGCCCTCAGGCCCGGGCGGAGGTGCGGTTGAGGGGGCGTCTCAGCCCTTGACGACGCCTTCGCCGAAGAAGTGCCGGAACAGCTCGGGCTCGTACACCTCGCGCATCGACAGGCCCTGCAGCGTCTCGCGGAACGGGGTGGCCGGCGGCAACACTTCCAGCGTGGCCGGCAACGTGTGATCCCAGGCGCCACCCAGCACGGAAGGCACGATGGGCCGAGGCTTGGCCGCGTCCGGATTGATCAGACGACGGTCCAGGGAGTCGGACAGGGAAGGCAGTTCCTCCCATTCGATCGCATCGCCCAGGTGGCCCGCCGTCACGCGAGGATGAGCCACCGGCGCCAGAGTTTGGGAGGAGGGGGGAAGGTAGGTGCTGCGCATGATTCGTATCCGTGAGGTAACAACCTGATACACAGAATATCGGCCGGGTCTTTCCGCGAATGAATGGAAAAGACGGGTGTTGTGGCCTCTGATCGATCGCACAGAAAATCATCGTGCACTCTGCCGCACCCCCGCCGCGCAGCCCTCAAGAAGCGGCCTGAGCGGACGAGGCACCCTCCTCAGCCGTGAATGGGCGGGTTCTTGGTGATCATCACGGAGCACTTCAGCCTGCGGGCCACCTCATAGGTGGTGCTGCCGAACAGCCCCTTGACGATGCTGCTGTCGCCGGTTCCGGCCCCCATGATGACCAGCTCGACCCCCATGGTGCGCGCCGTGCTGATGATGAGGTCGTTGGGCTGTCCCGGCTCGATGATGGGGGTGACCTCCTTCCAGTCACTGCGCCGGTGGTTGGCCAGGCTGGCAAGCTGGCGCTTCTTTTCCTCGAGGAGATTGCGTCCCAGCTGGTCCTGCGACAGGTCGCTGACGCGGCCTTCGAAGGCGTGCAGCAGGATCAGCGAACGCTCGGCACTGGCGAACAGGTCGAGCGCAGTCTGGTAGGCCGTCAGGGAGCCGTCCGAGAAATCAATGGGAACCAGAATGCAACCGAAGCTCATGGACTCTCTCCTTGGGTGATGGCAATGTGGGAAGGGCTGTCGTGGCCTGAGGGAGCCCAGGCCTGCTCAAGGGTGAGCGCAAGCGGCTTCGTCGAGAACGCTTTTGCCGGGACGGCATGACCCCGGCCGGAGAATGGCCAAGGCATCGGCGGGCATAGGAGGCACCCTGCAAGCAACATCTCGGAAACCGCGGGACAGGAGGATGCGGTCATTCTGTGCGAGCCCCTCACCCGCAGCGCAAACCTGTCTGAAACTTCATCCGCCCTTCAGACAGGGCCGTGCCTGCGGCACCCTCCCGCACTCCCTGCGGATCTGAAAACCCCTGGGGCCTTGAGCCTTCCAAAAGACTTGTGCTATAGTTGCGGACTTCAGTCGCGGGGTGGAGCAGTCTGGTAGCTCGTTGGGCTCATAACCCAAAGGTCGTAGGTTCAAATCCTGCCCCCGCAACCAATCAATACCAAGTCAAAAGCCAGTGCGCCCGTCGCCCTGGCTTTTTTCTTTGGCGCTTGCCAGACGCTTGCCCCTTGAGCGCGAGCCGCTTGCCTGTCAGCGTGGATGGGCCGACAGCGCCCAGCGGGGGGCACCCTGGGGCGCCGCATCCTGAAGCAGCTGCAGCACCAGCTGACGCAGCGCCTCCCAGGGCCCGGCGGGCCAGGCGGGATGGCGCAGCCCCTTGATCACGCCATCGCACTCATGGGCTGCTTGCAGCCACCGGTCCAGCACCGGGGCGGACAGGCGCGGCACCAGGCGCTCGAACAGACGCTCCTTCATGCCCCAGACCCGCGCCTCGCGCAGGGCCATGGGCAGCGGCTGGCGCGCCTGCAGGGCGGTGTGCACGCGCTGCAGGGCGCGGATGTCCTCGCTCAGGGTCCAGTGGACCAGCACGGCGGCCTCGCCCTCGGCCTGCAGGCCATCCAGCATGCGCAGCGCGCGGTCCAGCTGGCCCGACCACACAGCCTCACCGAGGTGGAACACGTCGTAGCGCGCCACGTTGAGCACCGCCGCGCGGATGTCGGCCAGGCTCAGCTCGCCCGGCGGATGCAGCAGCCCCAGCTTCTGGATCTCCTGGTGCGCGGCCAGCAGGTTGCCCTCCACCTGGTCGGCGAAGAAGGCCAGGCTCTGCTGCCCCGCTTCCCCACCTTCGACGCGCTGCCCCTGCGCCGCCAAGCGCTGGGCGATCCAGGCCGGCAGGGCCTTGCGCTCGACGCTGTCCACCCGGACCATCACCCCCGCCTGCTCCAGGGCCACTGCCCAGGCGCTTTGCTGCTGCTGGCGGTCCAGGCGGGGCAGCAGCACGAGCGACACGCCCTCGGGGTCGAGCTGCCCGCAGTAGCGCTGCAGGGCCTCGGAGCCCTCCTTGCCGGGCTTGCCCGAGGGGATGCGGATCTCGATGAGCTGGCGCTCGCCGAACAGGCTCATCGACTGGCTCGCGCCCAGCAGTCCGCTCCAGTTGAAATGGGCACCTGCCACGGTGTGCACCTGCCGCTCGCTGCAACCCGCCGCGCGCGCCGCGGCACGCACGGCATCGGCCGCTTCCTGCACCAGCAGGGGCTCGTCGCCCCAGACGGTGTAGAGCGGCTTCAGCCCCCCCGGCTTGGCCAGGTGCGCCTTGAGCTGGTCGGCCCGGACCTGCATGGGCGGCCGCGCTCAGTGCACCCGCACGGCAGCCAGGCGGCGCATCACCTGGTCGGCCAAGTCACTCTGCATGGAGCGGAACAGGTTGGCCTCCTCCTTCTCCTTGCCCAGGGCCTGCGACTCGTTGTACGACATGCTGCGCGCCACCACCAGCTCGGTGGGGCCGAGCAGCTCCCGCCCGTCCACGGTGCGCAGGCGGAACTTGAAGCGGTACTGCAGCTGGATGGAGCGGATCTGCCCTGCCGGCGTGATCGCCCCCTTGCTGCGCTCCGGCGCATCGACCAGCACGTCCAGGATGGCGTCGGCCTGGGCCAGGCTGTCGGTCACCCGCGTGCCACGTCCGGCATTGATCAGCACCCGCAGCTCGTCGGCCATCGGCGCCTGCACGGCGAAGCCGTTGAACGCCAGGGTCTTGAAGGGCAGGTCCGGCGCCTGGCGCGGCGCGAAACCGCAGCCACCCAGGGCCAGCAGCCCGAGGGCGGCCGCCAGGCGGTGGAACTGTCGGCGCGGCAGGGGCTGGACCATCACCTCACCCCACCACCACGTTGACCAGCCGGCTTGGGACCACGATCACCTTCTTGACCGCCGCCCCTTCGGCGAACTTGTGGAAGTCGGGGCTGGCCAGCGCTGCCGCCTCGATCGCCGCCTTGTCAGCCGCCGCAGGCACCTTGATGGCACCGCGCAGCTTGCCGTTGACCTGCAGCATCAGCTCGATCTCGTCCTGCACCAGCG
>CBINPE010000073.1:0-23476 GCA_966252435.1 uncultured Burkholderiales bacterium | reverse complement strand
TGGTGGTGCGCACCGTCCAGAGGGCGGGGGAGGTCGAGGTGTCGTAGTACTTCGAGGCGAACTTGTAGCCGGCGCCGCGCGCGTCGGGCTGCTCGGTGTTGTCGCGGTACAGGGTGAGCTCGGGGCTCAGCGGCACGGCGTTGATGAAGCGCACCTTGGGGTCGGCCACGCCGGTTCGGTCGTCCAGATTGTCCTCGCCGCCGCCCCCGCAGGCGGTCAGGAAGGCCAGCGGCAGGAGCAGCAGGGCGAACTTGAGGAAGGGGCGTTTTCCGGGGTCGAGTTTCAACATGGGGTCCATCCTTTTTCTGATTGATCTGATGATCTGATGTCGGGTGAGCGGTGCTCGCCGGGGCGGCACGGCGGCCGATTCCCTGGGGCCACTGTAGAAAGCCCGGGCCGGCCCTGGATGTCGGCGGCGGAAGTGAGTGCTTGTCGGCCGAGGCCTGCAAGGCGCGTCGGCGCAGGCCGGCGGCGCCCTCGAGGCAGCTGCTCAGAAAAAGAACGCGAGGGGAGACGCAGGCCGCAGCCGGCCTGCGTCGTCAGACCCGCCGTTCGAACACGACGTCCCAGACGCCATGGCCGAGTTTCAGGCCGCGGTTCTCGAACTTGGTCAGCGGCCGCACCTCGGGCCGCGGCGCGAAGCCCTCGGCCACGGTGTTGCGCAGGAGAGGCTCGGCCCCCAGCACCTCGAGCATCTGCAGGGCGTAGGGCTCCCAGTCGGTGGCGCAGTGCAGGATGCCGCCGGGGGCCAGCCGGTCGGCCAGCAGGGCGACGAAGGGCGGCTGGACCAGGCGCCGCTTGTGGTGCCGCTTCTTGTGCCAGGGGTCGGGGAAGAAGATGTGCACGGCCGACAGGGCACCCGGCCTGATCATGTGGGTCAGCACCTCGACCGCGTCGTGCTGGACGATGCGCACGTTGCCGAGGGCTTTCTCGCCGAGATGCTTGAGCAACGCGCCCACGCCGGGCGTGTGCACCTCGACCCCCAGGAAGTCCTTGTCCGGCGCGTTCGCGGCCATGGCGGCGGTGGCGTCTCCCATGCCGAAGCCGATCTCCAGCACCCAGGGGGCGGTCCGTCCGTACACCTGGGCGGGCTCCAGCGGCGTGGGGGCGTAAGGGAGCACGAACTGCGGGCCCAGCGCCTCGAGCGCCTTCTGCTGGCCACTGCCCATGCGGCCGGCGCGCACCACGAAACTGCGGATGGAGCGGGGTGGGTGGTCGGGGCTGTGCATGGGGAAAAGGCCGAAAGGGAAAAGGGAAAGGGAGCGGAATTCTGCCTGAGGCCGGCCCGGCCACCCCGGACATCACGAATATTGGCGACCCGCCGCGGCCAACCGGGCCACATCGCGTTAAACTACCGCCCGAACTGCGGGTGTAGTTCAATGGTAGAACGGCAGCTTCCCAAGCTTCATACGAGGGTTCGATTCCCTTCACCCGCTCCAAGTGAAGAGTCACTTTCAACATGTGACCTTGAGAAGCTTTACAAGTCCTTGAGTTCCAAGGTACCCCGGAATCCGTAGACAAGTACACGTCGCGCACCGCAGATCAACTGCCCATTGTGCTCAGCCAGCCATGCTACCCCTGGTAGGTTCTGGTGCTATTTGTCAGATTTCGCGCGAATTGCTTTGATGATGCTTGCGATTGGCAAGCTCACCAGCGCGATCGAGACGGTGGGGTGAGCGCCCAGGTAGACAGCCACTACTGCGCCAATGACAGCCACCATGGCAATGCTGGCACCAAAGATTTGACCGGTGAACTTATGCTACGCCGCACAGCAGACGCCGCACTGCTTGGAGGAGTTTCCTTCACCCACTCCACTTCAACACGCGGCCTTCCGGGGACCTGCTCACTTCTTCAAACCCGAGCCCAAGCCCGCAACAATGCCTGGGGCGATGGTTTGAAGATGATCCACGAAGTCGAGCAGGTGGGGTGCCTGAACACTGGCGCGTGACCAGATGGCCTCGAACCCAATCGTCACCTCCTTGCCCGACTTGGCGACGATGGGAAACGCCAGGACACTTTCCTCGGACAGCTTCGACTTCGGCAGTATCGCGGCGCCGACCCCCAGCAAGGCCCATTGCTCCAGCACCTGGTAGCTCATGGCTTCCCCCGGGTATTCAAGCAGCTTGCGGCGATGGTGGCGGAACAGCGCCCGTGTCGTGCGGGCCAGGCCGCAGGCATCGGGCACCATCACATAGGTTTCGCCCGCGATGTCCTTGAGCTGGACGGCCTGCGCACGGGGGTGTTCCCGCCAGACACCACCTCGGGGCAGGAAAAGCAAGGGCTCCTCATACAAGAACGCGGATGGCCATGACCCTGGCTGGGCGTTGGCAACGCCAAAGGCAAAGTCGAGGCGTCCCTCCTCCAGCAGGCGATGGAGATCGGCCAGGTTCATTTCCCGCAGCACCACGTCGATGTCCGGGTTCTGGCGTCGGAAGGGCTCCAGCATCAAGCCCAGCAGATGGGCGCTGATCAACGGGGACATCCCGACGCGGATCATGCGCTTGCCCGGCCTGAGGAAGGCATCGGCCTGCTGAACCAAGGTGGTTTGGGCCGCGAGAACGCCGGCAATGTAGGGAAGAATGTGCGCGCCGAACGGCGTCACCCGGACGGTGCGCGTGGTCCGCAGAAACAGGCGCTCTCCCAACTCCTCCTCCAGTTGCGAGATGCCGTTGGACAAGGTCGGTTGCGTGACGCAGCACTGCGCAGCAGCGGCCGTGAACGAGCCCGTCGACGCCACCGCGTCGGCAAAGCGGAGTTGGTTGAGATTCATCTCTATTTATAGATTTTTCGAATCAATTTCATTCTAAAAGAAAATTTCTCAATGAAACGGCAAACGTGGACCATGCGTGCAAGCCAGCAGGACGCTGGTGAATGCATCCCACCCTCCGCCCTTTTCCTGGAGAAAACCATGACCAAGCGCTTCTTTTCCAACCCCGCCAAGCTCGTTCTCGCCTTGTTCGCCGCAACCGCTGTCGCGCTGCCATCCCTGGCCATGGCCGAGAAGGCCTACCTCGAAATCACGCTCAAGGTCGACCCCCGGGACCGCCCAGCCGCTGGAGAGATCTACGCCAAGTACAAGCAGCCCTTCCTCGACCAGATCCCGGGCGCCACATCCAAGGAGTTGCTGATGCGTGACGACGACGTGCAGGTGCTGCACGGCTTTGCCACGCGTGCGCAGGCGCAGGCCTACCTCAACAGCGACCTGTTCACGAAGGATGTGGTGACTGGCCTGAAGCCGCTGCTGAAGGCGGCGCCCGAAGTCCGGATCTATTCGGTCAACTGACTTGCGGGAAGCCGTGACGCCCGGGGTTTTCACGGACGATGGCGCAGGCTGAGGCATGCGAACCATGAACTCCTGCCCGTCTCGACCCGCGCCAGCGGATGGCGAAGTCCGACTGCGTGCTAGTCTATGGCCGTGAAAACCCTTCGCATCTGGCTGCTCGTGCTGCTTGCTGTGCTGCTTCCCGTTCGGGGCGCGGTTGCGGCTGCCATGTGGTGCTCACACGCGAACGGGACTGGAGGTGGGCCGTTGGCCGCCGGCGGTTTCACTGCCATGAAGCACCACGCCATGGGTACGGCTCAGCATGCCGAGCATGTCCATCATCACCCGCAGCAGCATGCGGGGCATGCGCCTGAAGCACCCAGCCACGACGGGCACCATGCAGACGGGCTCGGCAAGTGCAATCTGTGCTGCGACTTCTGCTCGATGACGCCGTTTTGGAGCACGCCCCCCACCCTCCCGACGCCCTTGAATCTCTCGGCCGTCTCTTTTCCTGACCTCTCTGCGCCGCATCCGAGTTTTCTTTCGGACGGCCAGGAGCGTCCTCCACGAAGCATCTGACCCCTTGAGGCCTCCGCGGGAGGCCTGACCGGGCTCGCGCGTCCGCCGCGCGGGTGTCCGCTGGCCGGTGACCGGCTCAGCATCTCAGATGACAGATGACTTCGACCATGAACGATCTCTTTCGACGGCTGGTGCCTTCACGGGTGCTGGGCCTGCCACTCGCCGCGCCGGAACCCGCGGCGATCGCCCCGTCGCCACCCCCTGGCAGGAGGCCGCCCATGAGGCGCCTCGGCATGGTGGCCACGGCCTCGGTTCTTCTGGCCAGCTGCGCCTCGTTCTCGCCCGATGGCGGCTTCGGCCCGGTGGGCGAGATGACGAAGGAGCGAACCGGGAAGGCGCCCTCATACCAGCGCTCCGCAGCGGATGCGGACAGCGCGAAGGCACGCACGGCCGAGCTGCTCAAGCAAGCGCTGAGTGTCGACGACGCCGTCGAACTCGCGTACCTCAACAACCGTGGTTTGCAAGCCAGCTTCAGCGAACTGGGCATCGCCGAAGCGGAGTTCGTGCGGGCAGGGCGCCTGCGCAACCCGCGCTTCAGTTTCGGCCGGCTCAGTGGCGGCAGCGGCGTTGAAATCGATCGGGCCTTGACGTTCGATGTCCTGGGCCTGCTGACGATGCCGATGGCCAGACAGATCGAGCAGGGGCGGTTTGAGCAAGCGCAGTTCCAGGCCGCGTTCGATGCGGTGGGGGTCGCCGCGGACGTGCGACGGGCCTACTTCAACGCCGTGGCGGCCCAGGAGTTGGTCAAGTACTTCCGGCAGGTCGAGGAAGCCGCGGAAGCCTCCAGTGAACTGGCCCGGCGGATGGCCGCTGCCGGCAACTTCAACCGGCTCGCGCAGATGCGCGAGCAGCTCTTCCATGCCGACGCCACGGCTGACCTCGCGCGTGCGAAGCACCAGGCCATCGCGGAACGCGAGCGGCTGTCGAGGCTGCTGGGCCTGTCGGGCGAACAGCTGGACTTCCAACTGCCGGAGCGTCTTCCGGACTTGCCGCAGCGGCCCGTGGAGCCCAAGGACGCGGAGCAAACCGCCCTCGAGAAGCGCCTGGACGTCCTGATGGCCAAGCGGGCCACCGCGTCGACCGCGAAATCGCTGGGGCTCACCCAGGCCACGCGCTTCGTCAATGTCCTGGAGGCGGGGTATCAGAACAAGAGCGAGACCGGAAGCGCCCGGTCGAATGGCTACGAGCTCGCACTCGAGCTGCCACTGTTCGACTTCGGCGCCGTGAGCACGGCGCGCGCACAGGCGCTGTACCTGCAGGCCGTGAATCGAACCGCGGCCGTCGCGCTCAATGCCCGCTCGGAAGTGCGCGAGTCGTACGCCGCCTACCGGACGGCCTATGACCTGGCCCGGCACTACCGCGACGAGGTGGTGCCGCTGCGCAAGCGGATTTCCGACGAGAACCTGCTTCGCTACAACGGGATGCTCGCCAGCGTCTTCGAGTTGCTCGCCGACGCGCGGGAACAGGTCCGCAGTGTCACCTCGTCCGTCGAGGCGCTGCGCGACTTCTGGAACGCCGACGCGAACCTCCAGACGGCCCTCACCGGCCGCTCGCCCGGTGCAGGTGAATCTCAGCGCCCAGCGGTCTCCTCCTCGGCGGGGACGGGCGGCGCGGCGCATTGAAGGAAGGAATGACCATGTCCAACAGAAGAGAGTTTTTCAGGGGTGCCAGTGCCGCTTTCCTGGGCGCCGCGGTGGTCAGCCGTGTCGGTGCCGCTTCCCTGCCCGAGGCCGCCAGCCAGTCCTCGGCTTCCATGCAGCCGCCCCCGCCGCCGCCCAACGGGCGGCCCTACCAGCCAATGGTCACGCTCAACGGGTGGTCGCTGCCGTGGCGGATGAAGAATGGCGTCAAGGAGTTCCACCTGGTGGCCGAGCCCGTGGTGCGGGAGATCGCGCCGGGCATGACGGCCAAGCTGTGGGGCTACAACGGCACGAGCCCCGGCCCCACCATTGAAGCGGTCGAGGGCGACCACATCCGCATCTTCGTCACCAACAAGCTGCCCGAGGTCACGAGCGTCCATTGGCATGGCGTGCGGGTGCCCTCCGGCATGGACGGGGTCACCGGCCTGACGCAGCCCCCGATCGCCGTGGGCAAGACCTTCATGTACGAGTTCGTGCTGCAGCGTTCGGGCACCTTCATGTACCACCCGCACGCCGACGAGATGGTCCAGATGGCGATGGGGATGATGGGCCTGTTCATCGTTCATCCGAAGGATCCGCGCCAGCATCAGGTCGACCGCGACTTCGGCTTCATCCTGAATGCCTACGACATCGAGCCGGGCAGCGCGACGCCGAAAGTCAACACGATGCTCGACTTCAACCTGTGGACCTGGAACAGCCGGGCGTTTCCCGGCATCGACCCCCTGGTGGCGCGCACCGGCGACCGCGTGCGCATCCGCATCGGCAACCTCACGATGACGAACCACCCCATCCACATGCACGGACCGCACTTCGAGGTGACGGGCACCGACGGGGGCTGGGTGCCGAAAAGCGCTCGATGGCCCGAGGTGACCACCGATGTGGCGGTGGGCCAGATGCGTGTCATCGAGTTCGATGCGCTCGCCGGTGACTGGGCAATCCACTGCCACAAGTCGCACCACACCATGAATGCGATGGGCCACGGTGTCCCGACCATGATTGGCGTCGACCAAACGGATGTGGCCAGGAAAATCAGCCGGCTCGTGCCCGACTACATGGTCATGGGCGACAAGGGCATGGACGACATGGGCAACATGGAGATGCCTCTTCCCGACAACACCTTGCCGATGATGACCGGCACGGGTCCGTTCGGGCCCGTGGGCATGGGAGGCATGTTCAGCGTGATCAAGGTGCGCGACGGCCTGCAGCCCGGCAACTACAAGGACCCGGGGCCCTACAAGCACCCGGCCGGCACCTTGGCCAGTGAATACACGGCCGAGATGCCGGATGCGGTGAAAGCCCCGGCGCCGAAGCCTGACGCCCAGACCCTGCAAGTTCGCAAACCCACCGGCCACACCGGCCATTGATTGAGAGCGTACCGATGAAACACCCCCCTTTGATCATTGCCGCCCTCTGCGGATTGTTCGCTGCCACGGCGTTCGCTCATGGCGATGGAGCGCACGCTCCCTTTCGCACGTACGACGCGAGCAAGGTGGCGCCGACCGACTTCGGACAGGAAGGCAATCCGAAGAAGGTCACCAGGACCATCGAGGTCGACATGAGCGATGGCATGCGTTTCACGCCATCCACGGTGACCGTCAAGCGGGGCGACACGGTCAGGTTCGTCGTGCGCAACAAGGGCCAGGTCCTGCATGAGATGGTGCTGGGCACGAAGCAGGCCCTCGAGGCGCACGCCGAGCTGATGAAGAAGTTCCCCGAGATGGAACATGACGACGCCAACATGGCGCATGTGAAACCCGGGGAGACCGGCGAAATCATCTGGCAGTTCACCAAGGCGGGGGAGTTCCAGTTCGCGTGTCTGCAGCCGGGCCATTTCGAAGCCGGCATGGTCGGCCAGGTGAACGTCAAGTGAACATTCGCAAGCCGCGGAGGAACATGCCATGAAAAGAACACATCTCATCGCCGCGCTTGGAATGGCGATCGCCTCGGGCGCTCATGCGCAGACCGCGCCAGCCTCTGCCGGGGATCACTCCGCCCACCATGCGACGACCGGGGCGCCCACCACCGAGGGCGAAGTGCGCAGGATCGACAAGGCGCAGGGCAAGGTGACCCTGAAGCACGGTCCACTCCCCAATCTCGACATGCCTGGCATGACCATGGTCTTCAAGGTCGCGGACCCGAAGATGCTCGAGGGCATCCAGGAGGGCGACAAAGTGAAGTTTGCCGCGGACAGGGTCAACGGCGTCATCACGGTGACCACCATCGAAACGGTCAGGTAGTGCGCCGTTTCATGTCCGGCACTGGCCAAGTGCATCACGCGCTCTGACTGATGGCCTGCTCGGCCTCGGTTTTTGGGGGGACAGGGGGGTGCAGAGGAATACGAACCGTGAACTCGCTGCCCTTGCCTTCGCCCTCGCTGCGGACTTCCACCGAGCCCTGGTGCAGCGCGACGATCTGCTTGACCAGCGCCAGGCCCACGCCCAGGCCCTCGCCGCGGTGCGAGCCTGCGCCCTGGGCTTGCGTGAACATGTCGAAGATCCGGGGCAGCAGGTCCGGCCCGATGCCCTTGCCCGTGTCACGGACCTGGGCATAGAAGTGCGTGGAGTCGATGTTGACCAGCAGCACCACGGCGCCGCCCGCAGGGGTGAACTTGATCGCGTTGTTGAGCAGGTTGACCATGACCTGGTGCATGCGGTCGGGGTCGACCTCGACCTGGATGGGAACCTCCGGAAGCAAGGCGTTGAGATGGACGCCCGCTGAGATCCCCTTGTCCCTGCAGCTTTCCAGGGCCAGTCCCAGCATCTGCTGCAGCTCGACAGTCTGGTACTGCAGGTGCAGCTTGCCCGTCTCGACCCGCGCCAGGTCGACCAGGTCTTCCACGAGGCGTTCCAGGAATCCCAGCTGCCGGTCGAGGATCCTGAGCAGAGGCCCTTGCTGCCCCAGCGTGTCCCGGTTCGCCAGCAGCTTCGCGACGGACTTGAGGGGGGCCAGCGGATTGCGGAGTTCATGGGCCGTGGACGCCAGGAAGAACTGCCGCTCGGCCGTTGACCTGGCCGCTTGCTGGACCTCGTTCTCCAGCGCCTTCATACGGCTGCGCAGGGGGGTGGCGTCCTTGAAAGACTTGATGTAGCCGCGCACGCCGGCATCGCCCTGGATGGCCAGGGTGACTCCGCTGGCCCAGAACCGCGAGCCATTCTTCCGGACGTGCCAACGCTCGTCTTCCGCCGAGCCCAGTTCACGGGCGGTCCTCAGCTCGTGCTCCACGAGGCCGCGCACCCTGTCCTCGGGGGTGAAGAGAAGCGAGATGGGCTCACCCAGGACTTCGTGCGCCTCGAACCCGACGATGAAGCAGCATCCCTTGCTCCACCCGGTGATGCGCCCTTCGGCGTCCATGAAGATCACCCCCAGCTGGTGACCCTGGTTGAGAACCACCTCGCTGAGGGACTGGGCGTCCTCCTGCCGCCACGGCTTGCTCGATTCAGCCGACATGGTGAGCACCTCCCGGTCGTCAGGACGGCATGGCCTGCGCTTCCTGCCGGGCCGCCTGGACGCGTTGCTGTTGCTGCGCTGCAGCGGCATCGCCTTCCACCGCCGCGATGACCGCCTCCTGCTGGTCATAGTGCACCATGTGGCCCGCGCCGGGGACGATCCACAGCACGCTGCTGGGCAGTTCCCTGTGCAGCCGACCGGAATGCGCATGGGCATTGACGACCTTGTCCCTGGACCCCGCGATCAGTGTGATCGGCAGCTGCCGCAGGGCCTGGTAGCGCGCATGGGCGGATTTCGCCGCGGGGATCATGAAGGCCGCGTCCTCGGCGTTGGCGCGCAGCTGCCCCGGCCGCACCATCATCTCGCGGGACAGCGTGCGGAAGAACCCGTCAGGGATCTTCTGCGGTGAGAACATGCCCTTGACCATGCCCCGGAGCATCAGTCGCGCCGCAAGGGCCGTGACGGTGTAGCGCAGCACGTCCCCCAGCACCGGCAGCGCCACCGGCGCCGTCAAGAGGGCATCGAGGCGGAAGTTCGGGTAGTAGTAGCCGCCCAGCAGAACCAGCCGGCTGACGTCGCCGGGGTGGTCGAGGGCCAGCGCCAGAGCCACCAGGGTCCCCATGGAATGCCCGACGACCACCGGGCGCTCGACGCCCAGCGCGCGCAGGGCCTGGTGGATCGCCGCGGCCTGGGCCTTGGGCGTCCACAGGCGGTTGCGCGGGCGGCTGCTGTGGCCCAGGCCGGGCCGGTCGAAAGCCAGCACCCGGTGGCGCTGCGCCAGCCGATCGATCAGGCCGCTGGCCTGGAAGTCGGCGAGCGACACCACGTTGCCGTGGATGAGGACGACCGGGGGGCCTTCGCCCTGCGAGACGTAATGGAGCCGGCCGCCGTCGACGTCGACGAACTGGCCCCGCGGCGGGTGCTCGCGCTCGGCGCGCCGGGCGCGCCAGGCGACCCAGAGTGCAGAGGCTGCGGCAAAAAGCGCCACTGCGCCGGTCCAGCGACCCGCAGAGGAAGAGAAAAAGTTTTCGACAGAGGATGTGTTCATGGCATCGGCACGCAAGGAGATTGAAGAAAGGCGGGCGCAAGAGGGGAGGGAGGGGAAGGCAAGGTCGCGTCCCCTCCCTGGCCTGACGCCGTCAGGAGGCCCCGTCCCCGCGGGGCTTTCCGGCAAGGGCTGTTCCCTCGAGGGGAGGTCAGTCCCTCACCTTTTGAGAGCGCTCCCCGGGCACGGTGCGCCCGCGCTGGCTGTGAGGGCGGCTCTGGGAGGCCGCGTCGGGCACCTCGCCCAGATTGCCTGCGCGGAACCACCGGTAGGCGTAGCGCCAGGGGCCGGCCTCGAGCTGCAGCCGCGCATGCGCCGTGTCGGTGGCGGTCAACTGCCCGGTGCGCGGGATGCCATCGCCCGGGATCACGAAGGGCTCGTCCTGCTGCAGGCGCAACTGCAGCGCATCCAGTGCAATCGCCCCCTGGAAGCTGGCCACCTGCTTGCCCAGCGGCGGGCTGCGCACGTCGAGCGTGAAGCCCCACCGCATGCGATGCGGGCCTTGCTTCACGGCCAGGTCTTCGTACGTCACGACATAGCGGTCGGTGCCCAGGCGCAGGTCGCTGCGCAGCACGACGCGGGCTGGGCCGTCCCAGCTCAGTTCCGAGGAGCCCAGGTTGGTGAAGCGGAACGCCAGCTCGGTGAGCTCTTCGTCGCCTTCCCGGCGATGCGCCGTCACCCGGGACTCGCCCAGACCGTTCATGACGGTGCCCTGGACGACGCAGGCCTCGAAGCGGGTGAGCATGCCGTCCTGCACGGACAGGTCGCCGCTGCGGTCGCGGTCCAGCAGGGTGGCACGGATGCGCCCGCCGCCGGGGCAGGCGCGCTCGACGGTCTGGGCTGCCGGTGGGCCCGAGGACGGGGGTGCCAGGCTAGCCGTCCTCGGCCGGGTCTGGCCGGCCGCGGCCGACAGGATGACCAGGCTCGAGAAGGCCAGCCCGCTGGTCGCCACGACCTCCGTCAGGCTGTCGCCGACGTCGACGAAGTTGTCCGCGCCGAGGCCGGACGTCTCCCCTGCCTGGACAGCGCCCTGCGCCAGGAGGAGGCCCGCTGCCAGCGCGAGGCCCGCGGGAAAGCGAAGCGGGGGCAGGGCGCGGGGCATGGTGGGGCTGGGCCGCTGGGTCCATGAGGTTCGATCGCGATCAGTCCGGCTCGATGGGCGCGGCCTCTTGCGTGGCGCCGAGCATCCTCAGCTGACGCCGCAGCCGGGCCAGTTCGTCGATCAGGTCGGCCGTGAGGGCCGCCAGCTGCGGGTCGGCGTCGAAGGTGGTCTCGAGGTGGGCGATGCGGCGCGCCCTCACCAGGGTGGTGCTGTCAAAGCGCCATTCGCCGCGGACCTGACGTGCATGCAGCACGCCGGCTTCGACGCGCTCGCAGAGCCAGGTGGTGCTCATGCCGCAGGCACGGGTGATTTCCTCGGCGGTGAAGGCGGCCTCGTCCATCACCTCATCGGAGGGGGGCGCAGCGGGATGGTCATGGGGCATGTCAGTCTCCAGTGAGGGCCCGGGGATCGAAGGTGGGGAAGGCCTCGGCCAGGGCGGCATAGGCTGCGCGCTGGGCCGCTGTCTCGGCAGGCGGCAGCACCACCTCGAGGTCGACGTACAGGTCGCCGGGCTCGCGGCCTGGGATGCCGCGGCCCTTCAGGCGCAGTTTGCGCCCGGGTTTCCAGCCGGCCGGGACGCGGACCTGCGCCTCGCCGCCCGGCGTGTGCAGGGTGCAGGTCGTGCCCAGCATCGCCTCCCAGGGCGCCAGGCGCAGGCGCTGATGGACGTCGCGGCCCTCGGCGTGCCAGCGCGGGTCGGGCCGGAACAGCACCTCGAGCAGGAGATCGCCGGCGGGGCCGCCCCCGAGCCCCGGGTTGCCGTGACCGGCCAGCCGGATGTGCTGGCCTTCGCGGATCCCCTTCGGAATCCGCACCTGCAGCGTGCGCGCTTCGTTGACGACGCGTCCTTCGGCATCCAGCCGGGCTGCGTGCAAGGTGATGCTGCGCTGCGTTCCCTCGTAGGCGTCCTGCAGGTCGAGTTCGATCTTGGCGTAGTGGTCGCTGCCGCGGATGGGCTCGTGCGGCGTCCCGAAGTCACCCGATGCCCGCGCGCGGTGGTGGGAGCGCGCTGCCCGGCCGAAGAGCTGCTCGAAGAAATCGCTGTAGTCCGCCGGGCCGGCACCGGGATGGTCGGAGAACTCGAAGCCCGCGTCCCAGTGCGGCGGCGGCTGGAAGTCCTGGCCGTGCCGCGCCTGGGTCTGGGTCTCCAGGTTGTCGTAGGCGCTGCGCTTCTCCGGGTCCGACAGGACCTCATGGGCCTCGTTCAACTCGGCCATGCGGGCTGCGGCATCGGCCTCCTTGCTGACGTCCGGATGGTATTTCCGGGCGAGCTTACGGTAGGACTTCTTGATGTCCTCTGCCGTGGCGGCCTTGTCCACGCCGAGGATCTTGTAGTAATCCTTGAATTGCATGCTTGGGTCTCCTGGGAGCTCGCGGGAAGGGCCACCCCGTGGGCGGCCACAGCGGTTCACTGTAGGGCCATGGGCCCGGATCGGCGCAGGAGCCCTTGCGCCCGAAAGGGTGAGCGCCCCTGTCAGTCCCGCCCTTTCGTTCCCCTCATCCTGGCAGCCTGTCCGGCGGACCGGCTTGACGGGGGTCAAGCGACGCGTCGATGCGCCGGCCCCTGGGGTCGCGCCACAGTTGCCAGGCTGCCCACGCCGCCAACGGAAGCATGCCGAGCGCTGCCCACCCAGGGTGCAGCTGCAGGGGCAGGCCCAGCAGCGCGCGGACCGGCTCGATCAGGAGCAACAGCAGGCCCAGCACGCTCACACCCAACAGCAGGAGGAAGAACATGCGGTTGGGCGCTGCGGCCCCAGCCCGGGCGCGGCGGAACCACTGCAGCATCCCGAGATTGCCGAGCACGATCGTGGCCAGGCCTGTCAGGCGCAGGGCTTCGTCTGACAGGCCTGCGCGGTTGCCCAGCCATTGCAGCAGCGCCAGCACCAGGAAATAAAGGGTGCCGGCTCCCAGGGCGCGCAGGGCTGCCCGCGGGCTGAACAAGGGGCTGTCCGCGCTTCGCGGCGGGCGGTGCATGCCGCCGCGGGCCAGCGGCTCGGCCTCCAGCACCAGGGAGCAGGCCGGGTCGATGATCAGCTCCAGCAGCACGACATGGATCGGCCACAGCAGCACCGGCCCGCCGAACAAGGGCAGCAGCGAGAAGCCCACGATGGGCACATGCACGGCGAACAGGTAGCTCAGCGACTTCTGCAGGTTGTCGAAGATGCGCCGGCCCGCGGCGACCGCCTCGACCAGGGCGCCGAAGCGGTCGTCCAGCAACACCAGGCTGGCGGCCTCGCGCGCCACGTCGGTGCCGCGTTCACCCATCGCCACGCCGATGTCGGCGGCGCGCAGGGCGGGTCCATCGTTGACGCCGTCGCCCGTCATCGCCACCACCTCGCCGCGGTGCTGCAGGGCCTGCACGATGCGCAGCTTCTGGGCCGGCGCCACCCGTGCAAAGACGCAGACCCGGCCCAGGCTCCTTTCCAGCTGCGCTTCGGTCAGGGCGTCCAGCTCGGCGCCGGTCAGCACGGCGGCCGGGGAGTCCGCGGCCAGCCCCGCTTCCCGGGCGATCGTCAAGGCGGTGGTGGGCGCATCGCCCGTGATCATGATCACGCGCAGCCCGGCGTCGCGGCATTCCTGCAAGACCATGGGCACATCGTCGCGCAGCGGGTCCTGGAAGGCCAGCAGGCCCAGGGCTTCGAAGCCTGCCTCGGGCCATGACGCCTCCCGCTCGCCCGTGGCCTGCGCCACCGCCAGCACGCGCCAGCCACCGATGGCCCAGGCGTTGGCCTGGGCCGTCAGCCGCGCCACCCGTTGCCGCTGCTGGGGGGTGTCGGTGCTGCAGCGCGCGAGCACCGCCTCGGGTGCCCCCTTGACCGCGACGACCACGGCGCCGTCGTGCCCCGAGCGCCAACGCTGGCGCACGAAGGGCCGGCCCGGCATCACACCTTCGCGCTGCTGCAGGGCCAGGCCGCCGGGCAGACCCTCCTGTGGCGGGACCCAGCGCAGGATCGCCCGGTCCATCGGCTCCTGGGTCTCGCGCACGCTGGCCAGGGCCGCCGCCCGGCGCAAGCGCTCCTGGGCCGCGGGCAGCGCCTGCGGGCCTTCTGCGCGCAGCCAGTCGGTGGTGCCGTCGCTGGCCGCGACCACTTCCATGCGGTTGGTGGTCAGCGTGCCGGTCTTGTCCACGCAGAGCACGGTGGTCGTGCCGAGGGCCTCGATGGCCTGGGGCTGGCGGGTCAGCACCTTGGCCTGCGCCAGGCGCCACGCACCCAGTGCCAGCATCACCGTCCAGGCCACGGCGAACTCCTCGGGCACGATGGCCATGGCCAGCGTCAGCCCCACGAGCAGTCCGCGCGTCCAGGACCCCTCCTGCCAGGCGAAGAGGGTCGCGGCGAAAAGACAGACCACCAGAGCGAGGACGGAAACCGCACGCACCAGCCGCTGCAGCTCGCCCTGCAGCCGGCTGGGCCGCGACGGCAAGGCGGCCATCGCCTCGCCGATGTGGCCCAGGGCCGTGCGTGCGCCGGTGGCGACCACCACGGCCACGCCGTCGCCTTGCACCACCATCGTCCCGGCATGCAGCAGGGCCTGGGCCTCGTCGGCCCCGCAGGCCTTCTCGACGGGTTCGGACTCGCCGGTCAGCAGCGACTCGTCCAGCCGCAGGGCATGGCTTTCGATCAGCCGGGCGTCGCACGCCATGCGGTCGCCTTCCTGGACGATGAGCCGGTCGCCCTGCACCAGCTCCTGGCTGTTGACGCGCCGCACCACGCCGTCACGCACCACGGTGCTGCGTGGGCTGGCCAGGCCGCGCAGGGCATCCAGCAGACGCTGGGTCCTGAGCTCCTGGTAGACCGAGATCGTTCCCACCACCACGATGGACGAGGCCAGCAGCAGGCTGTCCGCCACGCTGCCCAGCAGCGCATAGAGCAGGGCGCACGCCAGCAGCAACAGCACCATGGGCTGCGACAGCACCGTGCCGACCGCGGCGGTCCAGGTGCGTCGCTGGGTGGGCAACCGGTTGGGGCCGTCGCGGGCCAGCCTCGCGCGGGCCTGCGCCTCACTCAGGCCGAGGGTGTCCAAGGCGCCAGCCTCTAACAGCAGGACGGCACGCAGACCAGCGGCTCGTCGACGACGGGCAGCTTGTGCGCCCTGTCCGTGCTCGCCTCGTTCCCTGTCGGCGAGACCGGCTTGCGGCAGCGCCGGCGCTTGGGCAGGACGAGCATGAGGACGCCGTCCTCCAGCTGGACCGTGACCGCGGCTTCGTCGATGACGCACGCCAGCGAGAAGCCGCGGCGTGCGCGGCTGCAGGGCGAGGTTTCCTTGATCAGCGTCCAGGCCTCGGCGTCGGCGGCGCCCCGGTTGCGCAGGTCTTCGGTGGCGATGAGAACGAAGTTGGCGTCGATACTGATGATGAGCTGCTCCCGCTTGGCGCCCGGCAGCTCGGCCACGACACGGTATTCCAGGTCGTTCTCGAAGACATCGATCGGGATGTCCCGCGTGGGGGAGGACCTCTTCTCACGGTGCTCGAAGTGTGACAGGAACAAGTCGTCGAAGAACTCCAGCGGACTGATGAGGGTGTTCATGAGGCGCTCCCGGCCTGGCGGACGGTGAACAAGAAGGGTCAACGGCGACGACGCTCAGACATGGATGTGCTGCGGTGAAGGCAGGGGCCGGGCGCGCGGCAGGTGGTTCTCGATCTCTGACAGAGACAAGGCGCTGAGGTCGGAGTCCAGGGTGAGCTGCAGGGCCTTGCGCAAGGGCTGGCTCAGGTGCTTCTTCAGTTCGCCCAGGAAGGGGTTGGACGCAAAGATCCACAAAGTCTTGAGGTTGCCGATCACGGCCTGCGCATGCAGGTAGCGCACGATGTCGATGGCAAAGCGTTCGTGCTCCCTGCGACGGGCCTCGCTGTTCGGCTCATGGCTGTGGACGACCGCGTGGTCGAACGCCTCCCTGCCCCGGCGGTCACCCGCCAGTTCGACGCCCTTCTGACGGCTGCGGGCATGGCGCATCGTGAGCAGTTGCGCCAGGGGTTCCGCGGGGGAGGGGCGGGCGAACAGGCGGGCATGCGAGGCGTTGGCGATGAGGATCCAGTGGGATGACATGGTGGAGAGTCTCCTGAGGTGAGGGGGCCGCCGTCTCGCGCCTGTCACCAGGCGGCACAGGCCGGCGGCCCACGTTGATGAGGCAAAAATGGGACCGCCTTGTGGCTCGCTGGGCGGCGGCTCAGCCCACTTGCAACTCGTTGATGACCGAGCGCACGCCGGGCGCGGACCAGGCCACGTTCTGCACGGCATTGCGCTCCTGCCACGAGTGCACCGTGCCGCGCAGGATCAGCGCGGAGCCTTCGATGCCGAGCTTGACGTTCTGGGCATCGGCCAGGGCCTGGCGGGTCAAGGCCTCCTCGATCTTGCGTGACAGCTCGGCCAGCTTCGGCTTGATGCGCAAGGTGATTTCGTTGCTGATGCCGACCACGCCCCGCAGGTTGCGCACGGCCGACTCGGCACTCTTGCGCTGGTAATCCCACTCGGTCTCACCGCGCAAGGTGATCCAGCCGTGGTCCACCGACAGGCGGATGCTCCCATCCTGCACCAGGGCATTCCACCGGAGGGCCTGCTCGGCGTTCGCGGCGATGTCGGTGTCGTTGCGCCTGTGCTCGGGCGAGAGCTTCACGTCCAGCTCGAGCGCGATCGCCTTGACGCCCTTCAGCCGCTGGACGGCGCGCTGGACAGCCTCCTTCTCCGCATAGGTGGCGAGGTGGCCGCTCAGGGTCACCACGCCGTTCGACACGGCAACGCCGATGAGCTCGGATTTCACAGCCGGGTCCCAACTCAGTTCGGCGATCACGTCGTTCTTCAGGTCGGCGTCGGTCTTCATGGTGGTACGGTCCTCCGTTGTCGGTTGGCAAGGTTCGGTATTGGTCGTACGGCAGGCTCGCATCCATTCAACAAGCACAAACACAAACAAGCACCAACAGGCTTGAGATCAGGGTTCGGAGCGGGTTCAAATTTAGGCACTCCCACCCCGGAACGATTGAGATTTGTCAAGCCTGTGATGCAGCGAGAGGATGCCAATCGTCACCGTCGCGGTCCTCACGGCATGCCAGGGTTTGATGCGCATCAAGGAGACGCGGCCGCTCGCGAGGAAACTGGACGACGAGGTTCGTTGATCTGGCGCATCTTGGAATTCCGCCGAGAGGCAGCAGATTCAACCGGGATGAACACAGGACCCTGCAATGACCGCCCCGTCTTTCTCCCGGCTGCAGCACCTGGCCCCCACGATTCCCTGACGGACCTGCCCAACCGTCTGCAGTTCGACGACGCCCTGGAGCGCACCGCGGCCCAGGCGCGGCGGCATCACCGCCGGTTGGCGCTGATGTACATCGGCCTCGACCGCTTCCAGCACATCAACGACACGCTGGGACACGCGGTCGGTGAGCAGGTCCTGCAGACCACCGCCCGGCGTCTGCAGACCAGCGTTCGCGCCCAGGACGCCGTGGCCCGGCTGGATGGTGACGAGTTCACGGTTCTCGTGACGGACGCCGGCGCGCGCGAAGAGGTGGCCCACCTGGCAGACAAGTTGATCGGCATCCTGTCGGAGCCCGTGTGGGTGGAGGGGCGCAGCCTTGCGCTGTCCGCCAGCATGGGCATCGCCCTGTTCCCCGACGACGCCGACACCCCTGACGGCCTGTTCCGGGCCGTCGACGCGGCGCTCCGTCGCGCCAAGGCCAACGGCCGCCCTGCCTTCAGCTTCTACACCGAGGCGCTCACGCAGCAAGCCAACGAGCGCCTGGCCCTGGAAAAGCAGCTGCGCGGCGCGCTGCAGGCGGCCGAACTCCGCCTGCACTACCAGCCGCGGGTGTCGAGGACGGGTGAGCTGGAAGGCTTCGAAGCCCTGCTGCGCTGGCAGCACCCCACGCTGGGCCTGTTGCTGCCCGGCCGGTTCCTGCATGCCATCGAGCAGAGCAGCCTGAGCCAGGCCATCGGCGAGTGGGTCCTGCTGGAGGCCAGCCGCCAAGCCCGCCAATGGTTGAACAACGGCCTGCGGCCCGGCTGCCTGGCCATCAACCTGTCGGGACGGCAGTTCATCGACGAGCGCTTCGTGACCGTCGTGCAGGAGGCGCTGAAGACGTTCCAGCTGGACAACCCTGCCTGCGGCGCTCGCCTGCAGCTGGAAATGCCAGAGTCCGTGCTGCAAGCGGGCGGGGGGCGCAGCACGGCCATTCTGCAGGCCTTGCACGGCATGGGGGTGGACGTCGTGATCGACAACTTCAGGAATGGTCACTTCTGCCTGCGGTCGCTGAAGGACTGGCCGCTGCGCGCCTGGAAGATCGACGCGGCCTGCGTGCGGGGCCTGCCGGAGGACCCGGACAGCCGGGCCATCGTCCAGGCCATGGTTGCCATGGCCCGGCCGCTCGGGCTGGCGGTGGTGGCCGCGGGGGTCGAGACAGCCGCGCAGCGCGACTGCCTGCTTGGCTTCGGCTGCGACGCCTTGCAGGGCTATCTGATCGGCAAGCCGATGGCGCCCGAGAGTGCCGCAGCGCTCTTGCGTGCGGAAAGCTCCCGCCGATGCCCGTAGCTGTCCAGGCATGCCGTGCAGCGCTGTGCCGTGGGCTGTGCCATCAGCTGCGACAGCGGCAAGGCCCGGCTGCAGGCGTCACAGTGGCCGTAGCTTGCCCGGCCCATCTGCCCCAGTGCGGTCTCGACCTGGCGCATTTCTCCCAGGACACGCTGCTGCGCCCTGGTCGCCTCCGTGGCCTGCAGGGCGCCGCGCAGGGCGCTGAGCCGCGCGGCCAGCAGGATGCGCAGCACCTTCAAGCGATTCGGATGCGGAGTGAATGTGTCCATCTCATGCCGTCCTCGATGGGCGTCCAGCCTGTGGGGTGACTCTATGGCGCGGTGCAAGGCCCTCGTTTGCGCCAGATCAACAGTTCGACACCTCAACGCGGCTGGCAGCCGGGCTGCCGGAAACGCCGGCCGCAGGGCGGCGCGACGCCTGTCGGGTCTTTGGTCTGGCAGGCCCGGTATGCGAGAATCGCCCGCACTGCAGGCCTGTCTTTCTTGTGTCTGCGCCCCGTGTTTTCAAAACCCCCCAGGGGTGGGGTCTCTTCCAGCGACCGCACCCGTTCCAGATCTACCCCGGTTGGCCCAGCGGACAGCCCTCTGCCATCTCTGCCGATGTCCTCGAAGTCGTCGATGCGTGTGCTGGCCCTTCATGGCGACAGCGATCCCCTTGTGCTCACCTTGGAGGCCTCCAGCCTGGGGCCTTTCGCGATCGAGTGGGCGGCGGGTCCGCAGGCGCTGGCCGACTGCCTGGCCACCGAGAGCGTCGACGCCGTGGTGCTGCGCGTGGCCGAGGCCGAGGCCCTGGGTGCCCTGCTCGAGCGTGGTGCCGCGCACGCGGCCGTGCTGCTCATAGCCCCCGAGGGCACCGATCTCGTTCCCGCGACCGAGCTGACGCGCTGGCTGCAGTTGGGCGTGCAGGAGGTGCTGAGCCCCGTGGAGTGCCGCGACGGCGGCCTGGCCCGGCGCCTGCGTGCGGCCATCGAGCGCCAGCGCCTGTCGGGTGAGCTGCGCCGCGCCTACGCCACCGACCTGGACACTGGCCTGCCCCACGAGCAGCAGCTGATCGAGCACATGAGCCACCTGATGGCCCTGCGCGAGCGCGAGCCCGCGCCGATGGCCGTGCTGGTGCTGCGCATCGAGGGGCTGGCCACCGCCGAGGCGCGCTTCGGCGCCCAGGCCGCGGCCGTGCTGCGGCGCAAGCTGGCGGTGCGCCTGCGTGCCGGCGTGCGCGCCAGCGACGTCGTGGCCTCGCTCGACAGCCAGTCCTTCGGCGTGCTGCTGGCCTCCGTGTCTTCGCCCGAGCAGGCGCCGCGCGTCGGCCGCAAGCTGCTGCAATCCCTGCATGCCCCGTTCGCGGTCGGCGGGCAGGACCTGACCGTCGCCACCGCCCTGGGCATCGGCCAGTACCCGCAGGACGGCGCCCAGCCGGCCGCGCTGCTGCACCATGCGGTCACCCTGGCCGCGGCCGCCCGTGCCGAGGGCCGGGCGGGTTTCGCCAACTTCCGCGAAAGCCCGCCGCCCAGCGCCGCCAACGAGGCCTGATCCGGGCCAACCCGCGCCGCGCCGGGGTGCGCGAAACCCGGCCTTCCCCGATAATCCCCGCTCCTGCGGCCGCGCCACGCGCTGCCGCATCCCTCTCCCCGAGACCGCCCAGCCAGCATGAAAGCTTCCGAGATCCGTCGCCAGTTCCTGACCTTCTTCGAATCCAAGGGGCACACGATCGTGCCGTCCAGCCCGGTGGTTCCGGGGGACGACCCGACGCTGCTGTTCACCAACGCGGGCATGAACCAGTTCAAGGACGTGTTCCTGGGCTTCGACAAGCGGCCCTACCAGCGCGCCACCACCTCGCAGAAGTGCATCCGCGCCGGCGGCAAGCACAACGACCTCGAGAACGTGGGCTACACCGCGCGCCACCACACCTTCTTCGAGATGCTGGGCAACTTCAGCTTCGGCGACTACTTCAAGCTCGACGCCATCCGCTATGCCTGGGAGCTGCTGACCGAGGTCTACAAGCTGCCCAAGGACAAGCTCTGGGTCACCGTCTACGCCGAGGACGACGAGGCCTACGGCATCTGGCGCGACACCGTGGGCGTGCCGCCCGAGCGCATCGTGCGCATCGGCGACAACAAGGGGGCCCGCTATGCCTCCGACAACTTCTGGATGATGGGCGACACCGGCCCCTGCGGCCCCTGCACCGAGATCTTCTACGACCACGGCCCCGAGGTCGCGGGCGGCCCCCCGGGCAGCCCCGAGGAGGACGGCGACCGCTACATCGAGATCTGGAACAACGTGTTCATGCAGTTCAACCGGGACGAGGCCGGCGTCATGCACCCGCTGCCCAAGCCCAGCGTGGACACCGGCATGGGCCTGGAGCGCATCACGGCCGTGCTGCAGCACGTGCACAGCAACTACGAGATCGACCTCTTCAAGACCTTGATCGACGCGGCCAAGCGCGTGGTGGACGGCGCCAGCGCCGGCGGCGACTGTGACCCTCAGTCGCCCTCGCTCAAGGTGATCGCCGACCACATCCGCGCCTGCGCCTTCACGGTGGCCGACGGCGTGGTGCCCGACCGCGCCGGCCGCGGCTACGTGCTGCGCCGCATCTGCCGCCGCGCCATCCGCCACGGCTACAAGCTCGGCGCGCGCCGGCCCTTCTTCCACAGCCTGGTCGACACCCTGGCCGAGGAGATGGGCGAGGCCTACCCCGAGCTGCGCCAGCAGCGCCAGCGCGTCACCGAGGTGCTCAAGCAGGAGGAAGAGGGCTTCTTCCGCACCATCGAGAACGGCATGAAGCTGCTCGACGGCGCCCTGCAGGGCCTGGCCAAGGGGCAGATGCTGGACGGCGACACCGCCTTCAAGCTGCACGACACCTACGGCTTCCCGATCGACCTGACCGCCGACGTCTGCCGTGAGCGCGACGTGGGCGTCGACGTGGCCCGCTACGAGGCATGCCTGGCCGAGCAGCAGCGCATGGCACGCGAGGCCGGCAAGTTCAAGATGACGCAGGGCCTGGCCTACGAGGGCGTCGGCACCACCTTCCACGGCTACGAGCAGCTCGTCCACGCGCAGGCCAAGGTCACGGGCCTCTACGTGGACGGCACACCCGTGCAGCGGGTGCGTGCCGGCGACGACGTGGTGGTGGTGCTCGACCACACCCCCTTCTACGCCGAGAGCGGCGGCCAGGTGGGCGATGCCGGCGAGTTGCGCAACAGCCGGGCCCTGGTCAAGGTGGACGACACCGTGAAGATCCAGGCCAGCGTGTTCGGCCACCAGGGCCGCGTGGCCGAGGGCGAGATCGCCGTGGGCGATGTGCTCGATGCCCGCGTCGACGCCGAGCGCCGCGCCCGCACCGTGCGCAACCACAGCGCCACCCACCTGATGCACAAGGCCCTGCGCGAGGTGCTGGGCGAACACGTGCAGCAGAAGGGCTCGCTGGTCACCCCTGAGCGCACCCGCTTCGACTTCGCCCACAACGCCGCGATGACGGCCGAGCAGAAGGCGCGCGTCGAGGCCCTGGTCAACGCCGAGATCCTGGCCAACCTGCCTGCGCAGGCGCGTGTCCTGCCCCTGGAGGAGGCACGCAAGTCGGGCGCAATGATGCTGTTCGGCGAGAAGTACGGCGACGAGGTGCGCGTGCTCGACATCGGCAGCAGCCGCGAGCTGTGCGGCGGCACCCACGTGCAGCGCACCGGCGACATCGGCCTGTTCAAGATCGTGGCCGAAGGTGGCGTGGCCGCCGGCGTACGTCGCGTGGAGGCCGTCACCGGCGACAACGCCCTGGCCTACCTGCAGCAGCTGGAGTCCACCCTGCAGCAGGCCGCGGGCAGCCTGCGCGCCACCCCGGCCGAGCTGAACCAGCGCCTGGGCCAGGTGCTGGACCAGGTGCGCGCCCTCGAGAAAGAGCGTGACGCGCTGAAGGGCCGCATGGCCTCGTCGCAGGGCGACGGCCTGGCCGGCCAGGCCATCGACGTGCAGGGCGTGAAGGTGCTGGCGGCGCAGCTGGAGGGCGCCGATGCCAAGACCCTGCGCGAGACGCTGGACCAGCTCAAGAACAAGCTCAAGACCGCGGTCATCGTGCTGGCGGGCGTGGATGGCGGCAAGGTCCAGCTGGTGGCCGGCGTCACGGCCGACCGCACCGGCCAGGTCAAGGCAGGCGAGCTGGTCAACTTCGTGGCCCAGCAGGTGGGCGGCAAGGGCGGCGGCAAGCCCGACATGGCGATGGCCGGCGGCACCGATCCCGCCGGGCTGCCCCAGGCCCTGGCCTCCGTGGCGGACTGGGTGCGGCAACGCCTGGCTTGAGGGGCGGGCTGCGGGGGCGTGTCCCACCCGTTCGCGCTGAGCGATGTATTCGCCGCGTGCGGCGAAAGGCGTGGACAAGAATCAGGTGGCGACTTGCGAACACCCCAGCGGGGGAAGGAGCGGACTCCCTCCCCCGCAGGGGGAGGGCTGGGGTGGGGGCTGCGGCGCACCGCGTGCCAATCCTGTCGCACTGGGCGCTGTTTCTTGAGAACTTGTCGAAGCGGGATCACTGCCTGCGCATGTTGAACAAGTTCAGCGTAAGCGGTTGATGCGCCAACAAGAAACCTTCACGCGATCGGAAGATTCTTCAAGGTTCCATCACACTTTCTTACGCATTAACGCACTTCGTAGTCGGCCGCGAGCCACCGCACCCTTAGCATCCCCAGCCGTCGAACATCAAGGATGCTGCCGTGAAACTTCGCGCATTGCCGTTGTCTGCTGTTCCCTCCTTGATGCGGTCGCGCGTCGCTTCCGCCAGCTGTGCCTTGTGGATGCTGGCGTGTGTGGGGTGTGGTGGCGGCGGCGGTAACGCGGCATCGCCAGCGTCCACCGCGGGGACAGCGACGACCATTGAGACCGGCTTCGTTTCGGCACCCG
>CBINPE010000072.1:0-23533 GCA_966252435.1 uncultured Burkholderiales bacterium | reverse complement strand
GGTGCCGCCGGCCGTGCCGATGCGGCCGATGATGGCCAGCACGATGTCCTTGGCGCTGCAGCCGCGGGCCAGCTGGCCGTTCACGCGCACCAGCATGTTCTTGGCCTTCTTGGCCAGCAGGGTCTGGGTGGCCAGCACGTGCTCGACCTCGCTGGTGCCGATGCCGTGGGCCAGCGCGCCGAAGGCGCCGTGGGTGGAGGTGTGCGAGTCGCCGCAGACCACCGTCATGCCAGGCAGCGTGGCGCCCTGCTCGGGGCCGATCACGTGGACGATGCCCTGGCGCTTGTCGCTCATCTTGAACTGGGTGATGCCGTGCTGGTCGCAGTTGGCGTCCAGCGTCTCGACCTGCAGGCGCGAGGTGGGGTCGGCAATGCCGTGGCTGCGGTCGGTGGTGGGGACGTTGTGGTCGCTCACCGCCAGGTTGGCCGATAGGCGCCAGACCTTGCGGTTCGCCGCGGCCAGGCCGTCGAAGGCCTGCGGGCTGGTCACCTCGTGCAGCAGGTGGCGGTCGATGTAGAGCACGGCGGTGCCGTCGCTCTCGGTGTGGACCACGTGCTCGTCCCAAATCTTGTCGTACAGCGTGCGCGCCATGGCGTGTGGATCCTCTGGCTGGTGGGAAGTCAATCAACGAAAACCCGATTTTAGGTGCCTTCCGGCTTTTTCCGCCCGAAGGGGGTGGCGACAGCGGCGACAATCGCGGGCTATGTATGCACTCTTTGAAGAATCCGGCAAGTTTCTGGCCGGTCGTGTGATGTCGGAAACCGAGACCTCGCTGCAGGTCGAGCTGGACTCGGGCAAGCGGGTCAAGGTGAAATCCGCCCACGTGATGCTCAAGTTCGAGCGCCCCGCCCCCGCCGAGCTGGTGGCCGAGGGCCAGGCGCTGGCGCAGGAGATCGAGCTGGACCTGGCCTGGGAGTTCGCCCCCGAGCAGGAATTCAGCTTCGGCGAGCTGGCGCGCGACTATTTCAGCGACAAGGCCAGCGTGACGCAGCAGGCTGCCGCGCTGTTCCGGCTGTTCGAGGCGCCGCACTATTTCCGCCGCATGGGCAAGGGGCAGTTCAAGAAGGCCACGGCCGAGGTGGTGCAGGCCGCCCTGGCGGGCATCGAGCGCAAGAAGCAGATCGCCGCGCAGATCGACGCCTGGGCCGGCGAGCTGATCCAGGGCGCCTGCCCGGCCCCGGTGCGCGAGCAGATCTACAAGATCCTCTTCAAGCCGGACAAGAACGCCCCTGAATACAAGGCGGTGGTCGAGGCGGCCAAGCGCTCGCAGCGCGCCCCGCTGGACCTGCTCAAGGCGGCCGGCGCCATCGACTCGCCCTACCAGTTCCACTGGCGGCGCTTCCTGTTCGAGAACTTCCCCCAGGGCACGGGCTTCCCGGCCAACCTGCAGGCCCCGGCCATCAAGGAGGCGCTGCCCCTGGCCGAGGTGCAGGCCTTCTCGATCGACGACTCGGCCACCACCGAGATCGACGACGCCCTGTCAGTGCGCGGCCTGGGCAGCGGCACGGTGGTGTTCGGCATCCACATCGCCGCACCCGCCCTGGCCATCGCCCCCGACAGCCCCCTGGACAAGGTGGCGCGCGACCGGCTGTCGACCGTCTACATGCCGGGCTACAAGCTGACCATGCTGCCCGCCGAGGTGGTGGAGGCCTACACGCTGACGGAGGGTCGCACCTGCCCGGCCGTGTCGCTCTATGTGCACCTGGACGAGGCCACGCTGGCGGTGACGCACAGCGAGACGCGTCTGGAGCAGGTGCCGATCGCCGCCAATCTGCGCCACGACCAGCTCGACGAGCGCGTCACCGCCGAGACGCTGACCGGCGCGGCCCCAGCCGACTACCCCTTCGCCCCCGAGCTGGCCTTCGCCTTCCGCCTGGCGCAGCACCTGAAGGCAGCGCGCGAGGTGGTGCGCGGCAAGCCCGAGAACTTCAACCGCCCGGACTACAACTTCCGCCTGGAGGGCAACGACGGCGGCGAACCGCGCGGCGACGAGACGGTGGTGATCAGCACGCGCCGGCGCGGCGCCCCGCTGGACCTGATCGTGGCCGAGGCCATGATCCTGGCCAACAGCACCTGGGGCGGCTGGCTGCAGGCCTGCGGCGTGCCGGGCATCTACCGCAGCCAGGCCAGCATGGCGCCGGGCGTGAAGGTGCGCATGGGCATCAAGCCCGCCCCGCACGCCGGCATGGGCGTGGCGCAGTACACCTGGGCCACCTCGCCGTTGCGGCGCTATGTCGACCTGGTCAACCAGTGGCAGATCGTGGCCTGCGCGCGGCACGGCCTGACCGCCGCCCTGGCCGCGCCGTTCAAGCCCAAGGACGCGGCGCTGTTCTCGATCATCTCCGGCTTCGACGCGGCCTACAGCGCCTACAACGGCTTCCAGTCGAGCATCGAGCGCTACTGGACCCTCCAGCACCTGGCGCAGACCGGCTGCCAGGAGCTCGAGGCCGCCGTCATGAAGGACGGGCTGGTGCGGGCCGACGAGTTGCCGCTGGTGTTCAAGGCCACCGGGGCCGACGGCCTGGCGCGCGGCACCCGGGTGCGGGTGCGCATCACGGGCACCGACCTGCTGACCCTGGACGTGCACGCCAGCGTCATCGCGCAGGTGGCCGTGGAGGCGGCGCGCGACAGCGAGGAAACTGCGGATGACGCCGGCGACGAAGCATTGGACAATGCCGGGCCGATCACCCTGGCCATCGACCTGCAAGAGCCCTCGCCCGAGCCCCCTCCCGACAACGGCTGACGAACGCCCCCCGGATCCTTCCCATGCCCCAGAAGTTCACCACCCTGCACTTTGCAGTGGCCTTCTCCCTGGCAGCGCACCTGCTCCTGCTGGCCATCCGCATCGTCGACCCCGAGGGGTTCAACCGCATGTTCCAGGACAGCCCGCTGGAGGTGATCCTGGTGAATGCGCGCTCCCAGGAGGCCCCCACGAAGGCCCAGGCCATCGCACAGGCCTCCCTGGCCGGTGGCGGCGATGCCGAGAAGGGCCGCGCCACCTCCCCCCTGCCGCCGGCGCCCACCGCCGAGGCGGGCAACGCCGACGAGACCGCCCGCAAGCAGATCGAGCAGCTGCAGGAATCGCAGCAGCAGCTGCTGGCGCAGCTCCGCAACGAGCTGGCCGCCCTGCCCCCGCCCGATCCCAAGCGCGACCAGGGCTCGCCGGCCGAGCAGGCGCGCGAGGAAAAGCGCCGCCAGCTGGTGGACCAGCTGGCCGAGATCGAAAAACAGATCATCGAAGAGAACGCCCGCCCCAAGAAACGCTACATCAGCCCGGCCACTCGCGAGGAGGTCTACGCCATCTATTACGACCAGCTGCGTCGCAAGGTGGAGGAACGCGGCACGCGCAACTTCCCCGAGCTGCGCGGCCGCAAGCTCTATGGCGAGCTGACGATGATCATCACGGTCGACGCGGGCGGCCAAGTGGTGGACATGGAGGTGGTCAACTCCTCGGGCTCCGCCATGCTCGACCGCCAGGCCATGGCCATCGTGAAGAGCGCCACGCCCTTTGGCAGCTTCACCGCCGAGATGCGGCGCCAGGCCGACCAGCTGGTGATCACTTCGCGCTTCAAGTTCTCGCGCGAGACCGGCCTGCAGACCACCTTGAGCGCCAACTGAGCGAATGAACCCTGCCTCCGACCATGCCCCGGCGCGCTATGCCGTGATCGGAAATCCCGTGGCGCACAGCCAGTCGCCCTGGATCCACGCCACCTTCGCCGCCCAGACCGGCCAGCAGCTGCAGTACGACCGCCTGCTGGCGCCGCTGGATGGCTTCGCGGCGACGGTGCAGGCCTTTGCCGCGCTGGCCCCGGGCCAGCCGCCCGCCCATGGCTGCAACGTGACGGTGCCTTTCAAGTGGGAGGCTTTCAACCTGGCGCAGCGCCACACCGCCCGGGCCCAGCAGGCGCAGGCCGCCAACACGCTGTGCCTGGAGGCCGGCGGCTGGCTGGCCGACAACACCGACGGCGCCGGCCTGGTGCGCGACATCGAGGTCAACGCCGGCCGGCCCCTGCGCGGGCTGCGCGTGCTGCTGATCGGCGCCGGCGGGGCCGCTGCCGGGGCGCTGGGGCCGCTGCTGCAGGGCGCACCGGCCGAGCTGGTGCTGGCCAACCGCTCGGCCGACAAGGCCCGGGCGCTGGCCGGGCGCCACCAGGCCCTGGCCACCCCCTCCACCCGGCTGCAGGTGTGCGGGCTGGCCGACTGCGGCGAGGACTTCGACATCGTCATCAATGCCAGCGCCAGCAGCCTGAGCGGGGCCGCGCTGCCAGTGGACCCGAAGGTCTTCAAGCACGGCGGCCTGGCGCTCGACATGATGTATGGCCCGCCGGCCGAGTCGTTCCTGGCCGCAGCCCGCGCCCGCGGGGCCGAGCCGCGCGACGGGCTGGGCATGCTGGTGGAGCAGGCCGCCGAGGCTTTCGCCCTGTGGCGCGGGGTGCGGCCCGAGACGCCCGCCGTGCTGGCACTGCTGCGGCAACGCATGGCCGAAGGAAAACATTGAGATGCGGGCGGTGCACCGTCACCTGCTGCGGCTGGGGGCGCTGGTGCTGCTGAGCGCCCTGGCGCTGCAGCTGTTCTTCGTCAGCCGGATCGCCCTGATGGCGGTGATCGATCCGCAATCGACCACTTTCCAGCGCTCCGAGGCCTGGCGGCTGCTGGTGCACAACCACCAGCTGGCCTGGAACCAGAAGTGGGTGCCCTACGCCCAGATCTCCAACCACCTCAAGCGGGCCGTGATCGCCTCGGAGGACGCCGGCTTCGTCGAGCACAGCGGCGTGGAGTGGGACGCGCTGGAGAAAGCCTGGGAACGCAACCAGAAGGCCCAGGCGGCGGCCGACCTGCTCAACGAGCGGCTCGCCCGCCGGGCCGAGCAGTCGGCTCAGTCGCAAAAGCCGGGCGCTTCGAACCCGCTAGCGGCGGGAACACCGGTCGTGGCCAAGGTGGTGGGAGGCTCCACCATCTCGCAGCAGTTGGCCAAGAACCTGTTCCTGGGCAGCGAGCGCAGCTGGGTGCGCAAGGGCCAGGAGTTCCTCATCACCTTCATGCTGGAAGGCCTGCTGAGCAAGAAGCGCCTGCTCGAGATCTATTTGAACAATGTCGAATGGGGCGAAGGCACCTTCGGCGCCCAGGCCGCCGCCCTGCACTACTACCGCGTGGCGGCCAGCCAGCTCAGCGCCAACCAGGCGGCCCACCTCGCGGTGATGCTGCCCGCGCCGAAGCACTTCGAGAAGCGCCCCAACTCGGGCTACCTGAACGGCCGCGCCAGCACGGTGCAGGCGCGCATGGGGGCGGTGGAGCTGCCTTAGGGGGTTGGCACCGGGAGCGCCCCCTCCCAACCTTCCCCCAGCAGCGGGGGGAAGGAGTGACCCCCTCCCCCGCTGGGGGAGGGCTGGGGTGGGGGCGCGGCGGTGGCACACCTCTCTCCCCTTTTCAAAACCTTGAGACAGAGCACCAGGGCCATTTCGCACAGGCAGAATCCCGCCATGACCGAGCTGCAAACCGAGATCGCCCACGCCGCCGCCCGCCTGGTGGTGGAAGAAGGGCTGGACTACGCCGCCGCCAAGCAGCGTGCCGCAAGAGACCTGGGGCAGGGCCACACCCGCCAAGTGCCCTGGCCCAGCAACGAAGAACTGGAAGACGCGGTGCGCGAGTACATCGCCGTCTTCTGCGCCGACACCCAGCCCGGGGAGCTGGCCGCGCTGCGCGGCCTGGCGGCCCGCTGGATGCAGCGCCTGGCCCCCCTGCGCCCGCACCTGACGGGCGCGGTCTGGCGCGGCACCGCCACCCGCCTGAGCGACATCCACCTCGAGCTGTACTGCGACGACGCCAAGCAGGCCGAGCTGGCCTTGCTGGACCAGGGGCTCGCCTTCGACACCCAGACCCAGACCCGCGCCGGCCAGCCTCCGCTGGACGTGCTGAGCCTGAGCAGCCCCTGCCCGGCGCTCGGCGAGACCGTGGGGGTGCACCTCTGGGTGCTGGACCACGACGACCTGCGCGGCGCCCTCAAGCCCGACAGCCGCGGCCGCACCCACCGCGGCGACCTGCCCGCCCTGCAGGCCCTCCTGCGGGAGGAAGGCACCGAGGGAGCCGCGCCATGACGCAGCGCCGCTCCCTGCTGCTTGGCGGCGCGGCGGCCGTGGCGGCACTCGGCGGCTTCGGCTGGGCACGCTGGCGCGAGCGCCAAGGCGCCACCCCCCAGGCCCTGCTGGCACAGCAGCTCGAACGTTTGTGGTCACTCACCTTCGAGCAGCCCGAAGGCGGCACCCTGGCCCTGTCGTCCCTGCGTGGCCGGCCCCTGCTGCTCAATTTCTGGGCCACCTGGTGCCCGCCCTGCATCAAGGAGATGCCGCTGCTGGGTCAATTCCAATCTCGACATGGACGCGACGGCCAAGGCTGGCAGGTGGTGGGGCTGGCTGTCGACAACGTGGAACCCGTGCGCAGTTTCCTGAAGCGCGCGCCGGCCGGCTTCCCGGTGGGCATCGCCGGGTTCAACGGGCTGGAGCTGGCCTTCGAGCTGGGCAACGAGACCCGCCAGCTGCCGTTCTCGGTGATCCTCGACCGCCAGGGCCGGCTGCTGACCCGCAAGCTGGGCGCCTTCAGCGAGGAAGAGCTGGCCCGCTGGGCGGACAAGGAAGGCTGAACCCCCCCCCCATTGGAGGGAAGGGTGAGTCCGGCGGACCGAGCGTAATCCCGGAGCAATAATTTCCAGGCTATGACCGGCAATTGCATCTAAAGCGCATAAACTCTGCTGCTTTTCTCGCCAACCGGCCCGGCTTTTTGCTCAAAGTGACCTCCCCGATGCGAATCCTCGTGCTCCACGGACCCAACCTCAACCTGCTCGGCACCCGCGAGCCCAGCATCTATGGGCCGAGCACGTTGGACGAAATTAACGAGGACTTGAAGCAAATTGCCGACAAAGCCGGCGCACACCTCGATACCTTCCAAAGCAACCACGAAGGCGCCCTGATCGACCGCGTGCAGGCCGCCTTCAGCGACGGTACCTCCTTCATCATCATCAACCCGGCTGCCCTGACGCACACCAGCGTGGCCCTGCGTGATGCCCTGGCGGCCGTCGCCCTGCCCTTCATCGAGGTGCACCTGTCCAACATTCACCGGCGCGAGCCCTTCCGTCATCACTCCTATTTCTCTGACCTGGCACAGGGGGTGATCTGCGGGCTGGGTCCGTGGGGCTACCGGGCGGCGCTGGAATGCGCCCTGCAACGCCCCGCCCCCTGACCGAGGCCGGGCGGCGCGCCCCTCCCTCTTCTCCTCACGCCTTCAAACACGGAGTAACCATGGATCTTCGCAAGCTCAAGACATTGATCGACCTGGTGTCTGAATCGAACATTTCAGAATTGGAAATCACGGAAGCCGACGGCAAGGTCCGCATCCTGAAGGCCGATCCGGCGCCGGTGATGATGATGCCCGCCGCCCAGCCCGTGCTGCAGGCCAGCGCCCCCGTGGCCGCGGGCGCCGTGGCAGCCGCCCCCGCGGTGGCCGCGCCCATGCCCGCCGCCGCCCCGGCCCAGACCGGCCATGCCGTGAAGTCGCCCATGGTCGGCACCTTCTACCGGGCCGCCAGCCCCGGCGCCAAGCCCTTCGTGGAAGTGGGCTCCACCATCAAGGAAGGCGACCCCATCTGCATCATCGAAGCCATGAAGATCATGAACGAGATCGAGGCCGACAAATCGGGCACGGTGACCCACGTCATGTGCGAGGACGGGCAGGCGGTCGAGTTCGGCCAGACCCTCTACATCATCGAGTAAGCCAGGCAGCGGCTCTTCCCCTCCCCTCCCTTCCTTTCTCCCTTCGTCCCCCTTTTCCGATTGATTGACTGACCGACTGCCCACCCCGCCGGGTGGCGATGAAGTCCCTTGCGCGGACCGGCAGACAGACCCCAGGCACCCGCCCGGGCCGTCCCGCGCAATCGAGCCGAGGCACCTATGTTCAAGAAAATCCTCATTGCGAACCGGGGCGAGATCGCCCTCCGCATCCAGCGCGCCTGCCGCGAGTTGAACGTCCAGTCCGTGGTCGTGTACTCCGAAGCCGACCGCGACGCCAAGTACGTGAAGCTGGCCGACGAGGCCGTGTGCATCGGCCCCGCGGCATCCGCCCAGAGCTACCTGAACATGCCCGCCATCATCGCGACGGCCGAGGTCACAGACGCCGAGGCCATCCACCCGGGCTATGGCTTCCTCTCCGAGAACGCCGACTTCGCCGAGCGCGTGGAGCGCAGCGGCTTCACCTTCATCGGCCCCACGCCCGACGCCATCCGCACGATGGGCGACAAGGTCTCGGCCAAGCAGGCCATGATCAAGGCCGGCGTGCCGTGCGTGCCGGGCTCGGAAGGCGCCCTGCCCGACGATCCCAAGGAGATCATCCGCCTGGCGCGCAGCGTCGGCTATCCGGTGATCATCAAGGCCTCGGGCGGCGGCGGCGGGCGCGGCATGCGGGTGGTGCACACCGAGGCGGCCCTGATCCACGCCGTGCAGACCACGCGCGCCGAGGCCGGCGCGGCCTTCGGCAACCCGGCCGTGTACATGGAGAAGTTCCTCGAGAACCCGCGCCACATCGAGATCCAGATCCTGGCCGACCAGCACAAGAACGCGGTCTGGCTGGGCGAGCGCGACTGCTCCATGCAGCGCCGCCACCAGAAGATCATCGAGGAAGCGCCGGCGCCCGGCGTGCCGCGCCGCACGATCGAGAAGATCGGCGAACGCTGCGCCGCCGCCTGCAAGAAGATCGGCTACCGCGGCGCCGGCACCTTCGAGTTCCTGTACGAGAATGGCGAGTTCTACTTCATCGAGATGAACACCCGCGTGCAGGTGGAGCACCCGGTCACGGAGCTGGTCACGGGCATCGACATCGTGCAGCAGCAGATCCGCATCGCCGCCAACGAGAAGCTGCCCTTCTCGCAGCGCCAGATCCAGTGCAACGGCCACGCCATCGAGTGCCGCGTGAACGCCGAGGACCCCTACAAGTTCACCCCCTCGCCCGGGCGCATCACCACCTGGCACGCGCCGGGCGGGCCCGGGGTGCGGGTCGACTCCCACGCGTACACCAACTACTTCGTGCCGCCGCACTACGACTCGATGATCGGCAAGATCATCACCCATGGCGACACCCGCGAGCAGGCCCTGGCGCGCATGCGCACCGCGCTGTCGGAGATGGTGGTGGAAGGCATCTCGACCAACATCCCGCTGCACCGCGAGCTGCTGGCCGACGCGAAGTTCATCGAGGGGGGGACGAGCATCCACTACCTCGAGGGCTGGATGACCCACCACCAGCGTTGATGAGGCCAGCACCATGTTCGAATTGCCGTTGCGCGTGCCCGGCGCATGGGTGGAGGCCCTGTCCGATGCCCTGATGGACGAGCTGGGTGCCCTGTCAGCCAGCGTCGAGGACGCCCAGGCCGACACCGAGGCCGAGCAGGCCCTGTTCGGCGAGCCCGGCATGCCGGCGCCCGCCCAGGGCTGGGACGACTCCATCATCAAGGCGCTGTTCGAGACCGAGGCCCAGGCCCTGGAGGCGGCGGCGCTGATCCGCGAACAGGACTGGGCGCAGGATGTGCAGGTCGGCACGCCGCAGAGCGTGCCCGACCACGACTGGGTGCGCCTGACCCAGTCGCAGTTCGCACCGGTCGCCGTCACGCCGTCGTTCTGGATCGTGCCGAGCTGGCACGAGGCCCCGCCCGAGGCTGAGAAGGTGATCCGCCTCGACCCCGGCCTGGCCTTCGGCACCGGCACCCACCCCACCACCCGCATGTGCCTGCGCTGGCTGGCCCGCCAGGCCGACGCGCAGGCGCCCTGGGCCCAGGTGCTGGACTACGGTTGTGGCTCGGGCATCCTGGCCATCGGGGCGGCGCTGTTTGGCGCGCGCCAGGTGGTGGCGGTCGACATCGACCCGGCCGCCGTGCAGTCCACCCGCGACAACGCCCAGGCCAACGGCGTGACGCTGCAGGCCGGCCTGCCCGAGCTGGCTCAGGGCGGGGCCTACGACGTGGTGCTGGCCAACATCCTGGCCACGCCGCTGAAGCTGCTGGCCCCCCTGCTCAGCGGCCTGGTGCGCCCGGGTGGGCAGCTGGTGCTGGCCGGCATCCTGAGCCGGCAGGCCGAGGAACTGCAGGCCGCCTATGCGGACCACCTGCGCCTGGCCGTGACGGACGAGGAAGAGGGCTGGATCCTCATGACAGCGCAGCGGCCCCACGCCGTATGATGCCGATCCCATGAGCCTGGCCACGCGTTGCACTTCCTGCAAGACGGTCTTCCGGGTCGTCCAGGACCAACTCAAGGTCTCCGAAGGTTGGGTGCGCTGCGGCCGCTGCGGTACCGTCTTCAACGCATTGGAAGCGCTGTTCGACCTGGAGCGTGACACGCCCGCGCGCTGGCAGTCCTCACAGCCCGGGGCGCTGGGCATCCGCAAGAACAGCAGCGTCAGGGTCGCCCCCAAAAGCGGCGGTGGCGGCCACCGCAGCAAGCCGGCCGAGCCGCCCTTCTTCGCGCGCCGCCGCTCCGATGCGCGGCCACCCAGCCCGCCGCCGGACTCCAAGCCGCCCGGCCACAGCGATTTCGTCGACGCGCAGTTCGACCCCGACGTGGTGGCGCACGTGCCTCCGCCTGAGCCCGAGGTCACCGAGCCCATGCCCCTGCGGGGACAGCCGCCGGCTTCCCAGCCCGCCGTGGCGCCGGTGCCGCCGTCTCCCCCGGCCCCACCGCTCCCTCCCCCACCGCTCCCTCCCCCACCGCCGCCTGCACCACCGGCGGTCCAGGCACCGGCCGCGTCGACGGCCGAGGCCGACACGGTCATTGCCGACACCGTCATCGCCGACACAGTCATCGCCGGCACTGAGTCGCCGCCCGAAGAGGCGGACGAGAACTACGAGCCCGCCACGCTCGAGTTCGTGCGGCTGGCCGAGCGCCAGGCCAAATGGCGCGACCCGCGGGCGCGGCTCATGCTGGCCGGGGCCAGCGCGGTGATGATGCTCGTGCTGCTGCTGCAGGTCATGCACCACTACCGCGACATCACGGCCGCGCGCTGGCCCTCGCTGGCGCCGATGCTGGTGCGGTGGTGCCAGACCTTCCAGTGCCAGCTGCAGGCCCCCCGCCACATCGAGAGCGTGGTGGTCGAGAGCATCACCCTGACGCGCAGCGCCAGCGGCAACGGCAACTTCCTCCTGTCGGTGGCGTTGCACAACCAGGGCAGCTACGCCGTGGCCATGCCCGCCCTCGACCTCAGCCTGCGCGACGCGAACGGCCAGCTCATCACCCGCCGCATGCTGACGCCCCAGGCCCTGCAAGCCAAAACCAGCGTCATCGAGCCCGACGCCGAGGTCCAGGTGCAGGTCACGCTGACCGAGAAAGAGCAGCGCATCGTCGGCTACACCGTCGAGGCGTTCTATCCCTGAACCTTGATGAACCCTGAACACCGGCCGGGCCGGCTCCCTCCCCCTTTCCCCTTGGTTCCTTTCCTTCCCTTCCTTCCCTCACAGTCTGGAGACTCCCATGTCGGCATTGATTTGCGGATCACTGGCGTTTGACACCATCACCACCTTCCCCGGCCGCTTCGCGCAGCAGATCCTGCCGGAGCAGGTGCACATCCTGAACGTGTCGTTCCTGGTGCCGACGCTGCGCCGCGAGTTCGGCGGCTGCGCGGGCAACATCGCCTACACCCTGGCCCAGCTGGGCGGTGAGCCGCTGGTGGTGGCCGCCGTCGGCGGGGACGACGGCGCGCAGTACCTCGAGCGCCTGCGCGGCTGGGGCGCCAGCACGGAGTACGTGAAGGCGATCGAGGGCCAGTACACCGCCCAGGCGATCATCATCACCGACAGCGACAATAACCAGATCACCGCCTTCCACCCCGGCGCCATGCAGGAGGCGCACCAGACCAAGGTGCCGCTGCGGCCGGACGTGAAGGTGGGCATCATCGCCCCGGACGGGCGCGACGCCATGCAGCAGCACGCGGCCCAGATGGCCGCCGCCGGCATTCCCTTCATCTTCGACCCCGGCCAGGGCCTGCCGATGTTCGACGGCCCGGAGCTGCGCCACTTCGTGTCGCAGGCCAGCTGGGTCGCCCTGAACGACTACGAGGCACGCATGCTGTGCGAGCGCACGGGCGAGAGCCTGGCCTCGCTCTCGCGCTCGCACCTGCGCGGCGTGGTGGTGACGCTGGGCGCGCAGGGCTGCGAGATCTGGGAACAGGGCGAGCGCACGCACCTGCCGGGGCTGGCCGCCAGCGCCGTGCTCGATCCCACGGGCTGCGGCGACGCCTTCCGCGCCGGGCTGCTGTACGGCCTGGAGCGCGGCTGGAGCCTCACGCGCTGCGCGGAGCTCGGCAACCGGCTGGGCGTGCTCAAGATCGCCCACCGGGGCGGGCAGAACCACGTCGTGGACCGCCAGGCGCTCGGACTGTGACGACCCTGGACCTTGCTGCGCGACAGGAGCGGCTAAAGTTCGGAGGAACCCGCGCGCCCATGTCCACGCCTCCCCTTGATCCCACCGAGCAGTTCATGCGCCAGGCCCTGGCCCTGGCGGAGCAGGCCATCGGCCTGAGCGAACCCAACCCGCGGGTCGGCTGCGTCATCGCCACCCCCGACGGCCGCGTCATCGGCCGCGGCCACACGCAGCATGCGGGCGGGCCGCACGCTGAGGTCATGGCCCTGCGGGATGCCCAGGCCCACGGCGAGGCGGCCGCGCTGCAGGGCGCCACGGCCTATGTGACGCTGGAGCCTTGCTCGCACCACGGCCGCACGCCGCCCTGCTGCGACGCGCTGATCGCCGCCGGCGTCAAGCGGGTGGTCGCGGCCCTCACCGACCCCAACCCCCTGGTGGGCGGCCAGGGCCTGGCGAAGCTGCGCGCCGCCGGCCTGCAGGTCCAGGAGCTGCCGCCCGGGCCGATCGCCATGGCGGCGCACGAGCTCAACATCGGCTTCTTCTCGCGCATGCAGCGCAACCGGCCCTGGGTGCGCCTGAAGGTGGCCATCTCGCTGGATGGCCGCACCGCGCTGGCGAACGGCCAGAGCCAGTGGATCACGGGCCAGGCCGCGCGCACCGACGGGCACGCCTGGCGCAAGCGCGCCGGGGCGGTGCTGACCGGGGTGGGCACGGTGCGCTGCGACGACCCCCGCCTCGACGTGCGCCTCGTGCCCACGCCGCGCCAGCCCATGCGGGTGGTGGTGGACGCCCACCTGCAGACCCCGCCCCAGGCCCAGCTGCTGCAGCTCCCCGGGCCCGTGCTGTTCTACGCGACCGATCCGCAGGAAGAGCGGCGCGCGGCGCTGGAGGCTTGCGGCGCCGAGGTGATCCCGATCGCCATGGCGCACAGCGCTCACCACGTGAACCTGGGTGCCATGCTGGGCGACCTGGCGCAGCGCGGCGTCAACGAGCTGCACGTGGAGGCGGGCCAGCACCTGAACGGCGCGTTCATCCGCGAGGGCTGGGTGGACGAGTACCTGGTCTACGTGGCGCCCCTGCTGCTGGGCAGCGGCCGCGACCTGTCCGACCTCGGCCCCCTCACCCGGCTGCAGGACGGCACGCGCCTGCGCTACCACAGCATCACGCCGGTCGGCGACGACCTGCGCATCCTGGCGCGGCCGCTGTAGGCGAACGGGTCCGAGGTGATCCACCGCAGCAGCCCCCACCTCCACCCTCATCCAGAGGGTGAGGGCGTTCATGCCCCTTCCCCCGCTGGGGGAAGGTCGGGATGGGGGCGCTCCCGCCGCCCGCTCTCCAGGATTTCTGTTTTCTTTTTCGGATTGGATTGATGCGATGTTCACCGGCCTCATCACTGGCATCGGCCAGATCACCCGCGTCGACGCCCTGGGCGCCGATGCCTCGCACGGCAAGCGGCTGACGCTGCAGGCCCCGCCCGGCTACCTGGACGACGCCCAGGCGGGCGACAGCATCGCCCTCAACGGCGCCTGCATGACGCTCACCCGCTTCGACGCCGCGGCCGGCTGGTTCACCGTGGACGTGTCGGCCGAGAGCCTGGCACGCACCGCGGGGCTGGACGGCCTGGGTAACGTCAACCTGGAGAAGGCCCTGCGCGCGGGCGACCGCCTGGGCGGACACATGGTCAGCGGCCACGTCGACGGGCTGGGCCGGGTGAGCCACTTCGCGCCGGTGGGGGAATCGTGGGAGCTGCGCATCGTCGCGCCCGCAGAGCTGGGGCGCTTCCTGGCCTACAAGGGGTCGGTCACGGTCAACGGGGTGAGCCTCACCGTCAACCGCGTGCAGGACCTGCCCGCGCAGGCGGGCTGCGAGATCGCCATCAACCTGATCCCACACACCCTCTCGCACACCACCCTGGGCAGCCTGCAGTCGGGCAGCGCGGTGAACCTCGAGGTGGACCTGATCGCGCGCTATTGCGACCGTCTCCTCGCGGGGCGGACGGCGGGATGAGGACCGCCCGCAAGGGCCAGCGTCCTCCTCAACCCCGCCCCGCGGGAGCCTCGGCCTCCACCAGCGCGTCCTGAACGGCCTGCAGCCACTGCGCGTCCCTCGCCACGTCCAGGTGCTGGAGGGCTTGCGGCTGTGCCAGCCATTGGCGCAGGACCCCGCGCAGGCGCTCCCGCCCGGGCTCGCCCAGCGCGGGCTGCATCTCGCGCAACAGGGCAATGCGCTTCAGGGCCTGGACATGCGGATCCGGCAGCAGCAGCCGATCCAGCATGCGCTCGTCCACCACCTTCGTGGCCAGCCACAGGCATTCCGCGGCAAACACGGGACCGGCCGCGTCGGCCTCCACAAGGAAGCCGCGCCAATGGGCCAGCAGGTCCTTGGGCACGCCGTCCGCTTGGGTGGTCCACCAGCACGCCTCGTCCCACGAGGTGTTGTGCAAGGTGGCGCCCCGCAGCCCGGCCAGGCTGGCCTGGCGGGCTGCGTCGTCGCCAATCTCCAGCAAAGCCCGCCGGCGCAGGTGCGCTTGCATGCGCGCGTCGTCCGCGTACAGGCGTACCTGCGCCGCCAATGCCTCGCCCTCCTGGCCCACCGCCCGTCCCGCGCGGCGGGCCAGGATCCGCAGGGCCAGCGGCAGGCCATGCGCCAAGGCCTGCGTCAGCAGGGCCGGCGGCAGGGCGTCCATCTTGTCCAGCCGGTCCAGGGTCTGCGTGGGCAGGTTGAGGCTCATGGGCGCCCCGTCGTGCGACGTCGTCAGGGGCACACGGCTGTCCAGCCAGCGCTGCAGCCCCTGCTGCAGCACAGGCGCGACCTCGCCGGCGTCGGCCTCGACCACCTGGGCCAGGGCCCGCAGCAGGCGCTTCTCGTCGTCGGACCGGGTCCAGGCCTGGTCATTGGCGGTGTCGGACCACGCCGCCGAGCAGGCCTGCAGCGCCTGCGCTATCCAGGGAGTCGTGCCCGCCACCTCGCCACAGGCACGCAAGGGCGCCAGCAACCAGGTGCGCAGCGCGGCATCGTCCTCGCCGGCCTGCCACAAGGCCGGCACGTGCGGCCGGCACGCCAGCCCGCAGGCATGGAGGTGCTCCGCCGCGGCGAGACGGGCCTCCGGCGCCGCATGCCCCAGCAGGGCCACCAGTTCGGCCACGCTGCGCGGCCGAAGGGACCGGTGCTGATGCGCCAGCTCGTGCCATACCCTCGCGCCGTCGACCAGCCCGGCCAGCGGCAGCTCGGGGGAGCGCAGGCGGTGGCTCAACACATCCAGCCGCAAAACTGGATCGTCTTGCAGCCAGGGGTAGCCCTCGTCCCAGTACCAGTGCCCCTCCAGGCTGGGTATCGCCGTGATGGACAAGGCGCCCAACGCCTGGGCATCCAGCACCGGCGACCCACCGCCCTGCACCCGCAGCTCCACCGCGATCCAGCGTTCCTCGGCAGGTGCTCCCGGATCGGCGGCCACCCCACCCAGCTGCGCCATCAGGGCCTGCTGCAGGTCGTGCATCCGATCGGGCGCGAAGGGCGCGGGCCAGGCCGCCCGGTCCGAGTAGGCGGCCATGTGGCGCGTGCCATGCAGCAGGCGCTGCAGCGACCACCAGGCCGCACCGCGGCACAGGGCATCGCGCTCCACGGCCAGCAGGGCCTGCAGCTGCTCCCATGCCGTGGCCCCGATCCCATACAACTGGCCGGCCAGGATGATCGCCTCCATGCGCACCGCCTCCCCCGGGTGCGCCAAGAGCACGGCCAGGCGGGGCCATGCCTGGCACACCGCCAGGTGCGCGTTCGTCACTTCGCGCTTCTCCCGCGCCAGCACGCGCGGGGTGGCACGGTCGGCCTCCCAGCTCAGCTGGCCATGCGCCTGGTAGTAACCCGCCCCGGACGCGATGTGTCCCAGCAGCGTCAGCAAGGTCACGTCGGTGCAGGCGCGGGTCGCATCGGGCTGCTGCACGAAGGCCAGTGCCAGCTCCGCCAGGAAGGGAGCGGCCGCCGCGGTGGCCGAATACACCGTGCCCTGGTGATAGATGTTGGCGAAAAGGTCGCCGCCATCGTCTTCGCCCCGGGCCACCGCCATCAACAGGGCGGGCAGGTCGCGGGCCGATCCGTACGCATGTGACAGCCGCTTCCAGTCAATGCCCGACAGCCTGGTTTCGAAATCCCTCAGGTCCAGCGATGCACTCATGCAGGTACTTCCATTCAATTGTTTGTTTCCTTGTCGGCCAAAAATAAAAACAGCCGGCATGCGGTCGGGCCGACATCCTAAGGTGCGGGGGCATGCCCAAAAGGCCAGGACAGCCCTGCACCACCGGGGAGCCCGTCGCCCCAGGTCCGCAGCGTGAACCATGGCGGGGTTTTCACGCCGCCGCGTCACGCGGGCCGGCATGGCGCCCGCCTTTCCCTACAATCCCGGGATGCCGATTTCCCCCATTCCCGAGCTCGTGGCCGAACTGGCCGCCGGGCGCATGGTCATCCTCGTGGACGAGGAAGACCGTGAAAACGAAGGCGACCTGGTCCTCGCGGCCGACCACGTCACCCCCGAAGCCATCAACTTCATGGCCCGCTTCGGCCGCGGCCTGATCTGCCTGACCCTGCCGCGCGAGCACTGCGAGCGCCTCGGCCTGGAGCCCATGACCCAGCGCAACGGCACCCGCCACCGCACTGCCTTCACGGTGTCGATCGAAGCCGCCACCGGCGTGACCACCGGCATCTCGGCCGCCGACCGCGCGCGCACCATCCAGGTGGCCGTGGCCCGCGACGCCCAGGCCAGCGACCTGGTGCAGCCCGGCCACGTCTTTCCCCTGCAGGCGCAGGACGGCGGCGTGCTCATGCGCGCCGGCCACACCGAGGCCGGCTGCGACCTGGCCGCCATGGCGGGCCTGTCGCCCACTGCCGTCATCTGCGAGGTCATGAAGGACGACGGCAGCATGGCCCGCCTGCCCGACCTGCAGGAATTCGCGCGCACCCACGGCCTGAAGATCGGCACCATCGCCAGCCTGATCGAGCACCGGCTGCGCAACGAAAGCATGATCCAGCGCCTGGGCGAGCGCGCGCTGCTCACCGCCCAGGGCGAGTTCCACTGCATCACCTTCAAGGACCGCACCGGCGGCGTGCACCTGGCCCTGACCAAAGGCCGCTGGACGGCCCAGGACGAGGTGCTGGTGCGCGTGCACGAGCCCCTGTCCGTCCTCGACCTGCTGGACGCCGGCGGCTGCCAGCATTCTTGGCCGCTGCCGCAGGCGCTGGCCACGCTGCAGGCCGGCCCCCATGGGGTGGCGGTGCTGCTCAACTGCGGCGAGTCGGCTGGTGAGCTGCTGGAGAAGATCCAGCTGCGCCCCGGCGAGGCGCGCGCGGCCGCGCCGATGGACCTGCGCACCTACGGCGTGGGCGCGCAGATCCTGCGTGACCTGGGCGTGGCGCGCATGCGCGTGCTGGGCAGCCCGCGGCGCATGCCCAGCATGACCGGCTACGGGTTGGAAGTGACGGGCTTCGTGCCCCCCGCGGCCGACCCGGCGACTGCCGCCCATCCCGATTGACCCTTCGCCAACCCACGATCCACCACCCACTCCCATGCAACACGCAGACCAAGGGACCAGCCGGCCCCTCCAGGGCCAGGGCTTGCGCATCGGCATCGTCCAGGCGCGCTTCAACGCCAGCCTCACCGACACCCTGGCCCGGCAGTGCCGACAGGAACTCGAGGCCCTGGGCGTGGCCCCGGCCGACATCCACCACGTCAGCGTGCCGGGTGCGCTCGAGGTGCCGCTGGCCCTGCAGGCCCTGGCCCAACGTTCCTCCCCACCCTTCCACGCCCTGGTCGCCCTTGGATGCATCATCCGGGGCGAGACCTACCACTTCGAGCTGGTGGCCAACGAGAGCGGTGCCGGCGTGACCCGTGTCGGGCTCGACCACCACCTGCCCATCGCCAACGCCATCCTCACCGTCGAGAACGAGGCCCAGGCCTGGGCCCGGGCCGAAGACAAGGGCCGGGACGCGGCCCGCGTCGCGATCGAGATGGCCCTCCTGATGAAAGACTTGTCGTCGTGAACACTGCAGCACCCTCCTCCTCCGCCCCTTCCGCCGCGGGCAAGCCACCCGTGGTCCGCAAGAAGTCCCCGCGCCGCCGCTCGCGCGAGCTGGCCCTGCAGGGCCTGTACGAGTGGCGCCTGTCCGCCAGCGACGCCGGCACCATTGAGGCCCACATGCGCGAGCAGGAAGAATTCCCCAAGTGCGACAAGGCCCACTTCGACGTGCTGCTGCACGGCTGCATCCGCGAGGCCCAGGAGCTGGACCAGGTGCTGCGCCAACACCTCGACCGGCCCACCCGCGAACTCTCGCCCATCGAGCACGGGGCGCTGCTGATCGGGGCCTATGAGCTCAAGCACTGCATCGACATCCCCTACAAGGTGGTCATCAACGAGAGCGTCGAGCTGACCAAGAGCTTCGGCGGCACTGACGGCCACAAGTACGTCAACGGCGTGCTCGACAAGGCGGCGCTGGAGCTGCGCCCGGTGGAAGTGCAGGCCGCCCGCGCCAACCGGCGCTGAGCCTCACCCGCCTTCCCATTGCCGAGCCCCCGATGAAACCCGCCACCCGCCTGCAGCACATCCAGCCCTTCTACGTGATGGAGTGCGCGAAGGCGGCCGCGGCCCTGGCGGCCAGCCCGGCCTGCGCCGAGCGGCCGATGATCTTCCTCAACATTGGCGAGCCCGACTTCACTGCGCCGGAGCCCGTGCAGGCCGCGGCCGAGCGGGCCATCCGCGCCGGCCGCACCCAGTACACCGATGCCCTGGGCCTGCCGGCCCTGCGCGAGCGCATCAGCGGCTGGTACGCACAGCGCTTCGGGCTGACGGTGCCGCCCGAGCGCATCGTGGTCACGGCCGGGGCCTCGGCCGCGCTGCAGCTGGCCTGCCTGGCCCTGGTCAACCCGGGCGACGAGGTCCTGCTGCCCGATCCCAGCTACCCCTGCAACCGCCACTTCGTGGCCGCCGCCGAGGGCGTGCCGGTGCTGCTGCCCTCGGGGCCGGCGCAGCGCTTCCAGCTGGACGCGGCCCGCGTCGCGCAGGCCTGGGGTGAACGCACCCGCGGCGTGCTGCTGGCCTCGCCCTCCAACCCCACCGGCACCTCGATCGACCCCGCGCAGCTGGCCGGGATCGCCGAGACGGTGCGCGCCCACCAGGGCTTCACCCTGGTCGACGAGATCTACCTCGGGCTGAGCTTCGAGGAACACTGGAGCCACTCGGCCCTGGCCCTTGGCGAGGACATCATCTCGGTCAACAGCTTTTCGAAGTACTTCTGCATGACCGGCTGGCGCCTGGGTTGGCTGGTGGTACCCCCAGCCCTCGTGCGCGACATCGAGAAGCTGGCCCAGAACCTCTACATCTGCCCGTCGGCGGTGGCCCAGCACGCCGCGCTGGCCTGCTTCGACGAGGACTGCCTGGCCGTCTTCGAACAGCGCCGCCAGGCCTTCAAGGCGCGGCGTGACTTCCTCGTTCCAGCGCTGGAGTCCCTGGGACTGCCGGTGCCCGTGATGCCCGACGGCGCCTTCTACGCCTGGGCCGACTGCAGCCGCTTCACGCCCGACAGCTGGGACTTCGCCTTCGAGCTGTTGAACCGCGCACACGTCGCCGTCACGCCCGGCCGCGACTTCGGCGGGGACGGCAACCGCCGCTTCCTGCGCCTGTCCTATGCCAACGCCCTGCCGCAGCTGGAAGAGGCCGTCGAGCGCCTGCGCGCCACCCTGTCCTGAGCAGGCCGCCCTGCCATCTGCAAACTTTGTTAATTCGGTTACAAATGGCGGTCGATTGACCTTTTTTCTCACCACCTTGGCGCACGTTCATGCCTAAGCTAGGCCATGGCCACTCAAGGACATCCGGGCTGGGCACAGCCTGGCCCTGAGAGCCGCGAACCGGCCTAAGAACATCACCCCGTGCCCATGTCCACGCCACCTGCTGATTCCGAGCCCGCCTCCACCGTGGCAGCCGATCCGGCTGAGTGGGGAGATTCGGCTTCGGCGCTGCCGCCGCAGCACGTGCCGGCCGCCTCGCAGTACGAACCCGAGCAGCCCTCCAGCGACCCGCTGACCACAATTGGCCAGATCGGCCGCTATGCCATCAAGTACAAGATCGGCGAAGGCGGGCTGGGCTCGGTCTATGCGGCGCACGACCCGCTGCTGTCTCGCCTGATCGCCATCAAGACCCTCAACGTCGAGGTCGAGGAGGCCCAGCGCCGCGAGTTCAACGCCCTGTTCCTGCACGAGGCGCGCGCCGCGGCCAGCCTGTCGCACCCGCACATCGTCACCGTGTTCGACGCGGGCGTGAGCGACAACAAGGCCTATATCGCCATGGAGCTGCTCAAGGGCCGCGACCTGCGCCAGCTGCGCAAGGAAGGCTGGCGCCCCAACCATGCCCAGGCGGCGCTGATCGTGCGCCGCGTCGCGGACGCGCTGGCCTACGCCCACAGCAAGGGCGTGGTCCACTGCGACATCAAGCCGGCCAACATCTTCATGCTCAGCCGCACCCAGCCCCGCGTGCTGGACTTCGGCATCGCCCGCGTGGCGCACCACAACGACCACAACATCGAGGACATCACCGGTGGCTCGCCCTACTACATGGCGCCCGAGCAGATCCGCCAGCAGCCGGTCGACCGCCGCACCGACGTGTTCGCCCTGGGCGTGGTGCTCTACGAGCTGCTCACCGACCAGAAGCCCTTCCGCGGCAACACCCTGGAGGAAATCACCGAGGCGGTGCTGAGCCACACGCCCCCGCCGGCCCACACGGTCAACCCCGAGGTGCCCCGCATCCTGTCCGACATCGCCGCGCGCGCGATGGCCAAGGACGTGGCCCACCGATTCCGCTCCGCGCGGGCCCTGTCGCGCGAGTTGCGCCAGTGGCTGGATGAACACGGCCAGGAGGGCGAGGGCGGCGAGGGCGGATTCACGCCGGTGCGCTCGCGCCGCATCCTGGGCCTGAGCGCCGGTGCGCTGGTGCTGGCCGCACTGGGCGTCTGGTCATGGCTGTCCAACCGGCCCACGCCGGCCCCTGCCAAGCCACCCGCAGCCGCCGCCTCTGCCCCCGCCGCGGCGGCCTCGGCCGCTCCTGCCGTGGCCCCGGTGGCCGCGCCAGCGCTCACCCTGCCCGCCTCCGCCGTGCCCGAGAACCTCACGCTTCCCGTCGTGGCACCGGAGGCGCCTGCCACTGCCTCGGCGACGGCCGCCGCTGAACCACCGCCCCCCGCCAGCCCGGCGGAAGTCCCCGACACCGCGCCGCTGGCCCCGCCGGCCGTGGCCGCCGCCGAGCCTGTGCCGCCCTCGCCGCCCACGGCCACCAGCACCCCGCCGACACCCCGCCCCAGCCGCGACAGCGCGCGCGACCGCAGGGCACGCGAGACCCGCGAGGCCCCCGCACCCCGGGCGGCCGGCACCGCCCCACCGCCGGCCGTGGGGCTGGTGCGCATCGCGGTGAGCCCCTGGGGCCAGGTGGAGGTCGACGGTACCTCCGCGGGCACGGCCCCGCCGCTGACCGAACTGACGCTGTCCGAAGGGCGGCACCAGATCACCATCCGCAACGGCGACTTCCCACCGTACAGCGCCTCTGTCAAGGTCACCCCTGGACAGCCGATCACCCTCAAACACCGCTTCGGATCATGACGACGACGCCCCCGCGCATGGCACGCGGCCTGCGGACCCTGGCCCTGGTGGCCCTGGCCTGCCTGGGCGGTTGCATCGCGCCGCCCGAGACACCCACCCCGGGACTGCTCGACGTCGCCGAGCGCCCGGGGGAGAAGGCGCTGCTGGCGGGCATGCGCGCGTACGAGGACGCCCAGTACGCCGAGTCCGAGAAGCAGCTGACCCAGGCCCTGCGTGCCGGCCTGGCCTCGCCCAAGGACCGCGCCGCCGCGCACAAGCACCTCGCCTTCATCTACTGCACCAGCCGCCGCATCAGTGAGTGCGAGGCCGCCTTCCGGGCGGCGCGGCAGGCCGATCCGGGCTTCGCATTGAGCAAGTCCGAGGCCGGCCACCCCCTGTGGGGCCCCGTCTACCAGCGCGTGCGGCCATAATCCGGGGTCGGCAGCAGCCTGTTGTCTCGCTGCCGACCTGTGGATGAACAACGAGCCCGACTTCCGTTTCCCTTTGCGTGTGTATTGGCAGGACACCGACGCCGGCGGTGTCGTGTTCCATGCCAACTACCTGAACTTCTTCGAGCGCGCCCGCGTCGAGTGGCTGCGCGGCCTGGGTCTTTCACAAGAAGACCTGCGCAGCCGCCTGCACACCATGCTGGTCATCAGCCAGCTCAGCGTGGACTACCTCCAACCCGCCCGGCTGGACGACCTGCTCGAGATCGACGTCACGCTGCGGGAGGTCCGCGCCGCCTCGGTGCACCTGGCCCAGCAGGCCTGGCGCGTGTCGGGCAACGAGCGCCAGCGGCTCGGCCACAGCCAGCTCCGCCTCGCCTGCGTGGACGCCCGGACCTTCCAGCCACGCCGCCTTCCAACCGAACTCCATCAGTGTCTGCAGCCATCGCCATGAATCAAGACCTCTCCATCATCAACCTGGTGCTCCATGCCAGCCTGGTCGTTCAGGTGGTCATGGCCGGCCTGCTGCTGACGTCGCTGGCCAGCTGGACCGTGATCTTCAGCAAGCTCTTCGGCCTGTCGCGCGTGCGTTCGGGCAATGACGTCTTCGAGCGCGAGTTCTGGGCCGGCAAGAACCTCAACGACCTCTACAGCGACGCCGGGCGGCGCACCCAGACCTCGCCGATGGAGCGCATCTTCGCCTCCGGGATGCGCGAGTTCCTCAAGTCGCGCGAGCGCCGCCTGCCCGACATGGGCGCGGTGCTTGACGGCGCGCGGCGCGCCATGCGGGCCAGCTTCCAGCGCGAGCTCGACGCCATCGAGTCCAACCTGTCTTTCCTGGCCTCGGTGGGCTCGGTCAGCCCCTACGTGGGCCTGTTCGGCACGGTGTGGGGGATCATGAGCGCCTTCATCGGCCTGTCCAACGTGCAGCAGGCCTCGCTGGCCTCGGTCGCCCCGGGCATCGCCGAGGCCCTGGTGGCCACCGCCATCGGCCTGTTCGCGGCGATCCCCGCGGTGATCGCGTACAACCGCTTCGCGCGCGACATCGACCGCATCGCGATCCAGTTCGAGACCTTCATCGAGGAGTTCTC
>CBINPE010000071.1:0-23564 GCA_966252435.1 uncultured Burkholderiales bacterium | reverse complement strand
GTTGGCGTTGGCGTTGGCGTTGGCGTTGGCGTTGGCGTTGGCGTTGGCGTTGGCGGATTTCGCATGGCGGGGCGCAGGAAGCGCGCCAGGTGCCGGCTGGTCTTGGCGCGCCGCGCGGACGCACCGTGGCCCAGCGCGCGCACCCACTCGTCGTACAGGCGCACGAAGCGCCGCATGCGGTGCGGCGGTAGGAAGACGTCCTCGAGCACGACGTGCGCCGGCATGTTGTCGCGCAGGATCGCGCGCACCTGGCGGCGCCGGTCGCGGTGCCAGGCGGCCTGGGTCTCGTCCGTGTCCGCCCAGGTCTCGTCCGCGGCCATCACCGCGCTGACACGGAAGCTGAAGTCCTGCGCCTCGGCCTCGTTGCCGTGGCGCAGCAGCGGCCACTCCACCAGGTAGAGCAGCGGGTACGCGCCCGGCGCCCCGGCACCCGGCGCCGTGCAGGATGCCAGCAACCTCAGCTCGATGCGGCAGCGCAGAGCCAGGCCCGCTTCGCGGGCCCCGCTGGCGGAACGGTAGTCCAGGCCGCGGCCACGGTCCCGGGTGGCGGGGACCATGCGGGCCAGCAACGCCCGTTTGGCCTCGAGCAGCGCGCTGCCCCGCGCGTCCCGGGCGTGGCCCTCGCGCGCGCCCTGGCCGGGTGGCACCAGCCGTTCGGCATAGAACGACAGCAGCAGGTCGAGCACGGCGGACTGGCGCGGGCGCACCGGATCGTGCGCAGCCACCAGGGCGGCCAGCTGCTTTTCGTAGCCGGGTTCCAGCAAGGGCTCGGCGTCCGGCACGATGCCGCGCAGCGATTGCCAGGCATAGGTCTCGTCGCCACCGGTGTTGATGGAGAACAGCTCGCGCACGAAGGCGAGCTGGCTGAAGTAGTTCGCCATCAGCTGGTCGAACGGCATCAGGTAGCCCTTGAGCTGGTGCGCCTGGGCGCGGCGCACCGTGCCGGCGCTGGAGGGCAGCCCATAGGCGCCGATGCCGTAGGTCGCGGGGAACTGGTCCTGCACCGAGCTGTAGGCCGAGAGGTCCATCGGCCGGCCCGCCGGCACCGCGTAGGCCGTGCGGTACTCGGCGCGCAGTGGGTAGGTGCGCCGCTGCGCCGCCCAGGCGCGTGCCAGCCGCCGCCGCACCCGGGCTGGGTCGGGATGGCGCACCCGGCCGCCATACAGCAGACGCAGGGTGTAGCCGCCCTCGCGCGACCAGGGCAGCAGCCGCAGGATGTGCCCCGGCGGCAGCGGGATCACCTCGTCCCCCTCCCAGACCGGCCCATGCCCCGTGGCCGGGTCTGCCGCGCCCGGGTCGGGCTCGACACGCGCGTGCACCCGCAGGTGGTCGACCGCCAGCACGCCCGGTACCTCGGCCATCACCGCGAGCAGGTCTTCCACCGCCACCTGGCGCGGCAGCGGCGTCAGCTGGTCGTCGTCGATGAAGCCACGCAGCATCAGCGGGCCGTTGAAGATCTCGGCGGTGCTGCGGCCCGCGGCCAGCTGGTCGTCGAGTGAGCTGCGCCGCGGCTCGGGCGACAGCGTCAGGGCGAGGGCGAACAGCAGCTGCGCCATCACCGCGTCGGGATCGCCGTGGTCGTCGAGGTGCACGTCCGCGTGCACCCGGGTGGGGATGGGGCGCAGGACGCTGCAGGCCTGCACGTCCTCGCACCAGGCGCGGTGCGCGACATAGCAGTCCAGCACGCGCGAGACGACCCTGGCGTGGGCAGCCGGCGCGTCGTCGAGGCCGCACTCGCAGTCGTGCAGGTCGGGCGGCGGCACCAGCACCTGGATGCGGTACAGGCCGGCCAGGCCATGGGCCTCGTCGGCGGGCACGGGCGTGAACCAGGCGTTGGCCACCTCGGGCACCCGATCGATGACCAGGCGCCGCAGGTCGTCCGGCGTGACCGGGTTGACCGGCATGATCGAGCGTGCCGGGTACAGGCCCTGGCGCGGCAGCTGCACCTGTCCGCTGCCGGGCGCGCCGAGCAGGTCCTGCACCGGGAAGCCGGCCCGGTAGGACAGCTCCGTGAGGGCGTAGCACAGCTGCTCCAGGATCGTGACGCCGGGGTCGGAATAGTTGTAGTTGGTCCAGATGTCGCCCGCCAGCTGCTGGACGAGCGCGGTGCCCTCGGCGACGAGGGCGCTGTAGTCCAGGCCGGTCTCCTGCGGCGCGGCGCGCGGGATGGTGCCAGCGGGGTTCTGGTCGCTCATGCCACGCCTCCCAGCACCACGGCGGCCGGCGCGGGCCGCCGCGCGCGCACGGGCCGCACCAGTTCGCTGGCGGGCGTCGCCCGGCCGGTGAGCGCATGCGAGGTCGCCGAGGTGAAGTAGCGGTGGTGCGAGGCCTGCGGCTCGTCGGCCTGCGCCCCCGGCGCCTGGTCCGTCGCTGCCGCATCCAACGCGGGCGTGCCGTCCGGGCCTTCAGGCATCAGCCGCAGCGACAGGATGCCCCGCACGTAGGGCCGGTGGCGCACGAAGTGGGCCACCTCCTTGCGGGTGTAGTAGTCGTGCGGGCGCGGTCCCAGGTCCGGCGCGGGCCAGGGCGAGAGGTAGGCGATGAGCTCCTCGTTCAGCCGGTTGATGCAGGCCTGGACGCTGTCGTCGTCGGTGAAGACCAGGTCGGCCACCACCTTCAGCCGCTGGTAGGGTGGGTTGCTCACGGTCAGCTGGACGAAGGGGCTGACGCGGCCTGCAAGGTACGCACCCACCTGGCTGAGCATCTCGGCGTCGTTCGACGGGATGGTCGGGTCCGCGATGGCCGGTGTGCGCGGGCCGGGCACCGGGACAATCCACACATGGCCCGGCGCCGGCCGCGCGCCGCCGTTGCTGGCCGGCACGACGGCGACCTGCCACAGCGAAGGAAAGGCGGCGAGCAGCAGATGGGCCAGGTCCCAGGCCTGGACGCCGCGGTCCTTGTGGCGCAGGCGTTCGGCCAGCCACAGGTCGAAGGCCGGGCCCTGGGCCGCGGGCTGGCCGCCGCCCGAGGGCATGGGCTGCGCGACCGTGCCCAGCCCCGGCACGGGGGCGAGGCTGCGGGTGACGGTGCCCGCGGGCAGCGGCAGGCCCAGGGCCGACGCGCCGCCGGGGCCCTGCCAGCTGGCGGTGGCGGCGTTCGTCGCCAGGCCCGCCAGGGTGGGGAAGCGCGTGGGGTCGGCGGCCACGCTCACGCGCAGCAGGAGCGGCGCGCCCAGCGGCACGTCGGCCAGGGGCAGGCGGACGATGCCGGCGTTGCGCAGGCCGTTGGTGGTGTCGCTCAAGGGCGTCAGCGTCAGCCAGCCGCCGCCGTCGAGGGCCTGGGCCCAGTTCAAGGGCGGCGTGTCGGTCGGCCAGCCTCCCGCCGGCGGCGCCAGCCGGAACAGCAGGCTCAGGTCGCGCGCGGTGCCCGTCAGACCGATGTACAGCGTGCCGGCCTGCGTCACCGGGGCCAGCAGGGGCACGCTGACCCCGGCCGCCCAGTCCACCGCCTGCACCGTGTCGAAAGGCGCCAGGTGGAAGAACGCGCCCGCCGCGGCGCTGCCGTCGGCCGGCGGAAGCGCCGCGCCCGCCGTGTACTGCACGCTGACACTGGCCGCCAGCGGCAGCCAGGGCTGGTTCGGGAATTCCGTCGACGCGTCGGAGCAGGCCAGGCAGTCCTGGATGCAGGCCTGCGCGCTGCGGCTGGCGGCGTCCTGCAGCTGCGCCTGCACCCCGCGGATGCCGGCGGCCGTGCCGGTGCGCGCCGTCGAGGCCGGCTGGCCCTCGGCCTGCGCCTGCAGCGCCAGCGTCCCCGTGCCGGCCGCCAGCAGTGCCTGGGCCTGCTGCACCTGGGCCTGGGCACTGGCCGTGGCGCCCAGGGCGGCGGCGTGGTCGGTGAGCCATTGTTGGAGCTGGGCGTGCGCCGCGGCGGCGTCGGGCTGGCGTGCGCCGAACAGGCGGTGCCACAGGCCCGACAGGGAAGAGGCACCCGCGCCACCCAGCGCCTGCGACAGGCTGCCCTGCCACTGCGCCTGCTGCGCCGCCGGGGCCCCGCTGGCGGCGATCGCGGCCTGGATCGCGCCCAGGGCCTCGCCGTCCAGGCTGGCGACAGTGCGCTGCACCGCGGCCTTGAGGTCGTCGGCCCAGGCCCCGTCGCTGGCGCCGGCATTGGCGCCGGCCAGCAGCTCGAGCTGGGCGAGGGCCGGCTCGGACCATCCCGCGCCGCCGCACTTCTGCGCACAGGCCGAGGCAGCGGCGGTCAGCTGCACCGAGGCCGCCATCACGTTGGCCGCATAGAGCACGTTGCCAAAGGCGTAGCTGGGCTGGTCGAGGCTCAGGCGCACGGCGCTCATCGAAGGGTCGTAGTAGGCGCCGGCGGGCTGCGCGCTGACGGCCGCGGCCAGGGTGGTGCGGGGCAGCAGCGGGGCGGTCTGCGGCGAGGGCGCCGCGGCGGCGGTCTGGAACAGCGCCTGCTGCGTCGTGTCGAGCTGCCAGGTGCCGGGATTGACCACCTCCAGGTGGCCGGTGAAGCTGAGGTTGTCGAACAGCGAGCCGGGCGCCACCGTCTGCCCATCGGCGTTCACGACATAGCCCTTGTAGTAGCCCGCGAAGCCCGTGCTGGTGACGGGCAGGCCGAACCAGTCGATGGACAGCGCGAAGCTGCCAAGCTGCTTGGCGAACAGCTCCGGCGCGCGCAGGCTCAAGGCGGCGTGCTGCACCGGCGGGGCGCCGAACAGCGCGAAGGGCTGGCTGGTGTCGGCCGGCCCGGTGGGCGAGGTCAGCTGCAGCTGCGTCAGGCCGTTCACGGCCACGTCGATCGACAGGCCCGACAGCGCCAGCCCCGACAGCACCGCGTAGGGATAGACCGTCACGCTGCCCAGGCTCACCGGGTCCTGCAGGAGCCGGGCCAGCAGCACGGGGGTGTCCGCGTCGGGCACCGCGCTGGCGGGTGGGGCGGGCTGCGCGTTCGCGTCGGGCGGCTGGGTGGACAGGGCCACCCAGGGGCTGGCGTCGGGGTCGAGCGTGAACGACAGCGTGAACGCACCGCCCTGCGCCGCCGGCGGCGTGACGGCGTAGGCGGGGATGTCGATCCACCCGCCCGCGGTCGAGTAGCGCAGCGCGAAGGCGCCCTGCAGCAGCTGGGCCAGCACGCTGTCGGGGGCCATCCCGCCGGCCTGCTGGCCGATTGCCGCCAGCAGCGGCTGGGCGGCGGCGAGGCTGTCCGGCGTCACCGCCAGCCCGAGCTGCACGTTGCGCCCACCGCCGGTGAGCATCAGGCAGGGGCTGGCCACGGCGAAGCCCAGGCTGGCCTGGGTGCTGGTGAGCACGCCGTCGGTGCCCGCTGTGGTGGCGCCGAAGATCGGGAACGGCGTGGCGATCGCCGGCGGCGTGGGCGACAGTGCCACCACGCCGCCGAGCACCTGCGCCGGCGCCGGCAGCGCGCCCGGCACCGGCGCCTGCCAGCTGACCGTGAGGGTGCGCAGCGCAGCCACCGCGGTGGCGTCGACCGTCAGCGCCTCGTCCAGCGCATACACGATGGATTCGCCGCTGGCCCCGTCGGTGCCCGCGAGGAACCGCGTTCCCCGCGCCAGCGCGACCTCGGCCACCCCCTTGGCGGGGGTGAAGGTCAGCACCAGCTGGTCGGGCCGTCCCGCGCGGCTGTCCTGGTGCAGCACCGCGGTCTGGTAGAAGTCGAGCAGTCGCCGCGGAAAGCGGTTGAGCGCGTTCTGCGCATGGCCGAACAGCTGCACGAAGGCGTCCCACAGGGCGGCCTGGGGCGGGTGCGAGGCGCTGTGCAGCGAAGCCTCCAGCGCCGCGCGCGCCGCGCTGCGCTCCTGGGCCAGGGCGGTGACGAGGGCAGCGAACAGCTCCTCCAGCCCTTCGAGAAAGCCGTCGAACCAGCCGTTGACGAAACCCAGCAGCTCGCGCCGCAGGCCATGGCCGGGCGGATGGCCACCAAGGTGGAAGAGCAGCCGCCGCGCGGGCGCGGCCAGCAGGTCGCTGCGGTGCGAGCGCACCAGCGCCGCCAGCCCTTCCTCCAGGCTGGCCAGATGGACCTGCCCGTGCTCGAAGATCCGCACCAGGCGCAGCACCACGCGACTCGCCAGCTCCAGCTCGACCAGCCGCGCCTCCAGGCCGGTGACGGCGCGCAGCGCCTGCAGCAGGCGGTCGAAGCCGGCCTCGATGTCGTCCAGGTCCAGCCCCGCGCGCAGTGCCAGCGCCACGCTGGGGTCGGCGAGGAAGAAGGCCGACCAGTCGCCATCGGGCGTGTCGGCCAAGTCGTAGAAGCGGATCAGCGTGCCGTAGTCGGCCGCGAAGCCGAGCAGCTGGGTGAGGCTGCGCCCGTCCACCTGCACGCGGCCGGGCGCCGGCGCGGTGCGCAGCCGGTCGGCCTGGCTGCAGGCCTGGTTCAGCGCGAGGGGGTGCTCGTGCGCCGTCGTCATAGGGCGGGCGGGGGCAGCGTGGCCTCGTCCAGGTAGAACGGGTAGACCATGTTGCTGCGCGAGTTGGTCTGGCGTACGACGAAGTCGATCAGGATGGCCAGGTGGCCTTTGGTGGGATCGAGTTCCTTGATCTCGATGCCGATGACGTCGATGCGCGGTTCCCAGTCGAGCACGGCCTTGAGGACCTGCGAGCGGATCTCGTTGACCAGGGTGGTCGTCAGGGCGTCGAAGACGTGCCCGCGCAGCCCCGTGCCATAGGTGGCCAGCATGAGCCGTTCGCCGATGGTGGTGGAGAACAGCACCGAGAGGCACTGCTTGATGTTGTCCTCGTCGCTGGACATCACCACCGTGGCTGGCTGCCGGCTGAAGGTGGGCGGGAAGGTCCAGCCGGTTCCGAGGAAGGTCTTCTCGGTGACGGTCTTGGCCGGGGTCAGGGCCTGTGCGTGGCGCCGCGCCGGTGGGCGAGAGGTCGTGTGGCCGGCCATGTCCTCAGCCCCCGACCATCACCGTGGGAAACCCCAGCATCACCGTGCCGCCGTGGGCCGTGCTGTCGCCCATGCGGGCGGCGGGGCGGCCGCCGATCAGCACAGTGGCCGAGCCCTTGACGATGGTGTCCGGCGGGCCCACGCACACGCAGGTGTCGCCCACGCAGGCCGCCGGCAGGCCGCCGATCAGCACCGTCGGCGTGCAGGCACCGCAGATCGGGCCGCCGACGTGGGGGATGGGGGGCACGCCCGGCGTCACCATCGGGCAGGCGTGGAAGTCGGTCAGGCGGGCGGCAGGGGGCATGGTGAGGTGCGGGGGAAGAATGAAGGGGACGTCAAATCAAGGGGACGTCAAAAGATGGCGAAGATGGCGAGCTGCGAAGGCAGCGCCCCATCCCGACCTTCCCCCAGCGGGGGAAGGCGTGGACTCCCGCTGGGGGAAGGCGTGGACTCCCTCCCCCGCTGGGGGAGGGCTGGGGTGGGGGCTGCTGCGCACCGCGTCTCGATTCCGTCGCACTGGCCGCCGCGTCTTGAGAGCGCTGTCGAAGCGCACACAGGCAGCGAGGGGCAAGAGATCGAGGTCAGTCAGATCCATGCGCATCACACCGCTCAATTGATCTTCACCAGGCTGCCCTGCACCGTCACCAGGCCGCTGGAGGTGAGCTTGGCCTCGCCCGCGCCCTGCGCGGAGAAGCTGCTGTCGGCGCTGGCCTTGATGCTCAGCCCCGCGATGCTGACCCCGCTGGTGCCGGTGAGCGAGAGCTTGCCCTGCGCGCTGAGCGTGATGTCGGTGCGCGCGGTCAGGGCGATCTTCGCGGCGCTGTCGAGGGTGATGCCGGCGGGGGCCATCGTGACGGTGTTGCCGTTGAGGTCCTTGATGGCGACCTGCTTGGCCTTGTCGTCGAGCCGCACGCTCTGCCCGCCCGGGGTCGAGACCTCCACGGCCTGGTCCTCCTCGAAGAAGTCGATGCGCAGCTTGGAGCGCGTGACGATGGACTTGCGGTTGTTCTTGGCGTCGGGCGTGACCGGGGGCGGGTTCTTCTTGCTGTAGAGCGAGCCCACGATGACGGGAAAGCGCGGGTCGCCGTTCATGAAGGCCACCACCACCTCGTCGCCCACCTCGGGGTAGAACTCCGCGCCGAAGCCGTTCGAGGCGTAGAAGCCGCCCAGCCGCGCCCACACCCCCAGCGTGCCCGCCTGCAGCAGCGGCAGCCGAACCTGCACGCGGAACTCGCCGTCGGGGTCGCCGTCGGTCTTGAGCACCAGGCCGGTCTGCAGGTTCGCCGCGGCGGGCAGCTGGCCCGCGGCGCCCGGGGCGGTCACCTGCGGCGCGGTGGCCGCGAACCACTGCGGCGACAGCCCGATCTCGGTCGAGGTGAACCACACGCCGTTGGCCACGTGGTGGTGCACGGCGGAGACATACGCGTTGCCGTTGAAGCGGTCGCCCAGCCCCGACAGCGCGACCATGCACCCCGGCACGGGCAGCGCGTTGCCCTGGAACTTGACCGTGCCGCGGATCTTGGCCAGCCGCGTCTTCAGCAGCTCGGCCGAGGACCAGGCCGTGAGATCGGCGCTCTCCAGCGTGCCCCCGGTCTGCTGCGGGAACTGCTTGATGCCGAAGACCTTGGCCAGCTCGTCGGAGCTGAGGTTGCCGGGCGTGCTCACGTCCGCGCTGGCCTGCCCCGAGGCCGCCACCGCCTGCGCGGCCGGGTCCCAGGCATAGCTCTGGATGGCCGAGGCAGTGAACTGGGTGGAGGCGTCCATCTCGGCCCGGAAGTCGAGGATCGATTCCCCGTACAACAGCGTCAGCACTGGCGTGCCGGCGGTGTCGGGCGGCGCCACCGTCACGGCCGCGTCCGTCACCGTGACCACCATGCCGTTGAGCTGCGCGCGGATCAGCATCAGGTCCCAGTCGGAGCAGTAGAACTGCACGATTGCCGGCTGCACCGGCGTGGTCGCCGTGACCTGCGCCTTCAGGCCCGACTCGCTGATCAGCTTCTGGATCACCTGGCTGTCGGTCACGTTCTCGAAGATCGCGTTGCGCCGCGCCAGCGTCATCGCCATGGCCGGGTCGGTGGCCTCGACGACGAGGCGCGAGGGCCCGTTCTGACTCACGTCCAGGCCCTGCCGGAAGATGACGCCCTTGAACACGGGCGCCTCCTTCTCGTCGTAGCCGAGCGAGACCTCGAGCTTGGATCCCGGGATCAGCGCCGCGGTCTCGCTGATCGGGAAGGTGGCCTCCGAGGGGCTGCCGTCGGAGATCACCAGCCGCGCCTGGGGCAGCCGGTTGACCCCTGTCCACACGTCCACCGAGACGACCTGGTAGGCACTGTCCAGCGCCTTGCCGCCGGCCAGGATGCGCAGCGAGACGACCGAGCCGGCCAGCAGGGCGGGGGAGGGGGCGTCGCTCACGAGGCCGACCCCGCCAGCGGAGGAAACACCAGCTGCGAGCCCGGACGCAGCTGCCGGAAGCTGGGCAGCGCGTTGTACTCGGCCACCTTCAGGTAGTAGGTGCTGCTGCCGTAGATCTTGTGGCACAGGGCCGGCAGCGTGTCGCCCGCCAGCACCGTGACCAGGTGGGTCACGTCGGGCGAGTGCAGGTTGGCTTCGGCGGCCAGCTGCTTCTCGCTGGTGAACGACAGGAAGGTCACCGAGACCTTGGCGCGCAGCGGCGTGCCGTTGGGCTTGAACAGCGTGTAGCTGATGTTCAGCTTGCTCAGCACGCACTGGAACTGCAGCTGCGCCCAGGACAGCTTGATGTAGTTCGGCCGGTGGATGTCGCCGTTGACCGTGGCCACCAGCTTCGTGAAGGTGTCGATCAGGCCCGCCACGCCGTCGCTGGGCAGCGGGGTGCCGGGGATCGGCGGCGGGATCACGCCCGTGGCGTCGAAGACCAGCTCGAACGAGACGCTCTCCTGCCCCACCCGGTTGAACTCTGGCGAGGGCCCGTTGCTGCCCGGCGCCTGCCGGTCGGCGTAGCTGATGTCGTAGGCGTGCGTGTAGCTGGCCGGGTTGATCCACACCGTGAACGGGTCGCCGCAGGGGCTGTTGAAGTCCGGGTCCGAGTAGGCCTTGATGACCATGTGCTCCAGGCTGCCCGACATGTCACCGCGCCTCCATCATGCGCAGCGTCTGCAGCACGCTGCGCACGCACTCCTGCACGATGTCCTCGCGCTGCGCCGGCGTCAAGGCGGGGGCCGGGCCGGGGTGGTGCCCGGGCGTGGCGGCGGGGGCCTGCGGCGTGCGCGGGTCGCGCACCGCCAGGCGGACGTCGATTTCACTGATCTCGATCGGCATGCGAAAAGTCCTCTCCTGTGGGGCCTGGGGTGCGGGGACGTCGCGCTGCCGCCCCCACCCCGGCCCTCCCCCTGCGGGGGAGGGGGCTTGCGCCTTCCCCCGCTGGCGGAAGGTTGGGATGGGGGCGGCGGCCTGTGCACACCTGACGACTTGCCCCGTGCACCCTCAACCCCCGATGAGCGACGACACCGGCGCCACCATGCTGGCGGCCTCGTTGAGCGGCATGCGCGTGATGGTGGCGCAGGCGAACTCCATCACCTCCGTCAGCACCTCGTTCTTCAGCGCGTCGAACGGGCCCGTGACCCAGCGCACCGGCCAGGCCCGGTCGACGTTCCAGGACACCAGCGGCATGCGGTCGGCGCCTAGCAGCATCACCACCAGCGTCTGCGTGAGGATGGGCTGGTTCAGCGTCGAGCCCACCGTCTGGGCCGTCCATTCCGAGAGGAAGGAGGGCCGGGTGACGTAGCCGCGCCGCAGCACGAGGTTGGGCGAGCGGCTCGCGCCGGGCAGCTGGTGGACGAAGCGGTTCTCCCCGCCCTCCGTGACCGACTCGAGCTCGATCTTGGCCTCCAGCCCAGAGACCTCCTGGAAGCTGGCGTCCGTGGCGCTGCTCATCTGCAGCGAGGTGCCCGTGCCCGCCACCGTGACGGTGAACGAGAACGCCGGCGGCGGGTAATAGGCGCTGCCGGTGCTCTGGGACGTCGCGCTCGGCATGGGCTCAGGGGGCCGAGATGACCATGGTCTCGAACGCCACCTCGACGCTCTCCACCGCGACCTCGTTGCCCTCCGACTTCAGGTCGGTGCCCGTGATCTTGATGGGAAAGGCGTTGTTCAAGGTCCAGACCATCTTCGGTGCGGCGGTCTCGTCCAGCAGGCTGACCACCACCGTGAGGCGTGCGATGGTGTTCATCTTGATCTGGTTGAACCAGTCCCACAGCGCGGTGTCGTTGATGAAGATGCCCTTGCGCATCGTCACGTTGCCGACCTTGCCCAGCCCCGGCATCTTGATCGGGTAGAAGCTGGGGCTGTCACCGTGGCGGTACTCGATGGGCGTGACTTCGGTGCTCAGCCCCGTGACCTCCTGGAAGCTGACCGGCCCGGGCGGCAGGCCCGTCACGGAGAAATAGAACTTGGGAAGGGGCCAGATGGTCTTGGATTGGGTGTCGCCAGCCATGGTGATCTCCTGAGGTTCAGTTCAGTTCAATTCAAAGTGAAGGAAAGGAAGGCGGAAAAAGGGCAGCCGCTCAGACGCCCTGCATCGTCTGGGTGAAGGTCAGCTCGATGAATTCCGCCGGGTGGATCAGCTGGACCTTGACGTTGACGATCATGTAGCCGTTGAGCACGTCCAGCCCGCTCATGGTGGTGGGCAGGCCGCAGGCCACGCTGAAGGCGTCGCTCGCCTTGTCGCCCATGAGCCCGCCGGCCTGCCACAGCTGGGTCAGGAAGTTGGAGATGGTGGCGGTGACGGTGGCCCAGGTGCCGCCGTCGTTGGCCGCGAAGACGAACTGCTGCAGTGCCGTCTTGATCGACTGCTCGATGTAGATCAGCGTGCGGCGCACCTGGATGTAGCGGTAGTCGAGGCTGTTGCCGTCGAGCGTGCGCGCGCCCCACACCACGGTGCCGCGGTTGACCACGGCGCGCAGGATGTCGATGGCGTTGCCGTTGAGCGGCACGTTGTAGTCGCCCTGCTGCTCGTCGGTCAGCACCACCTTGGGGGCGATGATCTCGTTGAGCGCGACGTTGGCGGGCGCGTTCCACACGCCGCGGTTGGCGTCGTTCTGCGTCCACACGCCGGCCATGACGCCGCTGGGAGGCACGACGTTGAGCTTGTCGGCCAGGATCTGCTGGATCTCGCCGAGCAGCGGCACGGCGTTGATCAGGTACTGGTCGAGCGCGAGGTTGCCGGCCGCGTCGGTGGGCGGCGCGTACGCCGTGGCGTTGGGCATGGCCACCAGCAGGGTGGAGGTCGTGCTGCCGCTGGTGAGGCTGACCGTGCCGGTGATGTTGTCGGGCGTGCCGCTGGAGGTGGCGCCCGTCACCGGGAAGGCGGCGGCGATGCGCGCGGCGACGTTGATGAAGGTGGCGGTGTAGCTGCCGTCCTTGTTCGCCGGGTACAGCCCCAGCGCCTGCGTCGTCAGCAGGTTGTTGACCAGCGTGGTGCTGGCGGGGGTGCCCGAGAGGTTGGTGTAGAGCACATCGCTGGTCGACAGCAGGGAAGACTCCAGCGCCGGGCCGTAGGCGGCCCCGTAGCTGTAGTAGGCCGAGGCCGGGCTGATGGCGGTGTAGAAGGCGGCGGCCTCCGAGGCCATCCCCGTCACCGACCAGTTGGCCGGCAGGAGCGCGCCGGGCATGTCGAGGATGGCGACGCGGTCCTGCAGCGTGGCTGACTGGCGCAGCATCTCGACGACCACCGGCTGGTAGTCCGGGTAGGTGTAGGTGGTGACGCCCTCGGTCACGGTGGCGCTGACCAGCAGGCAGGCGTCCGGCACCACCAGCATGGTGCCGCCGCGCGTGACGTTGGCCACGTCCAGGCCGGCGAGCAGGTCGTCCTTGTTGATGCTGGCCGCGGCCTGCCCGGGGGTGGGGGTGACACTCTTCTGCCCCCAGTAGTTGTTGACCGAGATGACGAAGCAGTTGCCCCCGCCGTTGGCGAAGAACAGCTGCATGGCTGAATACAGGTTGAACTGCGGCGCGAACGACACCACGCCGGCGGTGGTTGACGAGGTGCCGACCACGTAGGCGTTGGTCGTGGTCTTGCTGCCGTCCGAGGAGGCGGCCTGGAAGTCGTAGTCGACGGCCGGGCCGCTGGCCTGCTCCACGATGCCCTGGGCGTCGTAGCCGTACCCGAAGTAGCTGTAGTAGTCGGCCATCGAGCTGATCGGGACGGCCTGGAGGTAGAGCTGCTTCTTGCTGGAAGGATCGACCGCGGTCTGGGTGTAGCCGATGAAGATCGGCACCGCCGTCTCCACGCCCACGATGGAGGGCGGGAAAGCGGGGAACTCGGTGACGTAGACGCCCGGTGTCTTGCGCTGCTTTGTCAGGGTCGCGGTGCTCATGGGTGGTTCGTCCTTCGTGGGTTGGTGAAGAAGAAAGGGGCGGGAACGGGACAGCGCGGGGGACAACGGGACGGCGGGTCAGACATAGACGAAGATCTCCGAGACGCCTGATTCGCTCTGGCCGTCCCCCTGGGGCCACACGGGGGCGCTGCCTGCCACGGGCAGCCGGCTGATCAGGATCTCGTTCTTGTGGCCATTGGCGTCGCGGCGCTGGCCGCTCAGCTGGAACTGCTGGGGCGACTTCTGGCGCAGCGGCAGCGTGCTTTGCGCCTTGAACAGGACGGCCCGCGCGCCGTTGGGCAATTCGACGGTGCCGGCCTCCTTGCGGAAGTGCGCGCCGGACCCCTGGATCTTCAGGTCGATCAGCTTGCTGGCGGGGTCTTGCGAGACGACGAAGTACTGCCAGTACGTGTGGCGCGCATCGAACGGCAGCTGGTAGGCCACGCTGCTGGGCGGTGCGTCCTCGCCGCTTGCCGGCGGGTCGAACAGGGAGGGGATGGGATAGACCCCCTGGCTCTGCGGCGTTGGGCAGGTGAACAGGAGGTCGAGCAGCACCATGGACTGCGGCTGCGCGGGGTCGACGTAGAGCACGTCGCGGGGGTAGCCGCCTTCGTCGAGGGGCTGGCCCTGCGCGTCCGCGATGGCGATCGTGTAGAGGTCGTGAGGCAGGCCGCCGAGGTCGATCGTCGTGTGCTTGCGGGGCGCGGGCGCGCTGTCGCCAGACGCGGCCGGCGTTACCGGCTGCGGCGGGATCACCAGGGCGCCCGAGATGTCGGCCACGCTCACCGTGGCGGCGCGCGCCGGCACGGCGAGCGAGACCTCGCTGCCCACCACCGGGTGCAGGGCGCTGGCGTCCATGAAGGCCCCCGGCGACAGCAGCGCGGCGCTGCCCGCCTGGTGTGCCTGGGTGTTGCAGGCGTAGAGATTGAGCTGCGTGGTCTTGGTCTCGATGGGCAGCGCGGTGATGCCCACGAACAGCGGGTTGGTCAGCCGCAGCGTGAACGTGAGCCGGCTCCACAGCCCGGTGCCCGGTTCACCGGTGCGCGCGGCCGGAACGCCCTGGCGCAAGTGCTCGACCAGTTGGGGCAGCCGGACTTGCTGGATGAAGACACTGAAGCCAGCCGCATCGTTGCGCAGCGCGATGCCGAAGGCGGCCATGAACGAGGCGGTCGATGGCGTGGGGGCGGCCTCGAAGTCGGGGCACAGCCCTTGGTCGAGGGTGTAGAAGCTGTGCGTGACCGTGACGCTGAACAGCTTGACCAGCTTGTGGTGGGCCGCCGCCGAGCGGAAGACCAGGCCGATGGATTTCGGCGGGGGGCTGCTGCTGATGGTCTTCATGCGGGCGTGGACGCGTCGCTGGGGGCTTCGACGACGCCCAGGCCCGTGACGGCGTAGGTGCGGGCGTGCATGGCGCTGGAGGCGAAGGGCAGCAGGCGCAGCTTGTAGAAGACGCTGGGCAGGTACTTGGTGCCCAGCATGCCCATGATGTAGTTGACGTCGACGGGGCTGAGGTTCTCCAGGTCCATGGTCAGCCGGTCGACGCCAGGTGCGAGGTCAGGCGCGTTGGACTGGCTGAAGCAGGGGTTCTGCTGGAAGTAGGAGAGGATGCCCGAGATTGCGGCCAGGCCGTCCGCGTAGCTCTTTTCCGAGAAGTTGGCCATGAACATCAGGTGGAGGTTCACGTAGATCGGCGGCTTGACGATCGCGACCCCGTCGCCGCTGCCGGCGCCGCTTTTCTGGGTTGGGTTGTAGCTGCCGACGATGTTCTCGCGGGTGATGTTGTAGAGGGTCATGACGACCCGGTCCCTCACGGCGTCGTTGATACCTCCGTCGTGGTCGGCGATGCTGGACAGCACGACCCAGTCGTCGCTGCGGCGATCGATGTTCTGCAGGTATTCATTCGAGGCCTTGCACAGGACTTCCAGCACATTGCGGAGGTTTGACATGGATGGGCAGGCAGACAGACGAGCGAGACAATGCAGCAGCGACAGGGCCGAGTTCGGGCCTGCCGAGGGACGGGGGCCTCGGCGATGGCGACATCAAAGCGGTACAGCGGAGGACGGCAGGGAACGGCGGGAACAGCAGGTGAAGCGAGTTGGGTGCAGCGGGACTGCAGGTTCGTCCGGCGATGTGCGCGGGACGAGGTCTTCACTCATGCAGCGTCCTCGTGGAGACGGCGTGTGAGCGTGGTTTGGCTGTACGACATGCAGCAAGGTGATGAAGCGCCGAACCAGTCCCGCCATGGTACGGTCGAGCCGCGAAAAATGGATGCGGCTTTACCCTGTGACCCTGTTGAGACAGTCGATGGCACGCGTGGCGTTCGTGCTGGGCCTCCCGCATTCCGCCCGTTCGTGCTGAGGTATCGAAGCACGCGAAGGCAGCGAGCTCACCGCCTTCGCACCGTGCACCCACCGGTGCAGGGAAGGATGAGAAGTCGGCGCATTGAGAGCTTCCCACCCCCACCGTTCGTGCTGAGGTATCGAAGCATGCGAAGGCAGCGAGCTCATCGCCTTCGCACCGTTCACCTGACGGTGCAAGAAGGGATGCAAAGGTCAGCGCGCAGACAGCCTCCCGGTTCCCCTCCCACCTCCCACCGTTCGTGCTGAGGTATCGAAGCACGCGAACGCAGCGAGCTCACCACCTTCGAACCATTCACCGGATGGCGCGGGATGCCAAAGTCAGCGCGCTGACAGCCTCCCCCATTCCACCGTTCGTGCTGAGGTATCGAAGCATGCGAACGCAGCGAGCTCACCACCTTCGAACCATTCACCGGATGGCGCGGGATGCCAAAGTCAGCGCGCTGAAAGCCACCCACCCCCCGCCGTTCGTGCTGAGGTATCGAAGCACGCGAAGGCAGCGGGCTCATCGACGCCGTCCCCAGCCACTCGAAGGGGCAGTAAAGAATCAGCCCTCCTCGCCCGCCACAGGCCGCCCAGCCAGGCGCGCCGCGGTGGCCAGCCGGGCCACCTCCTGCGCAGTCGCCGTCTTCAACCGGTGGTCTGACCAGACCTGCCGCCAGCGCCGCGCCCCCGGCGTGCCGTTCCACAGGCCCAGCATGTGCCGGGCGATCCGCGACCACGGCTCGCCTTGCGCCGCGCAGCGCGCCATGTACGCCACCATGCATTCTTCCAGCGCCTCGCGCGTCAGGGGCGCCGAGGCGGCGTCCTCGTCACCGAAGAACTGCGCATCCCATGTTGCCAGGTCCCAGGGCTGGTGGTAGGCCTGCCTTCCGATCATCACGCCGTCGACGTGCTGCAGCTGCTCGGCGATCTCCGCGGAGGTGTTCACGCCGCCATTGAGCACGATGGTGAGGTTGGGGAACTCGCGCTTGAGCCGATGCACGCGCTCATAGCGCAGCGGCGGGATCTCGCGGTTCTCCTTGGGGCTCAGGCCTTTCAGCCAGGCATTGCGTGCATGCACGATAAACACCTTGCAGCCTGCCTCGGCCACCTGGCCCACGAAGTCGCGCACGAAGCCGTGGTCCTCGACCTGATCGATGCCGATGCGGTGCTTGACCGTGACCGGCAGGCTGACCGCATCGCACATCGCCTTGACGCAGTCGGCCACCAGCGCGGGCTCGGCCATCAGGCAGGCCCCGAACGCGCCGCGCTGGACGCGCTCGCTGGGGCAGCCGCAATTCAGGTTGACCTCGTCATAGCCCCATTGCGCCGCGAGCTTGGCGCACTGCGCCAGGTCGGCCGGCTCGCTGCCGCCCAGCTGCAGGGCCACGGGGTGTTCCTCGTCGTTGAAGTCCAGGTGCCGGGGCACGTCGCCATGCAGCAAGGCCCCGGTGGTCACCATCTCGGTGTACAGCAGGGTGTGCCGGCTCAGCTGGCGGTGCAGGTAGCGGCAATGGCGATCGGTCCAGTCCATCATGGGGGCGACCGACAGGCGCCAGGGGCTCAGTTGTTGATTCGATTGCATTGGTTCTCTGCTTGTCGGCCCACAGGGGGATGGACAGGGCAGGCCGGACGAGAGGTGGGGAAGACGGGGCGATTTTGCATGGAAATCAACGGCTTGCGAGCGGTGACGTTGCGGCGGTGAAGTCCACGCAAGGTTGGTTCTGGATTTAGGGAACGGTGCCCGGGCTGTGGACTTGCCAGGGTCATCAGACGCGATCACTACAACAGGTGGGCACATTCCTCCAGCGCGTGTGCCTCAGCGCTATGCCTGCTTGGGGCCCCACGGTCGGCATGGCGTCGGACGCCTGGGGGGCGAGCTGTCAGTCGCTGCCTTGAAGTCGGCTATGCAGCGTGTCCGGTCGGTCAACCTCTAACTCCATACTCGCGCTCTCGGCCACCTACCGGTCGTTGACCAACCCTGTTTGTCACCCCGCCAACGACCGGTCTTGAAGGTACTGCTGACCGTCGTTGGGCGGCGAGAAGTTGTCGGCTGATCGAACGATCGAACGTCTGCTGCTCTGGTCATCGAACTCACGCGCCCGACCCATCAGCGACGTCCACAGCCACGAATTCGTCGCCCTGAAGCCGCCGGTCGACCTTCCTTGCAGTGGCCCGTTGGAGGACCCACGGCAGAGGGCACACATCGGCCATCAGGGGCTGTCGGTTTGCAGGGTGGCGAGAATGAGCGCGTGGTTGGCGACTTGAATGGTGGCGGTGGCGGCACGGCGGCGGGCTTTGAAAAACGCGCAGATCTTGAAGTACTCGCACTGCCCACCGTTGCAGGCATTCGCCATTCGCCTGGACCTGGCGCCAGTCTTCGGGGTCGGGTTGCTGCTCGAGGCTGTCAATGTCGCCGTCCCATTTACCGGCGCGAAGCTTCTTGGCGACATCCTTGAACCAACGCATCCGGGCCCTCTTCAGCAAGCCGCAGTTGCACGCTGTCCGTGGACTGCCCTTGGCTTGCCAGTGGGCGCCGGCGAAGGCGTCCTGAAACTCTTCGCCCAGCAAGGTGGCCTGCGCCTCCTCGTTGACGGTGCTTTCTAGGCGGCCCTCGCAGACGTAGCGGCCAGGGCCCTTGATGATGTCAAAGCGCAACTCGGGGACGATCTCGGCCAGGCGAGGCAAGTCCTTGTGGAACAGCTGTTCTTGTAACGCCACGGTGGCGGTGGAAACGATGACGGTCTTGTCCAGCAACTCCGACACAACGATGGCGGCAAGACTGGGCATCTTCACCAACGACGATTCGATCACCCGGCTCATCGAGGACATAGCAGTCACACTTATTGAGGGGATGTCCTGTCGGAACAGGCGGGACTACTCTCAAGGCTTGGGGCGATAAGCACAGATCGAGAGGGCTCTCAAGTCGAGCGTTGAGCGATACGTGACGTCTCGCCTGACACCTACAGTCTCGTCCTTCGACGTTTAATCAATGGAGGGTTGAATGCCGTGCGCATCTATACATCTGGTCTATGTGTCTCCGCACAGGATCCACGAACCACGGGGCAACAGCAACTTGCGTTCAGCTCGGCTGTGCAGGTCCGATGGATGAATTGACTCCAGAGACGGACCTCCTGAATCGTCATCCTGGAATGCGAGAACGTGTGGCCGCTCTTCCCGACTTCGTCAGCTGGCGCGATGCCATGCCAACCGTCGAAGTTGATGGCGAGATGTTCTATATCGTTGGGGGTGATCAGCTTAGAGATCACGACCAGATTGTGGTTGCGTGGCTGAATCAGTTTCGTTCGGACTTCTTTGGAAAGGCGTCCAATGATGCAAGATAACCTGAGTGAGCTGCCGGAGCTGGATCTCTATGAGGTGCCAGCGAATGAGGAGTCCAGAGAGCTCGGGACCGAAGGGGCAACAGTAGGCGCGGAAGGCGCCCCGATGCCGCCTCCCGTCGTGGAAGAGCGGCCAAAGCAACCCGAAGCGAAAGGGAAGATAGGCGCCAAGGGGACTAAAGGGGCAGCACAACGCGCCGCCACTTCGGCATGGCTCGGTGATCAAGTGACCGAGGAGCCGGAGAAGTTCGGATCTGGCCCGGAAGTTGACGAGGATGGTCACCGTATTGTTCTAGTAGACGATGAGACGTTCACCGTTGTCGAAGGTGATCTCATCTTGGATGTTGACCAGAAGGACCTTTGGCAGGAGGCTCTTAGCGCTCGGCAGTCAGAGTTTCAGACTCGGCTTAAGGGCCGAGCGGCCGGCTTTGGTGAGGCAGCATTGGCTGAGCGTGGTATGGCCTCAAGTAGCCTCGTTGCCATGGTCCAGGATGGCAAGCTTGTGCGTTGGAGCCCGGGGACGGTACTCACTTACTGCGTCCTCAAGAATACTTTCCCGCGGCAGGAGTGGTACGAGGAGGTGGTCACAAATATGCAGTGGGCGACAGAGGCGTGGGAAGCAATTTGCGGTATCGAGTTCAAGTATGTCCCAAGCCTCGATTCGAGCGGGTCGGTTCGGCCCGCTGGAGTCGTCTTCCCCGTGCGGTACATCGGCGCCGGGGGAGCCTTTATCGCGGCCGCGTTCTTCCCTAACGACGTACCTACCCGTAGGCGGCTGTTGATCGATCCGTCCTACTTCAAAACTATATTTGATCGCGTTGGCGTGCTGAGGCATGAGTTGGGGCACGTCCTCGGTTTTCGGCACGAGCACATCCGCTCCGGCGCTCCGCCCGTATGTCCTCACGAGGACACCACTGGGACAATCGATCTCACCCGCTATGACCCACAGTCGGTCATGCACTACTTTTGCGGTGGCGTCGGATCTCGGAGGCTCGAAATCACACAGGTCGATCGCATTGGTGCCCAGCAGCTCTACGGCCCACCGCTGGCTGATTTTCAGTTTCAGGACGCCTAGCTAGCTAACCGTGTCTTTCAACATAAACATAAGGAAATATAGAAATGAACACCACCCAGACCGCACCCGCAGTTCGTCGTACGGCTTCTGCTAATTTTTCAGTAAGAGCGCCCTCTCTAAGTGCAGGTTTCGTAGACCCAGTGGAGCAACTCAAGGACGAGCTTTCGAGCGACCGAATTCTCAACCTTCGTGCCGACCAGGGCGAACAGTTCATTGAGAACCTCGTCATTCCCAACCGCGGGGACATGTGGATTCCTGGCTATCGACTCATCACGGAAGAACTCGCGCGCGAGACCGGTATGCGCGGCTTCGAGGACGACCCCTTTGCCGACATGCCCCTTGAAGAGGAGCAGCCCGCGAGCGGCGCAGTCGACGGCAACATCGTCGCTTCATTTGTTGACGGCGTGACTGGCCAACAGAAAATAGACGTACTCAACTCCTGTCTTCTTGCACAACTCGCGGCAAATGCGAAGTATCCACGCACCACGAAGCCGGTCGAATGGAGCAACGCTTACGGCACCGTTCTAATGAATCTTGCCTGGGTAGTCCCATCCTTTTCGTTCAAGACCTTGCACACTTCCGCCCAGAAGTTCACGATCGACAAGGTTGTCCTCAAGTTGGTGCAGAGTATCCTGACTCAGGATCAGATCACCGTGCTCACCGCGGCGATGGATGCGATGAAAGAGCTCGAGAGCGACGACCGGCGATTCACGATATTTGAGCGAAACGCCAAGCGGGGAAGCGACGGCAACTTCCAGTTCAACTCGATAGGCGCGTCGGCGGACGGGACACTCTCGATGAAGTTTAACGCCTATGCTTTTGACACCAACACCGAAGTTACGAACATCCTCTGGTTCTCCTTTTCCGGCAACAACACGGAACTCAAAGTGTCACAGTCTACGTTTGTGCTGAATGAGCAGGTGTTCGCGAGGATCCGCGAAGCGCTCGTGGCCAAGCTTGGCAATCGCGCCAATGACTACATTGGCGGGCTTGAACTCGCTGAGGGCTAGACCGGATGAGCGCTATCGTGCCAGTCACTTCCGTATCGAACATCCGTGCTCTCAACATTGGCTTGGAGCCTCCCGACACAATTGTTCAGTTGCAGGAAGGGGTGCCTGAGGGCAAGTCCGTTGGTGCGGTCGTTGCCGGAAGCCTTGTCGCATTCGCTCCTGGGGTGAGCGCGTTGCACCGACAAGACGTGTTGCAGTCTTTGCTACTCGCTCAGTTGGCGGCAAACGCCAAGGCTGAACGGCACAAGGACCCCGGCGCATGGTTCCAGGCTTATCGAGGTGTCTTAGAGCAGGTGGCGTGGGTACTTGAAGCCAGTTCCACGACAACGCGCTACTTGCCCCAAGTCTCGAGATTCTCGGCAACGACTGTAGTGAACGATGTCTTCCGTCGGCAAGTTGCGGCCGATGAGTTGGCGCATGTCACAGACGTCGTTAACAACTATAGGGCGGATCTGAACGGCGCGTCGCAGTTGGTTTTCGAGTGTCCGAGCCACAGCGGCGGGATTGGCAACTTCCAAGTTGCCCTCGCTCGCGAAGAAAACAGCGTTCTTAGCCTGCGAATCGCCCAGGTGAGCTTCAACGCACCTCAACACGTTACACGACTCATGTTGGAGGAATTCACCAATACTGCGCAGTTCAAAGTTGGGTTTCTCGACTTGATCCAAAACGAGGAGGTATATGCCAAACTGCGAAGCACTATCGCTACCAAGGTGGAAAGTCGCTTCGCTGGGTCCGTGGTACTCCTTCAGTGAACTGGCCTGCAAGGGCATTGCTTGACTTGGGAGTACATATTCATGGATCTGCGGAAGCAAGCAGCGGTCGAGTTTGTGGAGAACCTTGAAATAGAAGTACTCGGCAGTGGTCGATTATGGCGTCCAAGCGAAGGCACGGCGTTCGGTGACGTTGAACGTCAGAAGCGTAGTGCGTTCGTTGTTGCAGCAAGCGTTGTGGCATTCTCCGACGGAGTCTTCGGACAGCAGAAGGAAGATCTACTCAACTCCACCCTGCTGGCACAACTCGCGGCAAACCGGAAGTATGATCGGGAACGGGATACCCACAACTGGTACCTGCTCTACCGGAGCGTTCTTGAGCAAGTTGGATGGAGCATTGAAAAGCAGCCTTCCATCGGCGTCCCGCCAGCTACTGAAAGATCTATCCCTAGTCGCCAAACCGTGCCCGGTCTCCCGGGTTTGCCCAGGGGTTCGCTCCAACTTCGGTTTACTCGTGTGATTGTTGACCAGCCACGGTTTACTGCAAGTGTTCAAGTGTTGAAGCTCCTGAGTAAGCATGTAGAGGAAGACGCATTCGACACAGCACAAACCGCGCTTGAGGTACTCAGTGGGTTGGACGATCACGATCGTCGGGTCGTTATATTTGAAACCAGTAGCCACAGTGCAGTGCGCGGCAATTTCCAAATTGTTGCTGCCAATGTCGGCCCGGATGAAATGCTTCATATGACAATCGCAGCAGTCTTTTTTGTCGCGAGCGAAAGGGTGTCACGTGTACTGACATTCAATTTCGCCTCTAGCAACACACAGATGACCCAAGTTCGCGATACGATGACATTGAGTTCAGCCGATTACAACAAGGTTCGCGATCAAGTCATCCAACAGCTAGGCGATCAGGCCGCCGTCTACATTGACGAACTCAATATCGGGTGAGCGTTCCTGGGAAGTCCTAACGAGGCTCCGCCCCTGTCCACGAAAGTAAATGTGAGACTGTGGCGAGGGTAAATGTGAGACTTTGTGGTCAGAAGAAGCCGAGTGCCGTCTACGGTGACGTAGCCAGGGTACTCGTGGAAGGAGTCGACAAGTGGGCAATCCTCTGCAAGAGGGGGTGCACACGATGTGCCGCTGTAGCGGGAGTTTGCCAAAGTCGATGACATGGGTGCCCATGATGGTAGGGAAACTACCGCGCTGCGCGATCCGTCATCGTGTCGCTGGTGATGCCGCGAAGGGCGCGCCAGTCTGAGTTGTGCTCAGGTCACCAGACGATCTGGCACCCGGCCCGCTGGTGCGGGCGGTGTCCAATCCAGACACGGAGTGAAATGGTTCGGCAGCGTGAGTTTGGCAGTCTGGCATCTGGCAAACAGTCATTCGACCGCCTTCTACGGCCAAACATCCAGTTCCGGTGCAGAACTGATGTTGGCAGAAAAGAAGGACCAAGGGCGGCTTTCGGGCAGGGCCGCCCCTGACAGTCGAAAACTGAACGTCCGCACCCAGTCTATTCCAGCCATTCAGTCCGCCTATCCGGTGCACGATTTTGAGGAAGGCCGCATTGCTCCAGGCCCAGGTCGACCAAGCACCAGAGGGCGTATCGAAGGAAAGCGCGGGCTGTGAGCTCGCTGACGCCGTATCCGTCGATACCCGCTCCCTGTTACAGAGCATCACATGCACGAAGACCACGACCCGATCGCACGCATCCTGAAAAAGCTGGAGCTCGCCAAACAGGCAGACCCTGATTTCGAGGTGTTCGGCGCAAAAAGCCATCGCTACATCGTCAATCTGCCAGCCAGCACCGACACGTGATCTTGCCCCTGCATATCCGGACACGGCCTATGCGCAATGTAGCGCCGAGTA
>CBINPE010000070.1:0-23691 GCA_966252435.1 uncultured Burkholderiales bacterium | reverse complement strand
GCGTCGAAGTAGTCGCTGAACTTGTCGCCCTGGTAGCGCAGGTAGCTCTCGATCTCGAACTCGATGTCCTGGGTGCTGTAGCGCGGCCCGTCCGGGCGCTGCTGCTCCTCGCCGGCGGCCACGGCCGCGGCGCGCAGGCGACGGCCGAACTTGGCCTCCATCGAGTCGTCGCTGAGGTAGGTGATGTGGCCGATCATGCGCGCCACGCGCAGGCCGCGCTTGGGCACCACGCCGTGGGCGTAGAAGTGGCCGCCATGGAAGTCGGGGTCGGTCGCGATGGCGCGGCGTGCCACCTCGTTGAAAGCGATGTTCTGTGCGGACAGGTTGGGCGCGGTGGCGATCGCGATGCAGTGGCGCAGCCGCTCGGGGTAGCGCAGCGACCAGCTCAGCGCCTGCATGCCGCCCAGGCTGCCGCCCATCACCGCGGCCAGCTGCGCGATGCCCAGCCGGTCGCACAGGCGCACTTGCGCGTCGACCCAGTCCTCCACCGTGACCACGGGGAAGTCACTGCCGTAGGGCTGGCCGGTGGCGGGGTTGGCGTGCATCGGTCCGGTCGAGCCGAAGCACGAGCCCAGGTTGTTCACGCCGATGACGAAGAAGCGGTCGGTGTCCAGCGGCTTGCCGGGGCCGATCAGGTTGTTCCACCAGCCTTCGCTCTTGGGCTGGCCCTCGTAGGTGCCCGCCAGGTGGTGCGAGGCATTCAGGGCATGGCACACCAGCACCGCGTTGCTGCGCTCGGCGTTCAGGGTGCCGTAGGTCTCGAAGACCAGGGTGTAGGCGTCCAGCGTGCCGCCGCTCTGCAGGCGCAGCGGCTCGGTGAAATGCATGGATTGTGGTGTGACGGGACCCAGGGAGCGGGAATTCGATGGCGGCATTGGCGACTGGTGACGATGAAGAAACCCCGCAGAGCCCCGGGCGTCACAGGGGACGCCCCCTCGTCTCTCTCTTTAGCTGCATTTGTAGCGCGCCCGCAAGCCGGAGCAAATCGGCGCCGGGGGGCAGTATAGAGCGTGTCGAGGCCCTCGCCACCCGTGGCCGCCTTCGTCTTCTGGCTGGGTGCCTGCGGCGCGGGCGCACGGACCTGGGGCACCCTGCTCCGCTCATGTCCTCCGCGGGCTGCGCCCGCTCCCCCTTGACTTCGCTGCGCAGGGCACCCCAGGTCCGTGCTTCGGCAACATCGGTGGCATGCCGTCTACCGCGTGCCACCGTCGGTTCCTGGCGATGGCGAAAAGCCAGGGGTGGAATGAAGCCAGGGGGGAGCGACGATGACGACCCGCCGCGCTGCGTTAACGCTTCTTTACGTCATGCGGGTCATCGGCCCCAGGCAGGGCCTCGTTGTGGGGAGGCGCCGGACACCGGTGCACGACAAGCAACCCCACACTCTCTTACGTGAAGGAAGGACCTGGATCATGTCGAACCTCATCAAAGCGCTCCTGGCCATCGGTACCGTCGCTGTGGCCAGCTTGGCCGCGACGCAGCCTGCACTGGCCCATGGGTATGGCCACGGTGAAGGCTTTGGCCGGCCCGGTTACGGCGGCCAGCGCATCGACGAGCGGGAGGCGCGCCAGGAGTGGCGGATCCGTCAAGGCGTGGCCTCGGGTGAGCTGACGCACCGCGAAGCCTACCGCCTGGAGCGTGAGCAGGCCTACATCCGCCACGCCGAGCGCGAGGCGCGTGCCGATGGGTACCTGAGCCGTGGCGAACGCGCCCGCATTGAAGCCATGCAGGACGAGGCCAGCCGCCACATCCGTTACGAGAAGCACGACGGCGAGTTCCGCCGCTGGTAAGCCCCGCTCCTCGAGCCCTCCCACCGGGAGGGCGCGTCCCCGCCGGGCCGGCACGACATCGGGCCATGGTTTGCAGCTTATTCTCCCGCTCTCTCCCGACCGGGGAATTTGTTCCATGAACCGACCCGCCTGCCCGTGAACACGATCACCCACCACCCGTCCCCCGGGACCGCGCCGCGCCGTCCCGATCTGCGTTTCATGCTGTCCCATCCGGCCCATGTGCTGGCCCTGGGCCTGGGCAGTGGACTGTCGCCCTGGGCGCCCGGCACGGCAGGCACCCTGTGGGCCTGGGCCAGCTTTGCGCTGCTGTCGCGCTGGTGGCCAAGCGCCACGCCAGGGACCTGGGGACTGGTGCTGGGGGTGGGCACCCTGGTGGGCTGGTGGGCCTGCACGCTCACGGCCCGGCACCTGCGGCAGGCCGACCCTGGTGCCATCGTCTGGGACGAGATCATCGCCTTCTGGCTGGTGCTGTGGCTGGTGACGCCCGCGGGCTGGATGGCACAGGCCGCCGCCTTCGGCCTGTTCCGCTTCTTCGATGCGGTCAAGCCGGGCCCGGTGGGCTGGGCCGACCGCTGCTTCAAGCTCTCGCCGCGGCAGGCGCTCCCTGGCGCGGCCCAGGGCTTCGGCATCCTCTGGGACGACTTCGTGGCCGCCGGCTGCACCCTGCTCGTGATCGCGCTGTGGCGCGCCTGGATGGGCTGAGAGTTCGAGCGCCTGAGCGCTGGCCCTTGCGGGTCAGGCAGGTGTTCGGGAAGGGAGGAAATGAAGGTGGCACGTGGCCGATAAAACCATTGGACCACGTGCCACGCCAGCCGCCCGCGGGCATCGCGGGCAGCTGCACCGGTTCAAGGACGCGACCTTCTCTCAGGATAAAGATGAGATCGTTAAACCCGCGTCTTGCCACTCGACTATCCGTCCCCTCAGTGCACGCATTCATTCTCACGAATGCACTCAGGTGGACGGAACAGGAATCGAACCTGCGCTTCGGGTTCGCATGGTGCGCTGCACCATACAGTTGGATCCGCCTTGGGATGACCGGTGCTCAAGAAGATAAAGCTATTGAGGCAAAACAAGGAAGCTGAGGATCACTGGCATCCGCGGACCTTGCAGCCGTCTACCAATTCCGGCACATCCTTACTCAGCGAACCAGGCCCCAGGTGCGGGCCGATTCGCTGAGTAAGGATGGGTGGATTCGAACCACCAACCCTGCAAGTGATTGTGTCCGCCGACACGTTTGACGATAAGGATAAAGATGCCTCTGAAGCCCCACAGGGGCTTCTTTCTTGTTGCGACGTTCGCTTCGGGTATCGCTCTTCCTGAGCGGGAAACCGCGTTCAAGCCTATTGATCGGACAGGGTGGGGCGGGTGGACCTTCCTTTCTCTCTGGCGTTCATCCCCGGGTTCACTTGAAGGCTTGCATCAGGTAGCCAGTGATGGCGCTGCCGATCTTGCCGTCGAGCACGTCCACCGTGTTGGCGCGCATGCGGGCCTGCTTGGTGGCGGCAATCAGGTCGTCGATGAGCTCGATGAGCTGTGCCTTTTGCTGCGTGGTCGCGGCACCGGACAGCTTGATGTTGGTGAAGGTGCCGATCACGACGTCCTTCTCGACCACGTCCACCTGCGCCGGGTGCTTGTCAGTGGCGGGCGCCTTGATGAAGGGCTCCTTGGTGCGCTCGGTCTTGGTTGTGATGTCGGGGTCCACGGCGGTCCAGGAGCCCTTGCGGCCGTCGTCGGAAGGCGCGTACTTGGTGTCGGCACGGTTGGTCGGGATGGCGTGGAAGACCTTGCGCAGTTCTTCCAGGCGGCTTTCCAGGCCCAGTAGCTCGTCCACGGGCACGCCGCTGGCCAGCACCGTGCCGTTGGCCAGCACGATGTCGGCCTTGGCGATCTGGTTGGTGAGGGACTTCTGCAGCAGCACGTCCTCGGCGATGGCCCAGTGCTTGAACACGTACTCCAGCGTCTCGACGACCGTGGTGGGCAGCTGGCGCTGCTCGCGCGCGGCGGCCTCGATGGCGGCGTTGGCGGGGTCGTCCTTGATCAGCTTCAGGGACTTGAGGTGGCCGGAGAAATAATCCGTCGCCTTGCTGAACTTGCGGGAGGTGTCCTCGATGAGGGTCTTGACTTGGTTCGTGCGCGCCTTCTCGACGGCAAGAATTTCATGCAGCTTTGCTTTGGTGGCCATGCGTAATACCCTGATCGGACAATGGACGGGATTATAGAAATGGGCGGCCTGGCGCCAGGCTGCGGATGCGAGGACAAGTTCTCGCCGCTGAGACGGAGATCAAGTAAGTGCCCATGGATGACGAAGCCCTGACAGACCTGGAGACACGCGCCGCGCCCTCGGTGCAGGCCCTGGCCGAGGCCCTGCTGGCGCGCCGCTGGCGGCTGGCCAGCGCCGAGTCCTGCACGGGCGGCCTGATCGCGGCCTGCTGCACCAGCCTGCCAGGCTCCAGCCGCTGGTTCGAGCGCGGGGTGGTCAGCTACAGCAATGCCGCCAAGACGGAACTGCTGGGCGTGCCGCCGGCCCTGATCGACAGCGTGGGAGCGGTCAGCCGTGAGGTGGCCTGCGCCATGGCGGCGGGCCTGCTGGCGCACACGCCCGCCGAGGTGGCCGTGGCGATCACGGGCATTGCCGGGCCGGAGGGCGGCACGCCAGCCAAGCCGGTGGGCACTGTCTGGCTGGCCTGGAGCGGCCCCGGCCTGCAGGCCCCCGCCGCGGTCCTGCTGACACTGCCGGGCGACCGGCGCGCCGTGCGCCATGCCACCGTGCTGGAGGCCCTGCGGCGGGTGGCGGACATGGTGCGAACTGCGGCCTGAAGAATCTCGCCCAGTCGCCGCCGTCAGGCGGCCACAGGCACACGGATTGCCCATCGGTGGGGCCGTTGCCGGCCTTGTCGTTGACAGGGCATGCCCGGCGCGTTGATCGACCCTCATCCATCACCCTCCGGAGGATTCACATGCCCACCACCAAACAATCCACGCAGTCGCAAGACGCCTGTGACCTGCTGGACACCGACCACAAGGCTGTCAAGAAACTGTTCAAGGCGTACGAAGAGCTGGCGCAGTCCCGCGCCCGCAGCACCATGAACAAGAAGCAGGAGCTGGCGCAGCAGATCTGCCAGGCCCTCACGGTGCACGCGCAGATCGAGGAGGAGATCTTCTATCCCGCCCTGCGCGACGCCCTGAAGGAAACCGACCTCATCGCCGAGGCGGCGGTCGAGCACCAGACCGTCAAGGAGCTGGTCGGGCAGATCGAGGAAGCGACCGAGATCGACGAGGCCTTCGACGCCCGCGTCAAGGTGCTGGGCGAGTACGTCGACCACCACGTCAAGGAGGAGCGCAACGAAATCTTCCCGAAGGCGCGCGCCGCCCGGCGGCTCGATCTGGTCCGCATGCGCGAGGAGCTCGAGGCCCGCAAGGAGGCGCTGATGGAGGAAACCAGCGAAGCCCTCGCCTGACGCAATCACGCACTCACCCATCTGGCGGGCGGGCAGCGGCGGGAGGGCTGCCCCCGCCGTGTCGCCCTGTTGCGCCCATGTCTGCCTCGCGTCATTCGCCGGCCAGCCTCAAGAAGACACGCCTGCCGCGCAGTGCGAAGGTGCTGCTGCTGGTCGACTTCATCAATCCGCTGGATTTTCCCGAGGCGGACCGCATGGTGCCCGATGCCTTCCAGGCGGCACAGGCCGCGGCCAGGTTGAAGGACCGGCTGGCGCGGCGCGGCGTGCCAGCCATCTACGCCAACGACAACTACGGCACCTGGCACTCCGATTTCCGCGACCTGCTGCAGGCCTGCCAGGCCCTGCCGGGCCACCGCGGTGAAATCGCCCGGCTGCTGGCTCCGGCCGAGAGCGACCTCACGGTGCTCAAGCCGCGGCATTCCGCCTTCCAGTCCACGCCGCTGGACCTGCTGCTGCGGCAGATGGAGGCGGACAAGCTGATCATCGTCGGCCTGGCGACCGACATGTGCGTGCACCTCAGCGCCATGGACGCCTACATGAACGGCTACAAGGTCTGGGTGCCGGCCGATTGCACGGCCGCCCAGGAGCAGGGGCACAAGGACACCGCGCTGGCCCAGATGGCCCGGGTGTTCAAGTGCGACATCCGGCCCGGCACGCGTCCCCGCGGCGGCGCCTGAAGGCGGCGCCGCCCTACTGCAGGACCACGTACATCGCGCTGTCCGGGAAGCGGAAGCTGACCTGCGCCGAGGAGCGCTGCAGCGGCACGCTGGCCGTCGGCATGCCGTTCATGTCGAGCACCGTGGCGCGCGTGAGGCCGGGGTTGTTGATGCTGACCTGCAGCTGGCCCTTCACCACCTGCCAGGGCGCGCGCCCGATCGACAGGATCTGCGCGCCGTTCACGCTGGCGCCGCCGTCGAGCGTCAGGCGGGCCGGGGCTTCCTGCCAGCCAGCGGGACGGCTTTGCGTGCCGTACTGCACCAGGATGCGGTGCGAGCTCTTCAGGGGCGCCCCGTCCAGCGACACCACCATGGCCGCGCCGAAGGTGTTGCCCGAGACGAAGCGCACGTCGCTGAGCTGGTGGACCGGCGCCTTGCCGAAATGCGCCGCCACGCCTTGGACCTGGGGCGCGTCGACGGTGCAGAAGCCGGCCGCGTGGTTGAGCACGATCTGCCCGGTGTTGGCCCGCACCACGCCGGCTTCCACCCAGCCGGAGAGGTCGGTGGCCGCGGGGGCGGGGGTGTCGTCGGCGCTGTCGCTGAAGGCCACCTGCACCGGCCCCACCAGGAAGGACTCGGCCGGCCAGGGCCCGGCGTCGCGGCCGCCCAGGGCGCCGCTGCCGGCGTCCCGGTTGGGGTCGAAGCTCGGCTCCTCGGGCCGCAGCGCCGGCTGGCGGCGCCACAGCTGGCGCAGGGTGCGGTTCTCGGTCAGCACCGGTTGCCCACGCTGCACGTAGCCCTGGCGGTAGGCCAGCGCGGCGGCAGGGAAGTTGCCCAGCGTGTCGGGGGTGGCGATTGCCCACTTGGCCTGCGAGGGCAGGTGGCCGTTGGCCGACTGCGGCGGGCTCCAGCCCTCGTCCGTGGCGCTGAACCAGGCATAGCCGTCGATGCCGCTGAGCGCGCCGTACGCCGACACCAGGAAGGGGCCTTCCGCCGCGTAGGCCTGCGGCATGGGCCAGCTGCCCTCGGTGACCAGCATCGGGCGGCCCACGGTCTGGCGCAGGGCCAGCGGCAGCAGGCGCGGCTGGCGCAGCACGCTCTCGCTGGTGAAGGTGTCGCCCACCTGCACTGCCCAGCCGGCGTTGGGGCCCTGGTGGACGCTGGTCGTGTAGCGGTTCACCGCATCCACCGCGCCGGGCGTGTAGGACCAGCGCTCCAGGTCGCCGAGCTGCGCGGGGTTGGCGGTCTTCCAGTTGCCGGCGTTGACCAGGGTCTTCACGCCGAGTTCGTCGCGCAGGTAGCTCACGATCGACTGGTTGAAGTCGTGCATGAGCCGGCCGTAGAACTCGGTCTGGTCGGCCTGTCGCTGGCTTCGACCGGGCCGCGAGCTGGCGTTCTGCAGCAGGTCGGCCATGCCCAGCAGGCTGGTGCGGCTGGGCTGGCCGGGCACCGAAGTCACCGCGCCGCGGTCGGCCTCGCCCTGCCAGGCGGCGCTCCACTGCGCCTGGGTGGCGTACTTGCCGCGCAGGAAGGCGTCGAAGCGCTCTTCCAGCGCCTGGCGCTGCGGCCCCTTGACCTGGTCGATGGTCCAGAACAGCAGGCTGTCCTCGTTCTGCAGCTGCAGCAGGGCCACCGAGGGGTCCTGGCCGAGCGGCACGCCGGTGTAGGGGTTCTTCTCCAGCAGCAATTGCCGCAGCCAGCTCTTGTAGGCGGCCTGCAGCCGAGGTTCGAAGAACAGCAGGCCGAAGGCCGTGGCGGGGGGACCGTCGGGCAGCCAGTCCGCGGAGAAGCGCATGGACACCGACCAGTACGGCGACAGGACCGTGTAGATCCCCTCCTTGCGCAGCGCCGCCACGCTGCGCCAGATGCTGTCGCGCTCGGCCTCGTTGATGTCGGTGAAGCGGGCCATCGGCCGGGCCTCGAGGTCGGGGCTGATCTGGCGGTGCAGCCGCACCAGGTTCACGCCGCGCTTGGCCAGGAAGCGCGCGTGGCGCGCCAGGTCGGGCGCCGTGGCCGGCCCCAGCGGCGTGGGCGTGAAGGGGTGGCGGCCGACCTCGGAGTTGACGGCCCAGAAGCGCAGCACCTGGCCATCGCCACGCACGAAGTCGCCGGCCTCGTTGACCCGCACGAAGCCGGTCTCGCCGGCCTGGGCCTCGTTCAGGCTGCGCAGGTCCAGCAGGGCCTGGCTGTCGAAGGTGTCGGGCTCGGGCAGGAACGCCCAGGTGTCGGCGGCAGCAGGCGTTGCGGGCGGGCTGCTGCCGGGCGCGGTCGGACCTCCCCACAACAGGGCGCCCACCGCGCCGACCAGGCCAAGCCAGAGAACTTTTTTCACGAGCGTGAGGAAGACGAAGAGAGCGAAAAGGATGGATGAGGAAGCCGCCGGCCCGTCAATCAGGGAAAGGACCCTTGCCGTGCCGGCGCGGATCCGGGCCAGCGGGTGATGGTAGCTCGATGCGCGGTCACGTCACCCCCATGATCAAGCGGAAAAACTCGGCCTTGGACATCACGATGCAGATGTCACCGCTTGATGCAATCCGTCGTGTGGATGATCCGCCCTAAAGTCCCGCCCGGCATGAGGGCATGAGGATTTCCTTTTGCCTCGGCCAGGGGCTGGACGCATCATGCGCAGCGCTCATCCGGGCCGCTCGGACTGCCCCGCACAACAAGCATTCAACAAACACGCAGAGGACTCTCCCCATGTCACCCAACTTCTTTCCGGCCCGCCGTGCGGCCGTTCCCGCCCTGGCCTTGCTGACGCTGGTCGCCCTTGCCGGCTGCAAGACGATGGAGGCGGCAGGCACCGCCGCCGCCGGACCCCAGGCCGCGGTCCAGCTCGAAGCCACCCGAGGCAACGCTGCCAACGGCGTGGTGACCTTCGAGCAGCGGGGCGAGCGGGTGCGGATGGTGGCCCGGGTCGCCGGCCTCAAGCCCGGGCAGGTGCATGGCTTCCACCTGCATGAGAAGGGGGATTGCTCGAGCGGCGACGGCATGAGCACCGGAGGCCACTTCAACCCCCACGGCAAGCAGCACGGGCCGCAGGACGGCGAGCATCACGCCGGTGACCTGCCGCCGCTGCAGGCGGACGCCTCGGGCCAGGCCGAGTTGCAGGTCGATCTGCAGGGCGTGACGGTGGCACCCGGCCCGGCCAGCGTGGTCGGACGCGGCCTGATCGTGCACGCGGGGCCGGACGATTTCGTCACCCAGCCCACCGGCAACTCTGGGGCGCGGATCGCCTGCGGGGTGGTGGCGCTGAAGTAGGGCGGGGCGTGGTGGGCAGGGCGGTGGAAAGAAACGTTCGCCCGTACGCCGTCGCCGCGCCCCCATCCCAACCTTCCCCCAGCGGGGGAAGGAGCGAACCCCCTCAACCGCTGGGGGGAGGGCTGGGTGGGAGCGCTCCCGGCGCCACCCCTTCACATTCCCTGAGACGAGGTACTAGCCGCACCACTGCGCCACCACGGCGTCCAGCCGGCTGAAGGTGCCGTCGCTGTCCACCGCGGACGCGGGTTCGCCGTGGTTGTAGCCGTAGTCCATCAGCACCACCGGGCAGCCGGCCGCGCGGGCCGCGCGGGCGTCGTTGCTGCTGTCGCCCACCATCAGCGTCTGGGCCGGCGGTGTGCCCAGGGCTTCGCAGGTGCGTCGAAGCGGCAGCGGGTCGGGTTTCTTGCGCTCGAAGGATTCGCCGCCGAAGACATGGCGGAAGAACCCCGACAGGCCCTTCTGCGCCAGCAGCGGCACGGCGAAGGCCAGCGGCTTGTTGGTCAGGCAGGCCAGGGGCAGCCCGCGCGCCTGCAGCGATTGCAGGCCTTCCAGCACGCCGGGATAGACCTCTGCATGGCGCCCGTTGAGGGCCAGGTAGTGGTGCTGGTAGCGTGGCCAGGCCTCGTCGAAACGCTCAGGGGCACCGACCTCGGCCAGCAGGCTGCGGATCAGGTGCTCGGAACCCTTGCCCACCGTGCGGGCGATGAACTCGCGCGAGACGGCCGGCAGGCCGAGCTCGCGCAGCACCGTGCCCAGCACGACGTCGAAATCACCCAGGGTGTCGATCAGCGTGCCATCGAGGTCGATCATGAGGGCCCGCACGCCGGTGCGGGACGGGGAAGGAGGCGCGGCAGGGGATAGGGTCATGCGGGGCAGGGAGAAGGCACGTCAGGAGGGGTCAGGGCAGGGTCAGGGTGCAGCCGTCGCCCAGCTGCTCCCGCCACACCCGCACGCGCGTCAGGCGGCCGGGCAGGCCGCTGAGGTCCAGGCGCGCGGCGATGAAGTCGCACAGGCCTTCCAGTGTGGGATGGCCCAGGCCTTCGACCTCGTCGAGGAAGCGGTGGTCGAGCTGCTCGCGCAGCAGGTTGATGCGGCCGCGCAGCATGCCGAGGTCGACCACCATGCCGGTCTCGCCCGCCGTCGGGCCGGCCACGCTGACTTCGGCGCAGTAGGTGTGGCCGTGGATGCGCAGGCTGGATTCGGTCTCGATCTCGCGGCGCAGGGTGTGGGCGGCTTCGAAGAAGAAGCGTTGGGTGACTTCATGCGGCATGGCGGCTCATCATCGCGGATTGCGGGCTGGCAGTGCAGGCAAAAGGAACGGAAATGGAAGAAACCCGGGCACAGGCTAACGGATGCCCAGGGTCTTGTGGGTCTGGACGCTCAGCCGCCAACGTGGGTCGGCCAAACACTGGTCGATGGCCCAGCGGGTGTTCGACTGCACGAGCGGCCCGTCCATGGGCTGCAGGAAATGATGCTCGAAGGGCAGGGCCGCCAGCGCCTCCAGCGCCAGGCCCGGCTGGGGCACCACCACCTTCAGCTCGTGGCCGCGCGTCTGCACCAGCACCGAGCCGGCCTTGGGGCTCACACACAGCCAGTCGATCCCGGGCGGCGCGGCCACGGTGCCGTTGGTCTCCACGGCGATCGTGAAGCGCTGCGCATGCAGGGCGTCGATCAGGGCCGGGTCGACCTGCAGCAGCGGCTCGCCCCCGGTCAGCACGGCGAAGCGCGGGCCGGGGTCGCTCTGCGGCCACTGCGCGGCCAGCTGCGCGGCCAGGGCCTGCGCGCTGTCGTATTTGCCGCCGAGGGTGCCGTCGGTGCCGACGAAGTCGGTGTCGCAGAAGCGGCACACGGCCTTCGCCCGGTCGTCTTCCCGGCCACTCCACAGGTTGCAGCCGGCAAAGCGGCAGAACACCGCGGGGCGGCCGGCGTTGGCGCCCTCGCCCTGCAGGGTGTAGAAGATCTCCTTGACGGCGTAGGCCATGGTCGGGCTTGGATCCCTGGGGGCGCCGGACGTTCGCTCAGCGCAGCTGCGCGCGCAGCGCCTGGATCACGGCGGCGTAGTCGGGCTGGCCGAAGATGGCGCTGCCAGCCACGAAGGTGTCGGCCCCCGCCTGGGCGACGGCGCGGATGTTGTCGATCTTGATGCCGCCGTCCACCTCGAGGCGGATGTCGCGGCCGCTGGCGTCGATCAGGCGGCGCGCCTTCTCGATCTTGCGCAGCGCGCCGGGGATGAAGCTCTGCCCGCCGAAGCCGGGGTTGACGCTCATGATCAGCACGAGGTCGATCTTGTCGATCACCCACTCGAGCACGTCCAGCGGGGTGGCGGGGTTGAACACCAGGCCGACCTGCTTGCCCTGGTCGCGGATGAGCTGCACCGTGCGGTCAACGTGGGCCGAGGCCTCGGGGTGGAAGCTCACCAGGTCGGCGCCCGCCTGGCAGAAGGCCAGTGCCAGCGCGTCCACGGGCTGCACCATCAGGTGCACGTCGATGGGCACGGGGCGGCCGTCCGGCTGCACCGCATGCGGCCGCAGGGCCTGGCACACCATGGGGCCGAAGGTCAGGTTGGGGACGTAATGGTTGTCCATCACGTCGAAATGGATCCAGTCGGCGCCGGCCGCGATCACCGTCCGCACTTCTTCACCCAGGCGGGCAAAGTCTGCCGACAGGATGCTGGGGGCGATGCGGAAGGGGCGGGAAGGGGTGGACATGGGAGGGGCACGGATGGCAATGCGAGCCCCGGATTGTAGGAGGGCGGTTGGCCGGGTGGGGGCATGAGCTGCCGGCAGCGCCCCCAGCCCAGCCTTTCCTCGGCGGGAGAGGGCCGGCCCCTCTCCCTGGCGCCGGCAGGCCGGCTCAGGCGACGGCGTACCCGCTGTCGTCGTACTTGAACGGGTCTTCCCAGGTCTTGTCGTTGCTGACGTGCAGGTCGCGGTCCAGCCGGTTGAGGGAGGAGCCGTCCTTGCCCGGCGTGTGCTGGAAGTGCTCCCACTCGGCCTTCTGGTACTCGAAATAGCTCTTCGAGGGGTCAGGGTTGTCGTTGCCGTAGATGGCGAACGAATAGCGCAGGAACTCGAGCTTGTCGCCCCAGTCGGCGTAGGCCAGGCCGTCGTTGGCCAGGTCCCTGAACCACTGGCCCTGGTCGTTCGAGGCGTCCTGAAGATGGTTGTGGCGCTTGACGGCCTGCACGATCATCGCCACCACGAAGCCGCCCAGGGCGAGCACCGCGCCCGCCAGGAACAGCGGGGCCGCGGCCGCGGCGATGGCCGCCGGCACGGTGGCGAACAGGCCGGCGGTGCCGATCACCCCCGCCGCCGTGAGGGCGGCGCCGCCGGCAATGCCCAGGCTGTTGGAGACGATGCCGCCCACGTCGTTGGCATCGATGGCCTTCTTCAGGCCCAGCGCGCCCACCACGATGTCGGCGATGCCCGCCAGGTCGGTGACCGTGCCCAGCACCTTGAGCGCCGAGACGCCGATGCGCTGGGCCAGGCTGCCGAGCTTGGTGAGCGCCTCGGGCGCTGCGGTCTTCCAGATCTCGGCCAGGTGGTCGGCCGCCTCCTGCGCCAGCAGCTTCTCGTTGGCCGAAAGGTCGAGGCTTTCCCAATTGCGGGCGAAGGTTTCGTCGTAATTCCGGAAGATGTCGTCGAACTCGTCGGCGAAGGACTGGGCGAACTCGCCACTGTTGCGGGGGGTGTTCGGCGGTGCGCCTGGGGTGTCGGGGATCGTGACCGGCCCGGGGGTGACGTCCGGCACCGGTACCCAGGGCCGCTCGCCCGGCAGGAAGCTCTCCTTGCCCCAGACCTGCGGCAGCGTGCGGTCCAGGCCCAGCGCCTTCCAGGCCAGCTGCGAGTTGGGGTCCGCGCCCAGCAGGGTGCGGGCGAAGTCCACGAAGCCAGCGCCCGACTTGGCCACGTGCCCGATCACCGACAGGAAGGAGATGATGTCGCGCGCCGCGCCCCAGCGTTCCAGCGCGGTGCTGTTCGGTCCCCAGGCGCCCTTGGACAGCTTGTAGCCGAACGAGGCCAGGGCCGCGGCGCCGCCGATCGAGCCCCACACCCCGAACTTCTGCGTCGTGCCGAAGAAGCCCGACAGGCCGCCGCGCAGCTCCAGCGGCACGTTGGCCTTGGCCATGGCCTCGTCGAACTGCGCCTGGGTGATGTTGGCCAGGTTGACGGTCTTGCCCTGCTTGGCGTCGATCACCAGCTGCTTGATCGTGTCGCTCAGGGCGGTGACGCTCTTCTTGTCGCCCAGGACCTCTTCGAGGTACTTGATCATGTCCGCCGCGGTCTGCGAGCCGTGGCGCACGAGCGAGCTGCTGCTGCGCAGGGCCTGGATCACGATGGCGATGGCGTCGGTGGTGGCCTGGGTGAAGGTCTCGCTGTCGATCAGCGAGGGATCGTTCAGGATGGACTGGAAGTCGACGTCCAGGCTGTTGATGCGCAGCTTCTGCCCGGCCTCCGCGGCCTTGGCGGGGTCGAGCATGGCGAGGGAGGCGAGGTCTCGCTGGGTCATCTGCTCGGCCTCATAGGACAGGCCCTTGTCCTTGAGGGCCTTGAGGGCGTCGGTGTAGGCGGAGCCGGTGAGGGCGTTGTAGAGCTTGTCGATGAGGGCCTGCTTGTTGGGCAGGGTGTTGACGGCGCTGTTGAGGGAGGACTGGTAGTCGGCCTGGATGGTGGGATCCTGCAGGAGCTCGCCGATGCGCTCGCTGACCTTGCCCTCGTTGAGCAGGGCCTCGACGTCCTCGGGGGACATGTCCTGGAAGGTGGGGTTGTCCTCGCCGCCGGGGTAGGTGCGGTAGGTGCCGAAGCCGTTGGGGTTCTCGTAGTAGGGCAGCAGCTTGTAGCCGTGGCCGAGGGCGTTGGCGGCCTCGAAGGCGCGCACGAGCTGGGCGCGCTTGTCGTCGTGGGTGATCTCGCCCTTCTTGATCATCTCGCGGTACTTGTCGATCAGCGTCTTGATGGTGAGCTGGCCGACGGTCATGTAGCCGGAGTCGGGCTTGTCCTTGTCGTTGAGGACGTTGCTGGGCAGGCTCATCACGTCGACCTCGGCCGAGGGCGGCAGGCCGAACTGCTTGCGGATGGCGTCGATCTCGCCCTGGGTGCGGGTCTGCAGCATCTCGCTGACCTTGTTGTAGAGGTCGGTGTTGCTGTTCTTGGTGACGATGATCTTCTGGCCGGACTTGGTCTGGAAGATGAGCATGCCGCCGTCGAGGTTGATGGGGTGGCTGATGCTGTCGGGGAGGATGTCGTTGAAGTCTTCCTGGGGGCCGGCCTTGCGGTAGCCCTGGTTCATGGCCTTTTGCAGCTCGCCGAGGTCGCCGGTGGTGAGCTTGGAGATCTCGGCGAGGGTGTCGTCGGTGAGGCTGAGGAGGTAGCGCAGCAGGTCGGCGGGGACTTGGGAGACGGCGTCGAGCTGGGCGGGGGTGAGCTGGGCAATCTCGGACAGGGGGCGCTGGCCGATGAGGGGACGGACCTTGGCGGGGTCGAGCTTGGACAGCCGGTTGATCTCGTCGGGGGAGAGCTTGAGCAGGGTGTCGAGGTCGGCGCCGGGGGTGGGCTGGCCGTCGGAGCCGCGCAGCGCGGCCTCGAGTTGCTTGGCGCGGGCGTACTTGAGGGCGTTGGTGGCGTCGGCGGCGGTGGGCGCGCCGAGCATGGAGGCCAGGGGGGCGAGGTTGAGGTGCTTGAGCTCGTCGCGCTTGAAGTCGAGGACGTCGGTGGTGCCCTTGCGCAGGTTCAGGCCGAGTTCGCCGGCCTTGGCGCACAGGGTGGACCAGTTCTCCGTGAGGCTCTTGGCGGCGTCGATGGCCTTCTGGCGCTCGTCGTTGGACAGGGTGTGGCCGAGGGTGAGCTCGATCTGGTGCCACTCGGCGGAGTCGGTCTTCATGCCGGCAAGCTGGAAGACGCCGGCGTTGGCGAACCAGCCGTTGTCGGAGGCGCTGGAAGGCACGGCGACCTTCTCGGCGGCCTCGAAGATGTCGACGTGGTTGCGGGCGTAGTCCAGGGCCGAGATGATGTTCATGCCGGTCAGGCCGAACAGGGTGGGGCTGTCACCGAGCTTGGCCACGAGGGGCGAGGTGTTGAGCTTGTCGAGGTTGTCCTGGGTGAAGTCGAGGACGTCGGTGGTGCCCTCGCGCAGGGTCAGGCCGATGTCCTTGGCCATGCCGCACAGGGTGGACCAGTTGTCGGCCAGGCCCTTGGCGGCGTCGATGGCGGCCTGGCGCTCTTCCTTGGACAGCGGGCGGCCGAGGGTGGCCTCGATCTGGGCCCACTCGGCGGAGTCGGTCTTCATGCCGGCGAGCTGGAAGACGCCGGCGTTGGCGAACCACTTGTTGTGGGGGTTGCTGCCGGGGGCGGCGACCTTCTCGGCGGCCTCGAAGACGTCGACGTGCTGGCGGGCGTAGTCCAGGGACTGCAGCAGGGTGAGGGCGAGCTGGCCCTGGCGGGCGCCGTCCCAGCTGTTGCCGGCGTAGAGCAGGTCGTGGAGGAAGTCGGGGTTGGCGAGCTCCTCGGGGGTGAGCTGGTCGCCGTAGCGGGCGGCGGCGATGGCGGCCGCGCCGCTGGTGCCGGGCTGCTGCAGGTGCTGGCGCAGCTTGGCCAGGAACTCGAGCGTGGCTTCCTTGGCGGTGACCACGGTGCCGGCGTAGGCGACCACGTCGTGCACGTTCATGCCGGTGCCCAGCAGGTTGTGCACGAGCCAGGCGTAGTTCTCGTCGCCGCTGAGCAGCTTGTTGCGCTCGGCCTCGCTGAGCTGGGCAATCTGCGACATGCTCAGGCCCATGTCGGTCAGGCGCTGGATGGTGTCCGGGTCGAGGTGGATGCCGCGGGCGATGGCCTGGTCGCGGGCGTACTGCAGAGCCTCCGTGGCGGAGCCGCCATGGCCGTGCAGGCCGGCCTCGGCGAGGTCCTTGAGGAAGGCCGGGTCGGAGAGCTCGGCGTCGGTGGCCAGGCCGGAGAAGCGCGCCCACAGGATGGCGTCGCCCGCGGGCACGCCGGCAGCGAGCTTCTCGCGCAGCTTGTTGACGAAGGCCGGCGAGGCGGCCTCGGCGCCGGTGACCGTGCCCATGTAGGCCAGCACGTCGTCGAGCTTCATCCCCGCGCCCAGCAGCGCGCGCACCACCGCCGGGTCGGCCTTCAGCAGGGCTGCGCGCTGCTCCGTGCTGAGCTGGGCGAGCTGCGGGACCGTCAGGCCCAGGCCGGCGAGCTGCTTGAGCTGGGCGGGATCGATGGCGCTCAGACGCGCCAGGGCAGCGTCGTCAAGACCCATCAGGGTGTCGAGGGGCACCGTGCCGTCCAGGCGGCGGAACAGCTGCTGCGCACGAGCGTAGTGCAGGCTGTCGGTGGCGGTGGCGCCATGGCCGTGCTGGCCGGCCTCGGCCAGGTCCTTGAGGAAAGCCGGGTCGGAGAGCTCGGTGTCGGTGGCCAGGCCGGAGAAGCGTGCCCACAGGATGGCGTCGTCTGCCTTCACGCCGGCGGCGAGCTTCTCGCGCAGCTTGTCGATGAAGGCCGGCGAGGCGGCCTCGGCGCGGGTGACCGTGCCGGCCAGGCGCGCCGCGTCGGCGGCGCTCATGCCGGCACCCAGCAGTGCCTGCACCACCACCGGGTCCGCCTTCAGCAGGGCCTGGGCCTGGGCGTCGGTCATGGCAGCAATGACGGGCAGCGAGAAGCCTGCCTTCAACAGGGCCTTCACCTGGGCCGGGTCCTTGGCCAGCAGCTGCTCGAGGACCTCAGGGGGCTGCTGCAGCAGGGTGGGCAGGTCGACCGCGCCGTCGAGCAGGCGCAGCAGCGCTTCGGCGTTGGCCTGGTGCACCTGCTGACCGACCTGCGCGCCGTCCTCCGGCGTGAACCCGGTGTACAGGCCCTCGTACAGGTGGGCGCCCTCCAGGGCCAGGCGGTGCACGGTCTGCAGGATCTTGTCGATGGTGGGGGCGTCGAACTTGCCCGAGCGCACCATCCGCAGCAGCCGCTTGGCGACGTCGAGTTCGGCGGGGGTGAGTTCGCGGCCTGGCGTGCCGGCCAGGCTCAGGTCGTTGAGCAGGTCGAGCAGACCCTGCATGCCGGGCGCCTTGCCCTCGGGATCGGCCTCCAGGGCGTCGGCGAGTTCCTGGATGAGCTCGCGCTCCTGGGCGGTGAGCTGGCCACCCGAGCGCTGGGCACCGAACACGAAGCGGCCCAGCGCGAGCGCGGCGGGGCTGTCCTGCCCTTGCTCGACCAGCTGTTCCAGGGCTTCGTGGACCGCTTTCTCGTCGTCGCTCAGGGTGCCGTCGGCCAGGGCCAGGCTCAGGTAGCGCGACGCCAGGTCCACCAGGTCTTCGGGCCGCGAGGGCGGCTCGAACACATGCTGTTCGTCGTCTTTGGAGGTGATGCGGAAACGCTGTTGTTGTTCGATCTGCAGGTCCATGGTGGTGCGCTTTCGTTGCTCAAAGGCCCTCGGATGTGAGCGCCATTCGCAACCCCTGAACCCGCGCTTCACTCTCTCGACATGTCGGAGCGGACCGGTGATTTCAGTTCGGGTAAACCCTTGTATGACCAGGTCATGACAAAACGCCTGCTCGCTTCAGGGAACTTGAAGGGTTGGGGCCGGGAGCGCCCCCACCCCAGCCCTCCCCCAGCGGGGGAGGGTTCGCTCCTTCCCTCGCTGGGGGAAGGTTGGGATGGGGGCGCGGCGGTGGCACACCGCCAAGCTTTCGAAACCCTGGAGTCGGAGTACCAGGGGACTTGTTCAGCGTCGCCTTCGTTAGACGCTGACCACGCAATGCGCCGCCGCCCCGGCGGCCTCGCCTTTGCGGGCCAGCCCGCGGGCGTTGCACACCACCCGGGTGGGGCCGGTGCCGTGTGGGCGGGGCACCAGGTAGTCGTGGCGGCAGTGCACGTGGCCATGGATCCACAGGTCTGCGCCGGGCAGCAGGTCGTCGTCGGCATTGCAGAAGCTGGCGCTGCCGGGCTGGGCGCCGTAGCGCGGGTCGGCACTCAGCAGGCTGGGTGCGTAGTGGGTGACGACGACGGTGGCGTCCCAGGGGCCCTGCAGCGCCAGGGCCTCGGCCAGCCAGGCGCGGCAGGCCAGGGCCCGTTCGCGCATTGCCGCGGCATCGAAGGGGGCGCCCTCCAGGGTGGCGCCCATCACTTTCAGGTAGTAGGCGGCGGCGCGCTGGGCCCGCGCGCGGCCAGGCTCGCCGAGCAGGTCGAAGTCACTCCAGCGGGTGGTGCCCAGGAAGCGGATGCGCCGCCCCTGCGCGTCCGTGCGCACGCAGCTGTCGCACTCGAGCAACTGCAGGCCCAGGCCCTCGCAGATGGCGCGCAGCGCGGGCAGCGCCTGGCCCAGCTCGCGCCCATCGAACTCATGGTTGCCAGGCACGAACAGCACCGGCACCGGCCAGTCGCGGAAGCGCGCCAAGGCGGTCCAGTGGCGGTCGATGTCGCCCGCCAGCACGAGCAGCTCGGCCCCGGGGGCTGGCGAGGGGGTGAACTCTTCGGTCTCGAGGTGCAGGTCGGACAGGATCTGGATGTGCATGGAACGGACAGCAGGGGCCCAGGGCCCCGTTCAAACGGGAGGTGCCGGACGGGTCAGGTCCCACAACTCGGCCACGCAGGCGGTCAGTTCGTCCACCGCGTCTTCCAGGCTGTGCAGGGGCTGGGTCTGGTCGAGCAGGTCGACCAGGGCTTGTTCCTGCGGATCGTGCGCCGGCAGGTGGCGGTACAGGCGGGCCAGCACCATCATCAGGGCAGGGTCGTCCTGGGCCGCGGCCAGGGGATGGTCCTGCAGGGCCTGGTCGAAGCCGGCCACCCAGGGTGCCAGCTGCTGCGACAAGGCGGGCACGGCATCTGCCTCGGGAATGCGCAGGAAGGGGTCCCACCAGGCCTGGCTGCGCAGTGCCTCGCTCAACGCCCCAAGGCGCCGCTGGCACAACGCCTGGTGCTGAGGGTCGGCGGACGCACCAAGCACGGCGTGCAGCCAGTCCTTGCCCGAGGGTGGTTCGGGCTGCAGGGCCACGCCGGCCAGGTAGCCGTCGAGCCAGCTGGCGTGGCCATCGAGCGCACGGTCTAGCGCGGCCCATTCCGGGTCGGTCAGGTCGCCGGGGAGTGTGTGGGTCATGGAAGGCAGGCAGAAAAAACGGGAGATCGAAGCCCGCGAGGGTACCCTGCCGGGCGCCAGCCGCCCAAACAGGGGGCTGTCGATGTGAACCCCGGATGCGTCACAATGCCCCCCTAGACTTTGGGGGAGGGGGCGGTTTCTCCTTGACACAGAGCAAACTTTGTTTCGTGAAAAACTGCCATCCTTGAGGTCGCAAGCCATCCCCGTGCTCACGGGGCGGCGTGTCCTGGCACGCAGAAGTGGGCTCCCTGTCCGGCTTCGATGCTCATGGGGTCCCTGTCGGGCCCCCCGGCCAGGCTTAAGAAGAAAAGGAATGTCAATGAAGGATTTCTCCAGTCTGCCGTTTTCCCCCCCGCGCGTGTCCCCGAGAGGCCTGGCGGTCGTGCTGCCCCTGGCGCTGGCGCTCGCGCTGTCGGCCTGTGGGGGCGGCAACGGCGGTGGTGGCGGGAGTACCGACCTCGTCGGCAGTGCCCAGGCGGCCGAGCCCGCGCCGGCCACGTCGACGGGCAGCACCGGCAGGTCGGGCCTGGCGGCCAACACCACGCAGTTTCCCGCAGGTTCGGCGGGCGCCTCGGGCACGCGCATGAGCGCCACCTCGGAGCAGCCGGCGGGCTCGGACGGAACGGGCAACTTCCGCACGGCCTGCGACTACTCGCACATGGCCTTCGACGACCCGATCGTGTTCCCCAACCAGCCCGGCCGCTCCCACCTGCACGCGTTCTTCGGCAACACGGGGACCGATGCCGCCAGCACCTCCGATTCGGTCGCCAAGACTGGCAACTCGACCTGCCGCGGCGGCACCCTCAACCGCTCGGCCTACTGGGTGCCGGCCATGATCGACACGAACAGCGGCAAGCCGGTCACCCCGGCCCTGTCGGTGTTCTATTACAAGACCGGCTACAACGGCGTGCGCGCGGCCGACGTCAAGCCTCTCCCGGCCGGCCTGCGCATGATCGCCGGCGATCCCACCAACCGCAGCGCCACCGGCCACTTCCGTTTCTACTGCTTCAACAACGGGACGAAGTCGCAGACCTTCCCCAACTGCCCGGTGGGCGACGAGCTGGTGACGGAGATCTGGTTCCCGCAGTGCTGGGACGGGGTGCACCTCGACAGCCCCGACCACAAGAGTCACATGGCCTACCCGAGCGGCGGCTGCCCGGCCTCCCACCCCGTGGCCCTGCCCGAGATCACCTTCAACATCCACTACCTCGTCACCGAGGCCAACCAGACCGCCAAGTGGCGCCTGTCGTCCGACACCTATGACGGCCCGCCGGGGTATTCCTCGCACGGCGACTGGATGAACGGGTGGGACCGCCCGGTCATGGAAGGCTGGGTGCACGACTGTCTCAACGCGGCGGTGGACTGCCATGCCCACCTGCTGGGCAACGGGATGCAGATCTTCTGAAGCCGAGGTGCTGAGACACCGAGCCTGGACGGCCAGCCTGCGGGCTGGCCGTTGCGTTTGCGCGCCGGCGGTTTTTATTTCCCGCGGCTCAGCAGGGCCGTCAGGCGGTCCAGGTTCTCTTCGTTGGCCGGGTCGATGACCGCCCGCAGGGCGTCGCGGGCCGCCGTGCTGGGGAAGCGCATGAGCCAATGGGCCTCGGTGTGCTCGCCATCGGCCTGCAAGCCCAGCATCCAGCGGAAGTGGGGCGGCGAGACATGGTCGAACACGATCCGCTGGTCCGGCACGATCTCGACGAACACGCTCTCGTTGTCGTAGTCCATGCCTTGCGGGCTGTGCATGACCAGCGACCAGGTGCCACCGGGGCGGAAGTCGAACTGCCGGATCGTGTTCGTGAAGCCCAGGGGCCCCCACCACAGGGCAAGCTGGTCCGGGTCGGCGAAGGCTTCGAAAACGCGCCGGGGCGGCGCGGGCAGGCGGCGGTGGGTGCCGAGTTCGCGTTGCGGGTCGGATTGGGCGAGGGAAGGGTCCATGGGCTTTCAAGCGCGAGGCCTCGTCATCGACGGAAGTGCCAGTGTCTCGCAACCGAAGCCGGGCGGTGCGACCGGTTCAGTTCAATTCGAAGCAGCGGGCGCGCAGCGGATTGGCGCGCTCGTCGAGTTCGGTGATGGCCTGGGCCAGCGCGCCGGGGAGGTTGTCGCCGTGGCTGCCGTGCACCAGCGCGTCCAGCGTGAAGGGATCGGGCTCCACCATCTCGGCGAGCAGGCGCTGGTCGCGGTCGAACAGGGCTGCGCGCGGCATGGGGTCGTCGACCTCGAACAGCACCAAGTAGCGGGCGCTGTACTTGTCCGGGTGTTCGGGGGGTGCGGCGTGGTGGTGGATGGGAGGGTGGCGGCGGGGAGAATGCATGGACATGGTCACTGCGACGATTTGAGTTGTTGATTTATCGACCGTTGGAGGACGGATGGCTTTGCTGGACGGGGAGGCCGCAAAGCGATCCGGGACATCGTAGAAAGACTGCTGTCTTCTCCCCGTCGCCGGGAGGCGGTTCCGGATGTCGGAGCCAGCCTACAGGCCCTTGCTCAGCGGTGTGAGCGATGCGCGCGGTGCGAGCGATGGCGCTGCGGTGTGCCTGTGGTGGCGGCCGCCCAGGGGGCGGTCAGCAGGCGGGTCCAGTCTTCCACGGCCTGGTTGTAGGCGGTGTGGGTGGCGCGGTTGACTTCACGTTGGACGGCAGCGCTGGCGAGTCCACGTGCACTGCCGATGGCGGTGTTGGCAGCGCTCAGCCACATGCTCATGAAGGGGTTCTTGGCTGTCCAGGGGTTTTTCATCGAGGAGTCTCCCGAATGAGTGAAAGGGCCAACGAGTTTGAACCTGGCCACCGGGGGGCTGCGTAGGACGAGGCTGCATCCCCCGGTCGGCACGCGCGCTGCCTGCGCGAGCGTACCCCGGGTGCAGTCGCGTGGTGTCATGCCGCCTGCGCGTCCGACGTGTTCTTCGCGCGGCTGCCGTCGTCACCTCCGTCCCCGCTTTGGCCGTGGGACTGCCGCCACTCACGCATCAGTTCGTCCCAGCGGGCCTGCGCGGCCTCGAGGTGGCGCGCCTTCACGTGGCCGTAGCCGCGGATGTCCTCGGGGATGCGGGCGATCTTCAGGGCCAGCGGCAGATGCTCGGGCGTCAGACCGCGTAGCAGCTCGTCGATGCAGTCGCGGTAGGCGCCGATCAGGGCCCGCTCGCTGCGTCGCTCGCGCGTGAAGCCGAAGGGATCGACCCAGGTGCCGCGCAGCGGCTTGAGGCGCGCCAGCCAGCGGAAGGCGGTGCGCATCCAGGGACCGTAGGCGCGCTTGACCAGGCGGCCCTGGCTGTCCTTCTTGGCCAGCAGCGGCGGGGCCAGGTGGTGCACCACGCGGTAGTCGCCCTCGAACTGGGCGGCGATCTTGTCGAGGAAGCGCGTGTCGGTGTGCAGCCGTGCGACCTCGTACTCGTCCTTGTAGGCCATCAGCTTGAACAGGTAGCGGGCGACCGCCTCGCTCAGGGGCAGCCGTCCCGCGGGCGAGGCGGCCAGGGTGGACTCCACCTCGCGCACCCGCTCCACGAAGGCCTTGTAGCGCGCCGCATAGCGCGCGCTCTGGTAGTCGCGCAGGAACTCGACGCGGCGCTCGACCAGCTCGTCCAGCGAGCCGGCCTTCTTGCCGGGCAGGAACTGGATCACCTGGCCGCTGGGCGCCAGCAGGGCCTGCACCGCCGCCAGGTCGTGTGCGGCATGGCGGCCCCATTCGAAGGCCAGGTGGTTGCGCTCGACCTGCACGGCGTTGATCTCCATGGCGCGGCGGATCGCCTCGCGGCTCAGGGGGATCAGCCCGCGCTGCCAGGCCGCGCCCAGCAGCAGCGGGTTGGTGTAGATCGAGTCGCCCAGCAGGCCGGTGGCCAGGGCCTCGGCGTCGAAGGCGTGCAGGCCCTGTAGCCCGACCGCCGACTTCAGCGCGCCCTCGCAGGCCACGCCCGGGAACTGCCAGTCGGGTTGCTGCACGAAGGCCGCGGTGGGCGTCGCGTGGTTGTTCAAGACCACCTGGCTGCGCCCTTCGCGCAAGGTGGCCAGGGTGGCCGGGTGGGCCGTGACGATCGGGTCGCAGCCGATCACCAGGTCGGCCTCCGCCGTGCCCACCTTGGTGGTGAGGATGGCCTCGCGCTGCGCGGCGATCTGGATGTGGCTCCAGGTGGCACCGCCTTTCTGCGCCAGGCCTGCGGCGTCCTGCGTGATCACGCCCTTGCCTTCCAGGTGCGCCGCCATGCCCAGCAACTGGCCGATGGTGATCACGCCCGTGCCGCCCACGCCGGCCACCACAATGCCCCAGGGCAGCTGGGCCTCGGGCAGGCGCGGCTCGGGCAGTTCGGGCAGTAGCGCCATGTCCGGGGCCTTGCGGTCCTTGGCGGCGCGCTTGAGCTGGCCGCCCTCCACCGTCACGAAGCTCGGGCAGAAACCCTTCAGGCAGGAGAAGTCCTTGTTGCAGCTGTTCTGGTTGATCTGGCGCTTGCGGCCGAAC
>CBINPE010000069.1:0-24024 GCA_966252435.1 uncultured Burkholderiales bacterium | reverse complement strand
GGGTGCATCAGCAGGTAGAGCTTGTCCGGCAGGTGGTGCGCCGCATGCACCTTCCAGAGCCAGGCCCCGATGCGGCCTGGTCCTTCATGACTGAGCCGGTGATACCAATACTGGAAGAACTCGAAGGTCAGCAGCAGGACGAGGAACTCGACGGCGATGGGCAGGCCGGTCACCAAGCCTGTGTTGGACAGGCTCAGGTCCAGTGCCAGCCAGCCAGAGCCGAGCTTCAGCAGGCCCGCTGCGCCGCCGTTGACGGCCATGTACTTCAGGTCGCGTTTGAAGCTGGGCCAGGTCATCCTCCATTCCGGCCGGGCGGGATGCAGGAATTCGACCACCAGCAGCAGCGCAAAGCGCACACCGGCCAGCACCATGAAGACCTCGGCCAGGTCCCAGCCCAGGGATACCGAGGCTGCGAAAAGCCCCACCGTGGCCAATAGCAGCAAGGGGTAGAAGACGTAAGACACGAAGAAGGCCATGGTTCACCTCACCGTGATGTCGATGGACAGATCGTCCGTGCCCAAGGTGAAAGCCAACTTGTGCGTGTCCGGCTTGCCGGACAGCAGCCCGAGCTGGAAGCCATTGGAGAAACCAAGTGGCTCGGCCGGCAGCCGAAGCAGGTTGTGGTCGAGCTGGCCGTTGCCATTGACGTCATGGAAGGCAACGACGGCGTATCGCCCCGGCATCACTCCCTGGAACACGGCGCTGGCGGTGAGCTTGGTGATGCTCGCCACAGCCTGCTGGCGCGGCGAGCCGAAGAGGTTGTCGCCCTCCTGATACAGCCTGATGATGGCTTGGCCGTCGGGGCTTTGCAGGCCCAGCACGTTGACCCGCAAGTCGCGGGGTGCCGCTTCCTGAGCGAAGACGGTCGCACCCGCCATGGCGGCAAGCAGCCCCAGCCAAGAGGCGCGCCAGGCGCGGGTCAGTGGTGAACGAAGTGAAAGTGGCATGAGGCGCTCCTGATAATGGACATCGTGTTCAATAAGAAACTTGATGGTCAGCATCGTCGGCATCGCTGCGATGCGCGCCAAGCACCTCAACACCCAATCTGCCCGTTAGCGGACAGAAGGCACCTTGCCGTCCAGGAGGATTGATGACCAGTCGCCCCACACACAAACCCGCCCCCGTGGACCGTCGCGTTCAGCGCACACGCGACGCGCTGCGCACGGCCTTGATGGCACTGATGGTCGAGCGCGGCTGGGACACCATTGACGTCCAGGCCCTGTGCGACCGGGCCAACATCGGGCGCTCGACCTTCTATCAGCACTACGCCAACAAGGAAGAGCTGCTGAAGCAGAACTTCGCCGGGCTGCGCAGTGCCCTGCTTGCGCAGGCCTCGCAGGGAGCGGATACATCGCCGCTGGGGTTTGTGCCGCCGTTGCTGAAACACGTCCACGAGTTCCAGGCGGTGTTCCGCGCCATGATCGGGCGGCGGTCAGGCCACTATGTGCAGGACCAGTTCAGGGAACTGCTGGTGGAATTGATGCAGGCTGGCCAGCCACGCCACAGTGGGCGGGCACGCGCATGGCAGGCCGAAGCGCAAGCTCACTATCTGGCGGGGGCGCTGTTCGAGATGCTGGTGTGGTGGCTGGGCAGCAATCGACCGCACCGACCAGAAGAAATCCAGCAGTTGTATGAAAACTGGAGCCGCGCCGCACGCGTCGGGTAAGCGCATTGGCCAGTCAAGCGGTAGGGCGTTTGTCTGACGCCAAGCCGCAGGCCCACCCACGGGCCATCTGCAATCCTGCTTGGGAATTAGGAATGTTCGTTCGCATCCCGCTTCGGGGGCGATGGCGAGCTGGCGGGGCCGGCGGCCGGCGAGGGCAAGTTGTCCAGCGGGCGATTGGGTTCGCTGCAGGGGTCACGCTGCTCCCGGTCTCCCGGATCCGCCAAGGCCAGCAGGCCCACCGGTCCGCTGATCGCGCTCAGCACCGTGGCGGCCAGCAGCTTGCCGGCCAGGCGTCCCCGCTCGAGGGTCACCTTCGGTGCGGCAAAGGTGCCGCTGATGATCAAGGGGGTGCGCAGCGACATGGGGGAGAAGTCCTTGGGATGCACGCTCGTCACCAGCGCCAGCCTTTCATGGGCGAGGTCGACCTGCCCCGTCACGCGCAGCGTGCTGTCGGCGTTGTCGATCACCGCATAGCGGGGCGTGGCCACGCCATGGCGCACGTTCATCTCCACTTTCGCGCAATGCAGGGGGAGCGATTCGTCGCCGCGCAGGCCGACGCCGATCAACTGGGCCAGGTCCAGCCCGGCGACTTCGGTGGCCAGGTGCGAGAGCGTGCCTTCGCTGAGGTTGAGGCGCACTTGGCCGTCGAGCGAGCCCAGGATTTCCGCCGTCGAGCGACCCTGGCCGGTGAGTTTCACCTCGCCGTCGAGGGCGCCTGTCACATAGGCCTGCACGGGTTGGCCCGTGGGTGCCGAGCGGGCTTCGGCCCGCTCGCGCTGCAGCCGGGCCGCAGAGCTGGTGGCCTGGCTGCGCGGCCGCGCAGCCGCGGGCCGGTTGGCCGAGCCCAGCCATGCGGCCATGTCCATGTGGGCGAAACGCAGTTCGGTGGCCCAGTGCGCCGCATCGTCCCGGGTGGCCAGGCTGGTATGGCCCGAGAACGTGCCGCCCGCCACCACGGCCTTGAGCGCGTTCAGGTGCAGGGTGCCGTCCTGCAATTCGACGCGCCCCTGCAGATTGCGCAAGGGCGCCAGCAGCGATGTGCCCAGGTCCAGCTCGTCAATGTTGACCTGCACCCGGGCATTCATTGCATGCAGGGAGGGAAGGTCGAACTCGTGCGTCGGCAGCCGCCGGTCGACCGGGCGCGAGGACGGGGGGGTGAGCGAGGTCGGCGTGCCGATGGTCGGCCCCAGGTCGGCCAGGGCCAGCCGGGAGCCGGTCAGCCGGCCGGTGAGCAGGGGCGGGGTGGGCCGGGTGTCGAAGGTGAAGTCGCCCGACAGGCGACTGTGGCCCGCATTGGCATGCCGCGGCACGAAGCGCCAGACACCATCGTGGTAGGCGATCTGGCCGTCCAGGTCGAACGGTGGTGTGGTGGGCAGGGTCACGCTCAGCGGTGCTCCCAAGGTACCCAATGATTCGCCGCGGATGCGCAGCTCGGCATCGAGCGAGCCACCGCTCGACACGGAGGTCACCGACCCGTTGAGATCGACCTGGGCGGCGCCGGCCCGACCCTCGACGTGGAACGCTGCCGGCACGGCTCCTGTGCGTTCACCGTCCTGGAAGACGGCCACGGCGCTCGACAGCGTGGCCCGCAGGGACAGGGGCAGGGCGCGCACCCGCCCCGTGATGCCGATCTCGTAGCCTCCCTCGTCGCCGCCCGTCTTGCGCTTTTCTGCCGATCCTTCACTGCCTTGCAGGACGACATGCAGCGTGGTGTTCAAGACCTCGTCGCGGTAGTCGATGAGGCCGCCACGGATGCGCAGGGAGTCGATGACTGGCAAGGTCGCGGGGGTGTTGTCCTTGGCCTGCTCCGTGGTTCGCTCCGGTGTCCAGTTGGCCTTGCCATCGGCGGTGCGCATCAGATGCGCGTCGAGCCGGTCCATGTGCAGAGCCCGCAGGCGCAGGGGGGCGTGCGCCCAGCGCCAGCGCGCCAAGTCGCGCCAGCGCCATTCCAGGCGCAGCGCGTCAATGTCGAGCCAGGGGCCGGCGGCGGACTCGGCAGACGCTTGTGTCCCCTCCGCGTCCTTGTCGCCTTGAGGCCCCAGCTGCAGCTGTCCCACCTGCAGCGAAGGTCTCCACAGCAGGTGCGCGCGGAACGGCTCGGTGATCACGGCCGGCGTGTGCAGCGCCGTCGTGATGGCGCGCTCCAGGGGCTTGCGCAGGAACGACCACCCCATCGACTCGCCAATCCCCAGCCCCGCGACCACCACCAGGGCGGTGCCACCGAGGCCCCAATACAGCGGCTTGAAGCGGCGAGACCCGGAGGCGCGAGGATTGGATTTCATGGCAGGACAGGGCACGTGAGGGGACAAGCCAGCGTAGTCGCCGATGCTTGACGTGCCTGTCGGCAGACAACCCCGGGCGCTGTCGGTGCAGGCCGACAGCGCCTGCGCTGTGAGGAGCCGGGGAGAAGGGGCGAGTGCCGACTACTGGATCAGCCCGTTCTTGAGGGCGTAGTAGGTGAGTTCGCTGTTGGTCTGCAGCTTGAGTTTCTCGAGGACCCGTGTGCGGTAGGTGCTGACCGTCTTGACGCTGAGGAAGGTGCTCTCGGCGATGTTGCCCACGGTCTCACCCTGGGCCAGCCGCAGGAAGACCTGCAGTTCACGCTCGGACAGGCTGGCGTGCAGCGGCTGGTCGCCGCTGCCCATGGCGCCGTCGGCGAGCAGTTCGGCCACGGCAGGGGTGATGTAGCGCCGGCCGCGGGCCACGGTCCGGATGGCAGTGACGATCTCTTCGGGATCGCAGTCCTTGTTCAGGTAGCCGTTGGCACCTTGGCGCAGCAACATGATGGCGTAGTGGGCGGCGGCAAAGCCGCTGAGGATCAGCACCGGCAGGTCGGGGAAGCGCGCCTTGATGGCGCCGAGGGCATCCACGCCGCCCTGGCCCGGCATCGACAGGTCCATCAACATGACGTCGACGTCTCCTGCGCGGGCCAGCTCGAGGGCCTCCAGCCCATTGCAAGCCTCACCCGTGACCCGCAGGTCCACGTGCTCGGACAGGAACTGGCGCAGGCCGGTGCGAACAATCGCGTGGTCATCAACGATGGCGACTCGAATCATCGGGGCTTACTTCGGTGGGAGAACAGACGGCCAGTTTAGCGGCGGCATCTGCCCCCGCCAAGCACCGGCAACTCATCGGCAAGTTCTCCTACAGGGTGCCCCGCCGCTGGCCGACAGGCCCTGTCCGGACCCGTTCGTACAGTGATCACACGGTTCGGCGAGCCGACCGATTCCCGAGCTGGTGGCCCGCGGCCCATGCCGCCCCCCGGCAGGCAGTCAACCCAACCATGCGCAGTCGCTGCGCGAAGGAGAAGCAAATGAACTGGGATCGCATCGAAGGCAATTGGAAGCAACTCAAGGGCAAGGCCCAGGAACAGTGGGGCAAGCTCACCGATGACGACTGCGACGTGGTTGCAGGCCGCAAGGAGCAGCTCACCGGCAAGATCCAGGAGCGCTACGGCATCACCAAGGACGTGGCAGCCCGCCAGGTGGCCGAGTGGGAGCGCAAGGTCTCGGACCAATGGGCCCGGACCGAGGACAAGGTCCAGTCGATCTGACGGCTGCACCGCTGGCCTGCCGGCCGCCTCAGGCCGCAGGTGCAGGGAAGGCTCCATCGCGCAAAGGCGGGTGTCACCCGCGCCGGCACGCAGGCCGCCCGCCTTTTGCCCGATGGAGAACCCCGGCTGTCGGCGATGCCCGCAGCACAGGCATGGACAGAGCCCCGCTTGCGCGCGCCTCTAGCCCTGTGCCTTTCTTTCAACACAACACATCAGGAGATCACAAGATGATGAACCTCAAGATCAAAGAGACCCTGCAAGCTGCCCGTCTGCCCTTTCTCCACCTGGCCATCGTGGCCTGCACGGCGGCCGGGACGGCGATCGGTGCCCATGCCGCTGACGAGCTGACGGCTGCCGCCGATGGCACCTACAAGACCGAGAAGGCGGCGTGTGACTCGCTGGCCGGCAATGCCAAGGACATCTGTGTCGAGGAAGCCAAGGCCAAGCACAACGTCGCCGTGGCCGAAGCGCATTACCAGGCCAAGGCCACCGAAAAGAATCGCCTGGACGTCCAGAAGGCTCGCATCAATGGCGACTATGCAGTGGCCATCGAGCGCTGCGACGACAAGTCGGGCAACGTGAAGGACGTGTGCCGCGAGGAAGCCAAGGCCGCCAAGACCAAGGCCATGGCCGAGTTGAAGGCCACGGAGAAAAACAGCAGCGTGCGCAGCGACACCCAGCACGCCAAGGCCGAGGCCGACTACAAGGTCGCGAAGGAGCGCTGTGACAGCCTCTCGGGCGACGCCAAGGATGCGTGCGTGAAGGAAGCCCAGGCACGCTTCGGCAAGAGCTGAAGACACCCAACTCCGTTCGGAAAAGCGCCGCGCACCCGTTGCCTCTCCAAGGCGGGTGCGCGGCGTTTGTTTGTGCGCCTGCGGTGGGTAAGATGTGCTTCCCATGCGCTCTTCCGTGCCCCTCGTCCGACGCCTCTTCGGCAGCCGCTCGCGGTTGATCTGGTGGCTGCTGTGGCTGGTGCCCCTGGCGCAGTCCGCGGCGCTTTGGCATGGTCTGTCGCACCTCGGGCCTGCGGACCTGCGGCCCGGCGCCATCCTCCAGAAGGAAGCGGTCGACCCGGACCGGGGCGACGCTGCGCTCGGTCATCACTGTGGCCTGTGCCTGGTCGCCGCCTCCGTGTGTGCGGCCCTCCTGGCGCCGGTGCTCGCCCTGCGGCGCCAGGCTATTGGTTCCCATGTGCGGCCGCGCAGCGCGCTGCGCAGTGTGTGGCAGGCACCCCTGGTGCCTGCCTACCTGAGCCGCGGCCCCCCTCTCGCTCGACGCTGAACGATCACCTCTTCATGCCCCTGCCGTATCCATCGCGGCCAGGGGCCGATCTGTTTTCATCCGCTTCGAGACAAAGAACCATGATGCACAAGCACCTGCCGGTGAGCCTGGCGCTCGCCCTGGCTGCGCCTTGGGCCGCCCAGGCCCAGACCCCACCATCACCCACCACCGCGGACCTCCGCGCCCTGCAACAGGAGATCCAGGCCCTGCGCGCCAGCTACGAGACGCGCCTTGAAGCGCTCGAGCAGCGCCTCAAGGCCGCCGAGGCGCAGGCTGCGGCCGTGCCTCCGCCAAGCCCCTCGCCGTCGCCTGCTCCCATGGGGGCCCCGATCCCCACAGCCGCCGTCTCCGCTCCCGCGGTTGCCGGCCCCGGGGAAAGTGCGTTCAACCCGGCGCTGTCACTGATCCTCTCGGGCCTGTACACCCGCACGTCCCAGGACCCCGCCAGCTATGCCATCAGCGGAGCCCGCCTGCCCGCGGGCGCCGAGATCGGGCCCGGCACCCGCGGCCTGAGCCTGGCCGAGTCGGAGCTGGGCCTTGCGGCCAACATCGATCCCTGGCTGCGTGGCGTGGCGCACATCGCGTTGCACCCCGACGATGCGGTGTCGGTCGAGGAGGCCTACGTGCAGACGCTGGGCCTGGGCGGTGGCGCCACCCTCAAGGCAGGTCGCTTCCTGTCGGGCATCGGCTACCTCAACGCGCAGCATGCGCACACGTGGGATTTCGTCGACAACCCATTGGCCTACCAAGCCCTGCTGGGCACGCAGTATGGCGATGATGGTGTGCAGCTCACCTGGCTGGCGCCCACCGACCGCTTTGTCGAACTGGGTGCCGAGCTGGGGCGGGGGCGCACCTACCCCGGTGACGGCAACGGCCGCAACGGCGCGGGCATGACGGCGCTGACCGCGCACACCGGCGGGGACGTGGGGATCAGCCACAGCTGGCGGGCTGGGGTGTCGGTGCTGAACGCCAAGGCGGGGGACCAGCGCTTGTCTGGCGCTGCCACGGATGGCTCGTCGCTGGAGAGCAGCTTCAGCGGACGCACCCGGGTCTGGGTGGCCGATGCCTTGTGGAAGTGGGCGCCGGACGGCCAGGCCACGCGCACCAACTTCAAGCTGCAGGGCGAATACCTGCGCAGCACGCGCAGCGGCAGCTTCGTCCCCGATGTGGCCGCGGGAGGGCCCGCCGACGCGTACCGGGTGGTGCAGTCCGGCGGGTACCTGCAGGCGGTCTACCAGTTCATGCCGCGCTGGCGGGTGGGCCTGCGCACCGAGCGGCTGCAGGGTGGCGCCACCGATGGAGGCGATGCAGGGGAGGGATTGCACCGGCCGTCCAAGCACACGCTGATGGTGGACTTCAATCCCAGCGAGTTCTCGCGCTTGCGCCTGCAGCTGGCCGAGGACCGCGCCCGTCCGGGGCCGGCCGACCGCCAGCTTTTCCTGCAGTACCAGATGAGCCTGGGTGCACATGGTGCCCATGGCTATTGAACGCCCCTTCCAGGAGAACGACATGACTTCATTGAAATTGCTCGACCGTCTGCCGCTGCGGCTCGGCGCCGCCCTGGCCTTCACGCTGGCGCTGCTGGCGGGGGCCGCCCCTGCGCAGGCGGCCCTGCGCGTGCTCGCCTGTGAGCCCGAGTGGGGTGCCCTGGTGCAGGAGCTGGGCGGGCCGCAGGTCGAGGTGTCGGTGGCCACCACCGCGCTGCAGGACCCGCACCAGATCCAGGCCCGCCCCAGCCTGATCGCCCGCGCGCGCAATGCCGACATGGTGGTGTGTACGGGTGCAGAGCTGGAGATTGGCTGGCTGCCGGTGCTGCTGCAGCAGTCTGGCAACGCCAAAGTGCAGCCCGGACAGCCCGGCTACTTCGCCGCCACCGACGGCCTGCCGTTGCTTGACGTGCCCGCCCAGCTCGACCGCGCCCAGGGTGACGTGCACGCTGCGGGCAATCCGCACATCCAGACCGACCCGCGCCTCATCGCCCGGGTGGCCACGGCCCTGGCCGCGCGCCTGCAGCAGCTGGACCCCTCGCATGCGGCCGACTACGCGCAGCGCCAGGCCGACTTCAGCCAGCGCTGGCAGGCGGCCATGGCGCGCTGGACGGCACAGGCCGCACCGCTGCGTGGACTGCCCGTGGTCTCGCAGCACAAGGCTTTCGTCTATCTGTACGACTGGCTGGGCCTGAAGGAGGTGGCGGTGCTGGAGCCCAAGCCGGGGGTCGAGCCCACCGCTTCACACTTGCAGAGCGTGCTGGCGACCTCGACGCGCCAGGGCACGCCGGCTCGGATGGTGGTCTTCGCCGCCTATCAGGACCCGCGCGCCGCCCACTGGCTGAGCCAGAACGCCCACATTCCCGAAGTGAAGCTGCCTTTCACGGTGGGCGGCACGGACGCTGCGCGTGACCTGTTCAGCCTGTTCGACGACACGCTGTCCCGCTTGCAGGCCGCGGTCGCGGGCACCATGCCCTGACGAGAGGAGGACACGATGCTCACGCTCAACACAGAGGCGCTCGACTGGGGCATCCTGGGCCCCGCCCTGCTGGCCGGCACGCTGGTCCTGCTGACCCACGTGCCGCTGGGCATGCAGGTGCTGGACCGCGGGATCGTCTTCATCGACCTTGCGATCGCGCAGATCGCCGGGCTTGGGGTGATGGTGGCCGATGCGCTGGGCCTGCCTGGCGACGGTGTGGCCGCGCAGGCTTCCGCGGTCGGGGCGGCCCTGCTTGGCGCCTGGGTGTTGACCTGGACCGAGCGTCGTGCGCCTGCGCAGCAGGAGGCGCTGATCGGGGTCATGTTCATCCTGGCGGCCTGCGCCGGCATCCTGCTGCTGGCGGGCAATCCGCACGGTGGGGAACACCTGAAAGACCTGTTGGTCGGGCAGATCCTCTGGGTGAACACACGGCAGCTGATGTGGCTGGCGGCGCTCTCGGCGGTGCTGCTGGTTGCCTTGCGGCTGGGCTGGGTGCAGCGGCTCGGCCGCTTCGGCTTCTACGCCGGCTTTGCACTCGCGGTCACCGCGTCTGTGCAACTGGTGGGGGTGTACCTGGTGTTCTCCAGCCTGATCATTCCGGCCCTTGGGACCACCTGCCTCAAGGGCGCGCGGGCCCCACGGCGACTGAGCGCGGCCTATGCACTGGGCTGGGTGGGCTATGCGGGCGGGCTGGTGCTGTCGGCCCTGCTGGACCTGCCCAGCGGCGCCGTCATCGTGTGGGTCCTGGCGCTGTGCGCGCTGGGATTGACGGTGGGCATGCGCCGCCGGGCATGAGAAAGACGCTGAAGCGTCATCGAGACTGCGCGGGCATCTCGGGCGGCTTCAGGTTGCCGCCTTCGTTCTCCCAGCGGTGCAACTCGTGCTTGGCTTGGGACTTCAGACGGGCACGGTGATGCCGTTCGACGTTCTGCAGAAAGATCCGGACCGCCTGTGCGGTGAGGCCCGAGGCCAGGGCAAAAAAGGCGAATCTCTTGAGCAACATGAGCTTCTCCGGTAGTTGAGGGAAAGACGTGGGTCGTGTTGCGAATCGACGCGTCGGGCGGCAGCGCATGCCGCGTCGTTTCATGGTGCGTGGCGCCCCAGCTGGACGGTGTAGGCGGGTTTTTGATCCCGCCGTAGGCGCCCGCCGACGCCAGCTGAGGGCTCACCCGCTCAAGCGGCTGGGCGCCCGGCCTGTTCAGCGCGCGAACCGAAACGGTAGGCATACAGCCAGGTGAATTCCGCGCCCACCAGGAAGACCTGGGCCGAGTAGTAGACCCAGGCCAGCAGCACCACCACGGAGCCAGCCGCCCCGATGCCCGAGGCCAAGCCGCTGGTGCCGAGGTACAGGCCGATCAGGGCCTTGCCCACGTTGAACAGCAGGGCGGTGACCACGGCGCCGACACCCACGTCCTGCCAGGCGATGGTGGTGCTGGGCATGACGCGGTAGATCATGGCGAACAGCAGCGCCGTGAACGTGAAGCTGAGCAGGAAGTTCAGGCCTTCCAGCACCCAGGGCCAGGCGGCGAAGGCGGGTGCCCACCACCGGCTCCAGGCCGCCAGTGCGGCGCTCGTCACCAAGGACACCGTCAGCAGAAAGCCCACGCCGAGGATCAGGCCGAACGACAGCAGCCGCGTGCGCACCACCGCCTTCCAGCCTGCGGTTTGAACGGCCGGGGGATCATCCACCGTGTGCCAGATGCGGTCGAGTGCGCTCTGCAGCTCGGCCAGCACCGAGGTGGCGCCGACCAGCAGCAGGCTGCCGCTGAGCAGCGTGCCGAGCAGCGAGCGGTCGCTGCGGTGCACGCTGGCCAGCAAGGCCTCGATGGCCCGGGCGCCTTCATCGCCCACCAGGTCGCGCATCTGCGCGGAGATCTCGCCCTGGGCGGCTTCCACCCCAAACACCATGCCCGCCACCGTGATCACGATCAGCAGCAGGGGGCCGATCGAGAACAGGGTGTAGTAGGCGAGGGCCGCCCCCATGCTGGCTGCGCGGTCGCGCTGCCAGGCCAGCAGCGAGTCCTTCACGAGCACGGCCCGCGCGCGCACGTTCAGGGCGTTCAGCGTCCGCTTGCCTTGCGCAGGACGAGGGCGTGCTTCGGAAGCGGATGGATGAGGGAGGGTTTGGGGCATGGCCGCATGGTGGGGGCGGTCAGGAGGTGAGGGTGCCGGCGTGCATCCCGTTCGCACGTCGGAACCGATCACCCCTCGACAGGCGGGGACGGCCTGTCGGTCCTGTCCGACAGATCAACGATGTGCCGGCCTATTCATTCGTCCAGACGGGCTGCCTACGCTGACACCCACAGATCGAGGGGCCCTGAAGAGGAGAAAGCCGGCCCCCCGGGAGCTGCCTGCTCCGCCCGTTTCCTCCATCCCTTTGCGATGTCTTACCGGAGTCCACCATGAAATCCACACCCGACCAGCCTGCCCTTCAAGCCAAGCGGCGCCTGCAGCTCGACGAGGCCGGCCTTGATGCCGCGCGGCGTGACTTGGGCGATGGTGCCGTGACACCCGCCTACGGTCCCTGGCGCGACGACATCGTGCGTCTGTTGAACGATGCGCTGGCCACCGAGCTGACCTGCGTGCTGCGCTATCGCCGCCACTACTTCACCGCGGAAGGGCTGAACTCACCCAAGATCGCCGAGGAGTTCCTGGTGCACGCCAACGAGGAGCTTGCCCACGCCGACCTGCTGGCACGGCGCATCGTGCAGCTGGGTGGCTCGCCCGACTTCAATCCCTCCAACCTGCTGGCGCGCAGCCATGCCGACTACAGCGAGCCCGCCGACCTGCAGGAAATGATCCGCAGCAACCTGGTGGCCGAGCGCGTCGCCATCGAGGCCTACCGCCAGATGATCGCCCTGTTGGGCGACAAGGACCCCACGACGCACCGCATGCTGGAAGACATCCTGGCGCAGGAGGAAGAGCATGCCGATGAACTGAAGGACTGGATCCGCCAGTGAGGCGGCCTTCTTCCCCCTGGATGTTTTGCCGCAGTTGCAGTCGCAGTTTTCCCCAACCCCTCCAAGGAGATTCCCATGAACATGAACAACAAACGTATCGGCCTCCTGCTGGCCGCCACCCTCTCGCTGGGTGGCCTGGTCGTCAACACCACCGGCTGCGCGGTCTCGCGCGACCAGGAAACTGTCGGCGCCTATGTCGACGACGCCACCGTGACCACCCGCGTGAAGGCCAAGCTGGCCGAGGATGAGACCGTGAGCGCCATGGCCATCAGCGTCGAGACGCTGCAAGGGGTGGTGCAGCTCTCCGGCTTTGCCAAGTCGGCGGCCGAGAAGGCACGCGCCGAACAGCTGGCACGCGGCACCAAGGGGGTGACGGGCGTGCGCAACGACATCATCGTGCGCGCCCAGCCGGAGTAACTGGAGCAGATCTGCAAGGCACCGGAAGGGCCCTCATGAAGACGGTGTTTTGTCCCGGTCGGTCCTCGAGCGGCCTGCCGGCTGCCTTGCCCCCTGTTGTCCAAGGAGCATGAAGAAGTGTCTGCAACCTCACCTGCCAGGCGGCGGTCGTCATGGGCAGGTGCCCGGGCACTGCAACCCAAGCTTTCCGCGCTCGTGCTGATGGCCACCCTGGCCTTGCTCTGGGCACTGCGCGACTTCCTGATTCCTCTCGTCACCGCCACGGTGCTGGCGGTGCTGTTGTGGCCCACCGTCCTGTTCGTCGAACGCCTGGTGCGGCTGCGCGTGCTGGCCGTGTCGCTGGTGATGGCCTTGTCGGTGACCTTGTCGTGCGGCCTGGCGCTGGCCGTGGGCACCCAGCTGTCGGGCGCGGCACAGCGTTTCCCCACCGTGCTGCGCCTTGCAGCCCGGGACGTGGCCGAATTGAGCACCACCGCGCGTGCCCAGGCGATGCGACGCACCCGCGCGGCCATGGAAGAGCTGGACCGCTCGGTGGCGCGCGCCACCGGTGCCGAGCGTGCGCCCACTGCCGCCCCGCTCGGCAACCGGCAGGGCTCGGTGGTCAGCACGGTCTTCGACTGGTTCGGGCAGGCCGTGGCCAGCGCCTCCCGGGCGGCGGCCGGCGTGGCCCTGCGCTGCGGCATCATCGCGCTGCTGACCTTCTTCATCCTGTGCAACGGCTCCGCGCTCGCGGCCGCTGTGCGCAAGCTGTGCGAGGCGGCGGCCATCGTCCCGCATCGGTGTGCCCTGCTCCAGAAGCAGATGGCCCAGCAGGTGCGGCTGTTCGCCGGTCTGACCATGGTGACCAACGCGGCCATCGGCGTGGCCGTGGCCCTGGGCGCAGCCGCCATCGGCGTGCCTGATCCGGTGATGTGGGGCGTGGCGGCCGGGGTGCTGCACTTCGTCCCTTACGCGGGGATGGCCGTGTTGATGGGGCTGGCGGCGCTCGAGGCTTATGTGGCCCAGTCCTCCCTCGGCGCGGGCTTGCTGGCGGCGGGGTATGTGATGGTCGTGGGGGTGGTGGTCGGCACGGCCATGACCGTGTGGCTGCAGGGGCGTGCCGCCCGGGTCGACAGCGCCCTGCTGTTCGCCGGCACGCTGTTCTGGAGCATCCTGTGGGGCGCCTGGGGCCTGGTCCTCGGGCCCTTGCTGGTGGTGCTGGGCCGTCTGCTGCTCACCGAGGGCCAGGCCCTGGCGGCCGTGGACACCGAGCTGCCTGCGGGCAAGGTGGCGCAGGCAGCAGCACGGCTCACCGGGCCCGCGGCGGCCGAACCGGTGCTGGCGACGGGCCTGCCCGATGTTTGAAACCTCACCGCACACCGACGCAGACAACGGGCCGTCCGAGGCCGGTCCCCTGGCCCACCACTGCAACGATGCAAGGATTTCCATGCGCCTCGACGAGCCCCATCCGACGCCGTCCACCCTCGCCCGCCACCTCATCGATTGCACCCTGGACTACGTCCTCGACGGGCCCTGCGACTTCGTCTTCATGGTTCATGTCGCGCAGCATCCGCAGCAGCGCCTGATCGAGGAGACCCTGCGCCTCACCCCCCATGTGCCGTCGCGGGTGCACGTGGACGCCCTGGGCAACCGCGTCCTGCGCCTGCGCGCGCCAGCGGGGCCGCTGAGGTTGGATTACCAGGCCCGCGTCGAACGCGACACGGTCCCTCGCGATGCCTCGGCCGCGGAATGCCCCATCGACACGCTGCCCGACGAGGTGCTGCCCGACCTGCTGCCCACGCGTTACTGCGAATCCGACTTGTTGGCACGCGCCGCCTTGACGATGTTCGGCCAGCTGCCGCCGGGGCATGCGCGGGTGCAGGCCATCTGCGACTGGCTGCACGACAACATCGAATACCGCGTGGGCTCCACCGATTCCACCACCTCGGCCCGTGACGTCTTTGTCCGGCGGGTGGGCGTCTGCCGCGACTTCGCGCACCTGGGCGTGACGTTCTGCCGGGCCTTGAACATCCCGGCCCGCCTGGTCTGCGGCTACGTGCGCTTCGACGATCCGCCGCCCGACTTCCACGCCGTTTTCGAGGCCTACCTGGGCGGGCGCTGGGTGCTGTTCGATCCGACCCGCATGGCCCCGGTCGACGCCCTGGTGCGCACGGCGACGGGGCGGGATGCGAAGGATGTGGCCTTCGCCACCATCTTCGGGCCGGCCCGCATGACTGCCATGCGGCCGGACGTCGTGAGCCACTGAGCCTCCCGAGATCACGGCTGGGCGCGCTCGCCACCGGCCACCGTGGAGCAGTCAAATTTTTGATGAGCATCCAACGGAATTACCGGTTGGACGCCTGCGCGGGATCGTGATTTCATTGCGCTCCATTGCACATGGCGGCATGGCCGACGGGGTCCACGCCATGCTTTCGCTTCGAGTAGTCCGCTTCACGATGAACCCAACCGATGCACCACGGCGGCCAAGCCGCACCTGCGCCGTGACCCGCGGCTTTCGCCTTCATCGGCGCCTGTACCTGGACAACGTGGCCTAGCGCCCCGCCTCCGTGCCGGGGATGACGCGCCGCGGTTCGTCCTCCCGGTCCTGCCCCATGGGCCATTTTTTCGTTCGTTCGCCGGGCCGTGCGGCCGTGCCGGTTGCCGTGCCCTGGGCATTCGTTTTTTTCTTCACTTCAGGAGCAACAAAAAATGTGGCTGCAAGAAACACAACCCGCCGAACGGCGAACGCTGGTCGCGGCGTTCACCGGCTACGGTGTCGACGCGTTCGACTACATGATCTACACCTTCATGATCCCGACGTTCATGCTGGTCTGGGGGATGACGAAGACGCAGGCGGGCTACATCGCCACCGGGGCCCTCATCACCTCGGCGATCGGCGGCTGGGCAGCCGGCATCCTGGCCGACCGCTACGGCCGCGTGCGCATCCTGCAGCTCACGGTGCTGTGGTTCAGCTTCTTCACCTTCATCAGCGGCTTCACGCAGTCGCCCGAGCAACTGTTCGTCACACGAGCCTTGCAGGGCCTGGGTTTCGGGGGTGAGTGGTCGGTGGGCTCGGTGCTGATCGCCGAGATGATCTCGGCCCGGCACCGCGGCAAGGCCGTGGGCCTGGTGCAAAGCAGCTGGGCGGTGGGCTGGGGGATCGCGGCCATCGCGTTCTGGGCGGTGTATGCCCTGGTCGACCAGCAGATGGCCTGGCGTGTGCTGTTCTGGCTGGGCGTGCTGCCCGCGCTGCTGATCCTCTACATCCGCCGCAACATCAGCGACCCGCCGGTCTACCACGAGACCCGTGCACGCATGAAGAAGGAGGGCGACACCGGCAGCTTCCTGGAGATCTTCTCGCCCCGGCTGCTCAAGACCACGGTGCTGGCCAGCCTGCTGGCCACCGGCATGCAGGGCGCCTACTACGCCACCACCACCTGGCTGCCCACGTTCCTGAAGAACGAGCGCCAGTTGTCCGTGCTCAACACCAGTGGCTACCTGCTGGTCCTGATCATCGGGTCCTTCGTCGGCTACCTGACGAGCGCGTGGCTGTCCGACAAGCTGGGCCGTCGCCGCTGCTTCATGCTGTTCGCCTCGTGCGCCGGCGTGCTGGTGGTGGCTTACACCCAGCTGCCCATCACCAACGAGATGATGCTGGTGCTGGGTTTCCCGCTGGGTTTTTTCCTGTCGGGGATCTTCTCCGGCATGGGTGCCTACCTGAGCGAGCTGTTTCCCAGCCGCGTGCGGGGCTCGGGCCAGGGCTTTTGCTACAACTTCGGCCGGGCCCTGGGCTCGGTCTGCCCGGCGGTGGTGGGCTACCTGAGCGCCACCATGCCGCTGGGGGCCTCGATCGGCTACCTCGCGGCAGGCGGCTACCTGCTGGTGATCCTCACCTGCCTGCTGCTGCCCGAGACCCAGGGCCTTGAACTCAAGGCCGATGAGGCCGCCGAGCCTGCAGTGCCTTCGGCATCCACCCGAGTCCGCGCTGCGAACCGGGCTGCTTGAACCGGCGCTTCACCGGCGTCGACAATGCGGGTTCATTCATCCATCCGCAAGGAGCTGCCATGGGCCAGGCCGATGTCGACGACGACGAAGCGCAGATCCGCGCGCTGGTGGCCACCTGGATGGCGGCCACCCAGGCCGGCGAGGTGGACCGCATCCTCGAGCTGATGACGGAGGACGTGGTCTTCCTCTTGCCCGGCCACAGCCCCATGGGCAAGGCGGAGTTCGCCGCGGCCGCCCGCGCCCAGGCCGGTGCCGGCGGGCCGCGCATCGAGGGTCACAGCGACATCCAGGAGATCCAGGTGATGGGTGCGTGGGCCTTCATGTGGTCCCGGTTGACGGTGCGCGTCGAGCCGGCCGGTGCGCCGGCGCTCGAGCGGGCCGGCCACACGCTGACGATCCTGCGCAAGGAAGCCGGGCAATGGCGGCTGGCCCGCGACGCAAACCTGTTGGCCCCGGTGACGGGCCGGTGAGGTGGAGGTGACGGCGGCGTGCCATCATCCGGGTCTTGTTGTCTGAAGCTCGAAGCTCTTCCCATGCAAGCCCGGCCGTCTTTTCCCGTTTCGTCGTCCTTTTCTCCTCGCCTCATCGGGTTGCTGGGGGTGTGCGCTGCCCTGGTGGCCTGCGGCACGGACGAACCGTCCTCGCCGCCTTCGACGGCAGCCGCTGCCTCGACCCCCACGGCGCCCCTGGGGTTCTACCCGGCCACCTGTTCGGACTGGCCCACCCTCTACGAATTGCTGACGACTTCCTGCCTGATCGATTCGTGGAACCTGGGCCGCGAGCGCGGCCGTGCGCTGGGGGAGAAAGTCACCCGCTGAGGGGCCGCGCAGGCCCCGCACTCAGTGGCTCGAAGAAGGCAGCGGGTCCCGCTTGCCTTGCTACTTCAGGTCGTCCAGCAGCAAGCCCAGGATGCGCTTGGCGTTGTCGCCCCCTTCGGGGTTGCCGTCGGCGTTCTGCACCAGGGCCACGCTGCGTTCGCCGTCGCTCTTGATGAGCACCCGGTACTTGGCATAGTCCACTTTGTTCTTGTCGTCCTTCGAGAACATGCGGCTGAGCAGGCCGGGCTGGGCCTTGTTGAACTGGCTCGGGTCGACGTAGCGCACGAAGTAGACCCCCTTGGCGCGGTCACGGTCCTCCACGGTGAAGCCGGTGCGGTCGAGCGCCAGGCCCACGCGTCGCCAGGCCCGCTCGAGGTTGTCGTCCACCTGCAGGGCCACCACGCCCTGCTGGTCGATCAGCCGCGCGCGCGGCGGCGCGGCGGGCGCGGCCGTCACGGCGGCCTTGCTTTGCTCCTCGGGCGCACCCAGCTTGACCATCAGGCGCTGCAGGAACACCGCCTCCAGCTGGGGATCCACGGGGCGGGGCTGCCACACCGTGGCGTCGGCGCGGCTGTTGGCGTAGACCTCGACCATGCCGCGGTGGCTGATGTAGACCTCGCTGCCGCCGCCCGCGGTGCGCTCGATGCGGGTGCGGAACTTGTCGCGCTCGTCGGTGGAGTACATGCCGTCGATCACCTTGCCCAGGGTGCGTCGGATCACGTCCTGTGGCAGCTTGGCGCGGTTCTCGGCCCAATCGGTCTCCATCACGCCGACGTTGGGCTGCTCCGTCTCCAGGTTGAAGCCGTTCTCCTTCCAGAAGGCCTGCAGCAGGGGCCACAGCTGCTCGGGGCTCATCGGCGTGACCAGCCAGCGTTGCTCGCCGTGGCGCTCGATGCGCAGCCCGTTCGGGTTGCTGGCGGGCGGGGCCGCCTGTTGCACGGCGCTGGGCGCCGGGGTGGCCGTGGCCGGCAGGGACGAGGCCGTCACGGTCCCGCCGTTGCCACTGGTGCGTGCCAGCTGGGTCAGGTCGGGCGGCACGTCGAGGCCCGTGGTCTTGGTGCTGGCGCCGCTGCTGCGGTAGTCGACCTTGTCGCCGGCCATGATGTCGCCGACCGTGGTGCAGCCAGAGGACAGAGCCGCCAGCAGCACCAGCAGCCCCGCGCCGCGCAAGGAAGGCCCGGTGGTGAAGGGACGGGCCGCTGCGGGGACAGCCAGGCGGGTGGGGGGGGCGAAGGATCTCACGTGACGGTCTCCAGGAGTCGGGTCATCATCGACAAGGCCGGCTGGGCGGCCCGTCGAGGTCGACCGGTGGTCGGTCGATCAATTGAATCGGTCAGTTCGCGGCCGGCCACAGGCCGGCTTCGCGCAGGGCGGCTTCCATGGTGGCCTGGCCCGCCGGCGTCAGCGGCGTGATGGGCAGGCGCAACGTGGGGCCGCAGCGGCCCAGGCGCGACAGCGCCCACTTGGTGGGCGCGGGGCTGGGCTCGACGAACAGGGCCTTGTGCAGGCCCAGCAACTGCATGTGCAAGGCGGTGGCATCGCGCACCCGGCCTTCCATCGCGGCCACGCACAGCGCATGCATGGCGCGCGGCGCGACGTTGGCCGTGACGCTCACGTTGCCGTGGCCGCCCAACAGCATCAGGGCCACGGCGGTGGGGTCGTCCCCTGAATAGATCGAGAAGCCCGCTGGTGCATGCTTGATCAGCCAGGCCGCGCGCTCGATGTTGCCGGTGGCCTCCTTGATGCCGATCACGCCGGGCAGGGCGGCGCAGCGCAGGACGGTCTCGGGCAGCATGTCCGCCACGGTGCGGCCGGGCACGTTGTAGAGCACCGTCGGGATGTCGACCGCCTCGGCGATCGCCTTGAAGTGCTGGTACATGCCTTCCTGGGAAGGCTTGTTGTAGTAGGGCACGACCGACAGCACGCAGTCGGCGCCCACCTGCTGGGCGAAGCGGGTCAGCTCGATCGCCTCGCGGGTGGCGTTGCCGCCGGTGCCGGCCATCACGGGCACGCGGCCCGCCGTGTGGTCCACGGCCACGCGGATGATCTCGCAGTGCTCTTCCACGGACACGGTCGGGGACTCGCCGGTGGTGCCCACCACGCCGATGCAGTCGGTGCCTTCGGCGATGTGCCAGTCGATCAGGCCGCGCAGGGCGTCGAAGTCGACGCTGCCGTCTTCCTGCATCGGGGTGACCAGGGCCACGATGCTGCCAACAATGGGTTTCATGATTGCCAAGCTCCTCGGAATCGGGAAATTCTAGCCCGCGGCGGAGACTCCCTCGGTGTCCCTGCCGCGGCACCTTGGGGTGTCGGGATCAGAAACAGTTCCAGAGCCAGGTGGTCGCGGTGAGCAGGAACTCCGGCTGCAGGTAGGCCAGGAACACCGCCAGCAGGGCCAGCACGGCCCCGCACAGGCCCCAGGCGCGACGGGTGCTGGCTCTCATGCCCTGGCGCGAACCCGCTGCTCAGCCACCCTGCAGGGCCGGCCGGGCGATGGCGGTTTCCTTGACTGGCAGGTTGACCAGGGCAGCCATGAGCCCCAACGCCACCGAGATCCACCACACCGCGTCGTAGCTGCCGGTGGTGTCGAACAGCTTGCCCCCCAGCCACACGCCCAGGAAGCTGCCGATCTGATGGCTCAGGAACACGCAGCCCCCGAGCATCGAGAGGTAGCGCACGCCGAAGATCTGCGCCACCACGCCACTGGTCAGCGGCACCGTGGACAGCCACAGCACACCCATCACGGACGAGAACACGTACACGCTCCACGGCGTCAGGGGGGTGCTGATGAAGGTCACGATGGCCACGGCGCGCAGCAGGTAGATGGCCGACAGCACATAACGCTTCGGCAGGCGCTGGCCGAGCAGCCCGGCGCTGTAGGTGCCTACCACGTTGAACAGCCCGATCAGGGCCAGCGCGGTGGTCGCCACATCCGGCGACAGGCCCTTGTCCTTCAGGAAGCTGGGCATGTGCACGCCGATGAAAACCACCTGGAAGCCGCACACGAAGTAGCCCAGCGTGAGCCACTGGAAGCTGCGGTAGGACAGGGCTTCCGCCAGGGCCTGGCGCAGGTTCTGGGTGGGTCCGCCGGCCGGCGCGGCGACGGCCGGCTCGCGCAGGCCCCAGGCCAGCGGGCTGATGGCCAGCGCCAGGCAGCCCAGGAGGAACAGGGCGTTCTGCCAGTCCACGGTGTGGATCAGCCAGTTCTCGACCGGCACCATCAGGAACTGCCCGAACGAGCCGGCCGCGGCCGTCACCCCCATGGCCCAGCTGCGCTTGTCCGCTGCCACCTGCCGGCCGATCACGCCATAGACCACGGCATAGGTGGTGCCCGACTGCGCCAGGCCCAGCATCAGTCCGGCGCTGCCGGTGAAAGCCTGGCCCGAAGTGGCCAGCCCCATCAGGACCAGCCCCAGTGCGTACAACAGGCTGCCGGCCACCAGCACCTTGAAGGCCCCGTAGCGGTCGGCCAGCATGCCGGTGATGGGGCCGGCCAGGCCCCAGGCCAGGTTCTGCACCGCCAGGGCAAAGGCGAAGGTCTCGCGGCTCCAGCCCCGCGCCATGGTGATGGGCTGCAGCCACAGGCCGAAGCCGTGGCGGATGCCCATCGAGAGCGTGACGATCAGGGCACCGCACAGCAGCACCTGGGTCATGGACAAGGGACGGGAGGGGGTGGTGGCGTCGGGCATTGCCGGACTGTAGAGCGTTCTGGAATGTTCTGCAGGCCAGGGGCTTGGCCCTGAGAAATTGAAAACAAAATGAAGACCCGAAGAAGTTTTCTCGAAACTTCCTGGAGTCTCCTGAAAATATTTTCAGGAGAAATTCAGGGGATCAATCCGAGCGGAATTTCCTGGTTGACAGGCCTCCGCCTGGGCCAGCAGAATTTTTATTCCCTTTTACTTTCCTCAAACCTTTTTGAAAACTCCCATGAAACTCAAATATTCGTTTCTTGCCTTGGCTTTGATCTCCATGGCCGCTCACGCTGGCAAGGCAGAGCGCGACTTCGCCAGCCAGGAGGTCGAGCCGACCGTCAAGAAAGCGGTCACCGCCGTGAAGACCTCCTGCGGCTGCGACATCAAGTTCGACTACAAGGTGGAGGCCTTCAAGGACACCGACGAGCTGCGCAAGATCAACCAACTCGCCTCGCAGTTCACCGACAACGTCGGTCGCTACTGCAACGACGCTCCCTCCAAGGCCGCGATCTGCAAGATGAAGACCGTCGAGGTGAGCAAGGCCAACGAGACCACCTTCAAGTTCTCGAATGGCAAGGGCATCGCCACCACCGAAGGCACCTCGGTCCCCAGCTGGGACATGATCACTCGGGAAGTGGACAAGTAAGCCCACGCTGAGGTCCGCCAGGTAGGCCTTCGTGCCCGCTCAGAGCACCCGGGCCACCTGAAGGATCACCGCGTTGGCCTGGCGCTGGAAGATTTCCGCCTTCTTGTTCTCGGTCACATTGCGCATCTGCTCCGGGGTGTTGCGCGCATTGAAGAAGGCTGTCTGCGCCTGGTAGAAGGCCTTGGTCTGCTGGGCCTGCTCCCTGGCGGACGAGGCCCGGTTGAAGGCTTCGCAGGCTGCCGCCATCTGTGCGGCAGCGGCGGCCGTGGCCGGATCCGCGAAGGCCGGCACCTCCAGGCTCGCGTTCACGAAGGCGGGCCGCGGGGCCGCCGGCGGGGGCAAGGTGGGCTTGTTCTGCGCGTAGTAGCCGTCCTCCGCGTATTCCTTCTCGTAGTAGGCGATGAACTCGCCTTTCTCGAACAGCTTGGTCTGCAATGCTGTGTCCACGTGCTGGGCGTCGTGCAGCGTGATGGTGTCGGGAAAAGGCTTGCGGGGAGCGAAATTCCAGCCCCCTTGGATGAAGAGCTTGTCCTCCACCGCGAAGCTGCCCTTGAAGGCGACCCCATCGATCCGGATCGTGCGCTCCAGGAAGGAATGGCCCCGTTGCTGGGGCTTCTTGACGTAGTCCTCCGTCACGCTCACGTAGGTGGCAAGCGCTGGGTTGATCACCCCGCCCGCCCGCGACGTCTCCTGGCCGTTGTAGACCATGAAGTCCACCTTGCCGGTGGCGCCGGCCTCCAGCACATGGCGGCCGGGCTGCAGCGTCACCTTGTGGGCGGAATGCGCCGGCAGCTCGTACGCTTTGGCATCAAGGCGCACGCTCAGGGGGGCTTCGGTGGGATTGTCGATGGCGAACTCGACACCGTCGCCACAGGCCGCCAGTGCCAGGCTCAGGGCCAGGGTGGCGGCCCGCCAGGACAACGGTGAAAGGTGCGACAGGGCGGGTCTGGGCATCACGAAAAAAAGGGGGGAGGAAATGGCCGGGCGGTGAGGGCCGGTGTGGCCCCCGCTGGCGTCGAAAAAACGCAGGCGCGGATCTTGGCATGGCCCAGGCGCTGGCACATCCCTTGGATTGGGGGGCGGACCCTCGGCGGCCCATGTGCGGAAATCCGTGTGCCGGGTCGGGCGCGGCTTCCCTACAATCGCCGCCCATGGCCAGTAAACCCCCCTCCAAAAGCAGCAGCGACCGCTACGGCGAGTCGTCCATCCGTGTCCTGAAAGGCCTGGAGCCGGTCAAGCAGCGGCCGGGCATGTACACGCGCACCGACAACCCGCTGCACATCATCCAGGAAGTGATCGACAACGCGGCCGACGAGGCGCTGGCCGGGCACGGCCAGCGCATCGACGTGGTCTTGCACACCGACGGCTCGGTCAGCGTGCAGGACGACGGCCGCGGCATCCCCTTCGGCCTGCACCCCGAAGAGAAGGTGCCGGTGGTCGAGATCGTGTTCACACGCCTGCACGCCGGTGGCAAGTTCGACAAGGGCTCGGGCGGCGCCTACAGCTTCTCGGGCGGTCTGCACGGTGTGGGCGTGAGCGTGACCAATGCCCTGTCCAAGCGGCTCGAGGTGGCGGTGTGGCGCGATGGGCAAGTCGCCGGGCTGGTGTTCGCCGGTGGTGACGTGGCCGAGCCGCTGCGCAAGCGCAAGGCGGTGGCGGGTGACCGTCCCAGCGGCACCACCGTGCGCGCCTGGCCGGACCCGAAATACTTCGACAGCGTCGAATTCCCGCGTGGCGAACTCACGCACCTGCTGCGCAGCAAGGCCGTGCTGATGCCGGGCGTGAAGGTCAGCCTGACGGTCGAGAAGACCGGCGAGGTCCAGCAATGGGAATACCAGGCGGGCTTGCGCGACTACCTGATGCAGACGCTCACCGCCGACCCGGTGATCCCGCTGTTCGAGGGGTCGCGCCACGCCGATGCTGGCGAGACCGAGAACTTCGCCGAAGGCGAGGGCGCGACCTGGTGCGTGGCCTTTACCGAGGACGGCGCACCGGTGCGCGAGAGCTACGTCAACCTGATCCCCACGGTGGCTGGCGGCACGCACGAGTCGGGGCTGAAGGACGGCCTGTTCGGCGCCGTCAAGGGCTTCATCGACATGCACGGGCTGCTGCCCAAGGGCGTCAAGCTGATGCCGGAAGACGTCTTCTCGCGCGCCAGCTTCGTGCTCAGCGCCAAGGTGCTGGACCCGCAGTTCCAGGGCCAGATCAAGGAGCGGCTGAACAGCCGCGACGCCCTGCGCCTGGTGGCGGCCTTCGTCAAGCCTGCGATGGAGCTGTGGCTCAACCAGCACGTGGACCTGGGCCGCAAGCTGGCCGAGCTCGTCATCCGCCAGGCCCAGACGCGCCAGCGCGCCAGCCAGAAGGTGGAAAAGCGCAAGGGCTCGGGCGTGGCGGTGCTGCCCGGCAAGCTGACCGACTGCGAAAGCCGCGACCTGAACCTCAACGAGTTGTTCCTGGTGGAGGGTGACTCCGCCGGGGGCAGCGCGAAGATGGGCCGCGACAAGGAGACCCAGGCGGTGCTGCCGCTGCGCGGCAAGGTGC